>CAXDNE010000122.1:0-19989 GCA_963990595.1 uncultured Methylobacterium sp.
GGCCTCGCGGAGCGGGCCGAACGCTGCGGGGCGGCCCGCATCGAACGCGGCCGGGCGGCCCGAGCCGTCCCGGCAGGGATGGGCGGGGTGCAAAGGGGCGCAGGGCACGAGCCCCGCGGGGATGGGCGCCGTGGCCGCGTGCGTCCGCCCGAGCCGCAGGAGCCGCGGCAGGACGTGACTGTGCGGCCCGGAGGCGGCAGCGCCAGCGCCCGTCGGTGACGGCGCATAGACCTCGATCCGCCCGAAGCGGGCGATGAACACCCGGTCCGCGCGCAGACCCTCGAGCGATGGACCGACCTCATGGCCCGGCTCGATGATCGCTTGGCCGAGCCCGGCCCGCAGACGGGCGAGCGCGTCCGGATCGGCCGTGCGGATGCAGGCATCCACGGCCTCGAGGCCGAGGCCCAGGTCGAACAGGATCGCCGCACGGTCCTGCGGCCGGACCGCCTGCGCGTCCGGCCCCAATTCCGTCAGCACGCCGCGCCGGGCCATCGTGCAGGCGGTCTCCGGCAGGCAGAGCGCGACCGCCTGGCTCCAGCCATCCGCGAAGCCGGTCTCGTAGGCGAAGGGTCTCAGAGCCGCCGAAGCCATGAGCGCGACGGCACCGCGGGCGCTGACGAGCCCGGCTCGGCCATCTTCGAGGCGCCGCACCGGCTCCGCGGGATCCCGGCAGAAGGCCGCGACGGCACCGTAGCCGCCCAGGCTCCAGGAACAGGCCGGGTCGGCGAGTTGCGCGTTCAGCAGAGCCGCCACTCTCTGCCCGGATCCGGCCCTCATCGCCCTCTCACGTGAATGGCACCGCAGGGGCCATGCCTTGACACGGCCGGCGAATGACCGGAAGTCGCGGGTCGATCATCGAGGTTGGGTTCGGCGAGGCGGGTGCACGGCTCGGAGCGACCGAAGCGGAGACGTCCGCAGGGCCTCGCGACAGGATCCGCGGGAAGGGCGCTGGCATGGACGTCATCGAGACCGAAATTCCGGACGTGAAGCGCATCGTACCGAAGCGCTTCGGCGACGCGCGCGGCTGGTTCTCCGAGACCTTCCGGGTCGATGCCCTGGCGCGGGCCGGCATCACCGCCACCTTCGTCCAGGACAACCAGTCCTTCTCGGCCCCGCAGGGCACGATCCGGGGCCTGCATTTCCAGATCTCCCCCCGGGCCCAGGCCAAGCTGATCCGGGTCCTGCAAGGCGCGATCCTGGACGTCGCGGTGGACATCCGCGGCGGCTCGCCGACCTACGGCAAGTTCGTGGCCGTGACCCTCGACGCGGAGACGGGCGAGCAGCTCTTCATCCCGCACGGATTCGCCCACGGCTTCTGCACCCTGACCCCCGACGTCATGGTCGCCTACAAGGTCGACGATTACTACAGCCCGGAGCACGACCGGGCGCTCGCCTGGGATGATCCGGAGATCGGCGTGCCGTGGCCGATCCCGGGCGAGGCGGCCATCCTGTCCGACAAGGACCGCCGCGCGCCGCGCCTCGCCGATCTGGGGCGGGTGTTCTGATCTGCGCGGCCAGCCGTAATTTTGTCACGCCAGCCAGTCTTCTGCTGGGCCGGCTTTCCTGTTTTCGACCCCTACGACGAGGTAACCCGCCATGCGCATCCTGGTGACCGGAGGCTGCGGCTTCATCGGCTCGGCGCTGGTGCTGCATCTCGTCAACGATCTCGGCCACGAGGTCTGCACCCTCGACGCGATGACCTACGCGGCCAACCCGGTCTCCCTGGCGCCGCTGGCCGACAACCCGCGCCACCGCCTCGTCGAGGCCGACATCTGCGACCGGGCCGCCGTGCAGAAGGCCTATGCCGACTTCAAGCCCCAGGCGGTGATGCATCTGGCCGCCGAGAGCCATGTCGACCGCTCGATCACCGATCCGGGCGCCTTCGTGCGCACCAATGTCATCGGCACGCAGACCATGCTGGACGGCGCCCGCGGCCATTACGAGGCGCTGCCGGAGGCCGAGAAGAAGACCTTCCGCTTCCTCCACGTCTCCACCGACGAGGTCTACGGCTCGCTGCCGCCGGACGCGTTCTTCACGGAAGGCAGCCGCTACGACCCGCGCTCGCCCTACTCGGCCTCGAAGGCGGCCTCCGACCACCTCGCCCGCGCGTGGCACGAGACCTACGGCCTGCCGGTGCTGGTGACGAACTGCTCCAACAATTACGGGCCGCGCCACTTCCCCGAGAAGCTGATCCCGCTGATGATCCTCAACGCCCTGGAGGGCAAGACGCTGCCCGTCTACGGCGACGGCCTGAACGAGCGCGACTGGATCCACGTGGAGGACCACGCCAGGGGCCTCGTGGCCGTGCTGGAGCGCGGACGGATCGGCGAGACCTACCTGCTCGGCGGCCGGGCAGTGCGCAACAACCTCGCGGTGGTGAAGGCGCTCTGCGCGGCCTTCGACCGGCTGCGCCCCGAGAGCGCCCCGCACGAGCAGCTGATCAGCTTCGTGGCCGACCGTCCGGGCCACGACCGGCGCTACGCCATCGACTGCAGCAAGGCCGAGACCGAGCTCGGCTGGCGCCCGCGGAAGACCTTCGAGCAGGCGCTCGAGGAGACCGTGGCGTGGTACCTCGCCAACGAGGGCTGGTGGCGCCCGATCCGCGAGGGCCGCTACAAGGGTGAGCGCCTGGGACTCAACGGCTGATGGACATCCTCGTCCTCGGCGGTGCCGGTCAGGTCGGCACCGAGCTGCAGGCGCTGTCCTGGCCGGCCGGCGTCAGCGTGCACGCGCCGGTCCGCGCGGATCTCGACATCACCGACGCGGAGGCGGTCACGGCGGCGCTGGCGGCCCGGGATTACCGGGTCGTGATCAACACCGCCGCCTACACGGCGGTCGACAGGGCCGAATCCGACGTGGTCGCGGCGTGGCGCCTCAACGCCCTCGCCCCGGCGATCCTGGCGGCCGCTACGGCGGCGCGGAAGATCCCGCTGGTGCACGTCTCGACCGACTACGTCTTCGCCGGCACGAAGCCCGACGGGGCCTACACGCCCGACGCTCCGATCGACCCGCAGAGCGTCTACGGGGCCAGCAAGGCGGCGGGCGAGCTCGCCGTGCGCACCGGCAATCCGCGCCACGCGATCGTCCGGACCGCCTGGGTGGTGAGCCCGCACCGGGGCAACTTCGTCAAGACGATGCTGCGGCTCGCCGGCGAGCGCGACGCGCTCACCGTGGTCGACGACCAGCACGGCTGTCCGACCTCGGCCGCCGATCTCGCCGCCGCGCTCGCGACGATCGCGCAGCGCCTGGCCAGGGATCCGGGGGCGCCCACCGGCACCTTCCACTGCGTGAACGCGGGCGACACCACGTGGCGCGGCTTCGCCGAGGCGATCGTGGCCGGCGCCGCCCGGCGCGGTGGCCGCTCCGTGCCGGTCAAGGGCATCCCGACCTCCGCCTACCCGACACCGGCCCGGCGGCCGGCCAATTCGCGCCTGTCCACCGACAGCCTCGCTGCGGCCTACGGCATCGCGCCGCGGCCCTGGCAGGCGGCGCTCGACGACATCCTGGACCGGCTCGTCGGGCCGGTCACAGAGGGAGTTTCCAAGCCATGAAAGGCATCGTTCTGGCCGGCGGATCCGGCACACGCCTGCACCCGGCCACGCTGTCGATCAACAAGCAGCTCCTGCCGGTCTACGACAAGCCGATGATCTACTACCCGGTCTCGGTGCTGATGCTGGCCGGCATCCGCGAGATCCTGATCATCTCGTCGCCGGAGCACCTCGACAATTACAAGCGCCTGTTCGGCACCGGCGAGCAGTTCGGCCTGACGTTCTCCTACGCCCTGCAGCCGCGGCCGGAGGGCCTCGCCCAGGCCTTCGTCATCGGGCGTTCCTTCGTGGGCGACGACGACGTGGCGCTGATCCTCGGCGACAACCTGTTCTTCGGCGCCGGCATGGGCGAGCTGCTCGAGCGCGCGGCGGCGCGCAAGCGGGGCGCCACCGTCTTCGCCTACCACGTCGAGAATCCGCAGGCCTACGGCGTGGTCAGCCTCGACAAGACTGGCCGCGCGACGAAGATCGTCGAGAAGCCGCAGAACCCGGATTCCACCTGGGCGGTGACCGGCCTGTACTTCTACGACAATCAGGTGCTCGACATCGCCGCCGACGTGAAACCCTCGGCCCGCGGCGAGCTGGAGATCACCAGCGTGAACGAGGCCTATCTCCAGCGTGGCCAGCTGCATGTCGAGCGCATGTCGCGCGGCTATGCGTGGCTCGATACCGGGACTCATGACAGCCTGCTGGAGGCGAGCGAGTTCGTCCGCACCCTGCAGCACCGGCAGGGTCTCCAGGTGGCCTGTCTGGAGGAGATCGCCTACCTTCAGGGCTTCATCAACCGCGACCAGCTCGTGGCCCGCGGCGAGATGTTCGCCAAGACCGCCTACGGCCAGAACCTGCTGCGGCTCGCGCGCGAGAGCGAGGACGATCTGCGCCTGCGCCGGGGCAAGTAGCGCGGGGACCGGGCCTAGCGCGGGCTGCAGCCGATGCAGATCCCGCGCATGATCCGGTCGTTCTGCGCTTCCCGCGGGGTCAGCGTGCGCCGCTCGTCCGGGGTCGCGGCGCCGGCGCCCCGGCTCGGCGGCATGACGCGCCCGACCGACGACGTGTTGGGCGCGGTCGCGGTCGAGCCGGGCCCCCCGGTCCGGGCCTCTGCCGAGACGGCGGAGGCCAGGAGTGGTGCGAGGGCCGACAGGGCGAGGATCGTGATCGTGCGAGTCATCGGGCGTGGCACTCCGTGTCGGGTCGTAACGCCAGGGTGACCGCCCGGTTCGACCGGTCGCGGCATCGTCAGTCCGATCCGCCTTTGCAGACCCGGCGCGGCGCCGTATCAGGAGCCGCGATCCGCCCCCCGATCTGACGAGTCGAAACCCGGAGCCGCCGCGCCGATGCGGGACCCCAACGCGATCGACTTCTGGCGCGGCTTCGCCCTGGTCACGATCTTCATCAACCACATCCCGGGCAACACCTTCGAGCGCTACACCTTCTCGCAATACGGCATCTCGGACGCGGCCGAGCTGTTCGTGTTCCTGGCGGGCTGGTCGATCGGCATCGCCACCCGCGGGCGCGACGGCGTGCCGGAGCCGCCGGGCCGCAGCGTCGTGCGGCTGCTCGCCCGCACCGTCGAGGTCTACCGGGCCCAGCTCACCGTGATGCTGCTGGCGCTCGCCATCATCGCGGGGGCGGCGCTGCTGCTCGACAACCCGCTGATCCTCGAATGGCACAATGCCGGCGGCTTCTTCGCGGACCCAATCCAGTCGGTCTGCGGCATGGCGCTGCTGACCTACCAGCTCGGCTACTTCAACATCCTGCCCCTCTACGTGCTGCTGATCGGCATCGCGCCGGTCTTCGTTCTGGTGGGGCGGCTCAGCCTGGTCGCGGCCCTCGCCCTCTCCGGGGGCGTCTACCTCGCGAGCCTCGTCTTCGGCTGGAACCTGCCGTCCTGGCCGGGCGAGGGGGATTGGTTCTTCGACCCGCTGTGCTGGCAGGTTCTGCTGGTGCTGGGCTTCGTGCTCCAGGGCTGGAGCCTGCGCTCCGACGCCCTGCGACGCTGGTCGCGCCGCCTGTTTCCCGCCGGGGTCGCGATCGTCCTCGTGGGAATCGTGCTCGCCGTGACGGAGATTCGCCCTGACCCGATGGCCGTGCCGGAGCCGCGCCTGCTCTTCACCTTCGAGAAGACCTATCTCACGCCCGCGCGGCTCCTCCATTTCCTGGGGGTATTGCTGGCCGTCGCCCCCGTTTACGCACTCTTGTCCCCCCGAATCGGTCCTCTCGTCGGCTATCTGAACCGGCTGGGTCGGAATTCCCTGGCTGTCTTCTCGATGGGCTCGATCCTGAGCCTGATCGGGCAGCTCGTGCGTTTTCAGACCGGCGGCGGCCTGCTGATCGATATGCTGGTCGCCGGCTCGGGCCTGGTCGGGCTGGGGTTTACCGCATGGTTCGTCGAATGGCGCACCCGCAGCAAGTCGTCGCGCTCCCGCGCGTGAAGCCCGCGTGCCGTCCGGCGCCGCCGCACCGCGGCCGCGCCTCCCGGTCGTCTCTGGCGCTCGCGGCCCTGATCGTGGCGGCGCTGGACATGGCGGTCCTGGCGCTCCCGGCGGCTGCGGAACAGCCCGCCGATCCCGGCGCGAGCGAGGCGGCCCTGTCGCAGGAATGCCGGGTCCCGGGCGCGCAGCTCTACACCGCGGCCCAGCTCGGCGCCGTCAAGGCGGCTCTGGCCGAGAACCGCCCCCTCAAGATCCTGGCGATCGGCGGCAGCGCGGCACCGGGGGCCTCGGCCTCCTACCCGGCCAAACTCGAGGCCGCCCTGGAGCACGCGCTCCCGAAGGTCGACGTGGTGATCGACCATCGCGGCCTGCCGGGCGAGATCGCCTCCGGCGCCGCCGAGCGCCTGCGCACCATGGTGACCGAGGCCGAGCCCGACCTCGTGGTCTGGCAGGTCGGCACCCACGACGCCATCGCCCGCGTGGATGCCGAGGCCTTCGCGGACGCGCTCGGCGAAGCCGTGTCGTGGATCCGGTCCCACGGGATCGACGTCGTCCTGGTCGATCCGATCTACACCGCCAGCATGGCCGCCGACGTGGATTACAACCGGATCGTCGACGCCGTCCGCCACGTGGCGACCCAGCAGCAGGTGCCGCTGGTGCGGCGCTACGAGGCGCTGCACTACCTGTCGAGCCGCAGCGACAAGGGCGAGGGGCACATGCTCGGACGCCGGTTCCGGCTGAACGATCTCGGCCTGCGCTGCATGGCCGAGCACGTGGCCCTGACGATCGCCACCTCGCTGATGCGGACCGAGACGCCCGCGGTCCCCAAAGCCGATCCCGCCGCCCCGCCTTTAACCGGGCCGCAACGCGCGCCGGGCTAGACCCGACAACCAGAGATCGGCCTCCCGCCGACCCCAGGCTTGGCGCGGAGCGCGTAGTGTCGGCCACGGCTCTCCCGGACCTCGCGATCAGAGGCCTGCGCGTTCTGCGGAACGGCCCGCAGCGAGCCGCCCTCACGGTCTTCGCGATCCGCGTCGGTTCGGCCGGCTTCGCGTACGGTGCCCAGGTCTTGGCGGCACGCCTGATGGGCTGGGAGGCCTACGGGATCTTCGCCTCCGTCTGGGTCTGGACCGCGATGCTCGGCCATACCCTGACCCTCGGCCTGTCCCAGGGCGCCTGCCGGTTCGTGCCGGGGGATCAGGCGCAGGGGGACCTCGACCTCGCCCGCGGCTATATTCGGGCCGGCGCACTCGTGACCGGGGGCGCAGCGCTCGCGGTCGCGGGTCTCGGGGCGGCCCTCCTGACGCTGGAGCCCGGATTGTTCGCGCCCGCCTACCGGGCCCCGATCGCCGTCGCCCTCTGCGTGATGCCGCTCTTCGCGCTACAGGATTATCTGGAGGGCGTGGCGCGCAGCCAGAACTGGGTCGGCCTCGCCATCGCGCCGCCCTACCTCCTGCGCCAGACCCTGATGATGGCCTGCATGGTCGGGGCGGTGCTGATCGGAGCGCCGCCGCGCGCCGAGGTCGCGATGGCCTGCATGCTGGCCGCAGCCGGGGCCGCGACGGCGCTGCAGGCCGGCCTGCTCGTCCTGCGGCTGCGGACCGGCCTGCCGTCCGGACCGCATCGCTATCGCTGGCGCATGTGGCTCGGCACGAGTCTGCCGATCGCCGCGATCGATCTGGCCAATGCCGGCTTCAGCTTCGTGGACGTCATCGTGCTGGGCGCCCTGGTGAGCCCGGACGAGGTCGGCCTCTATTTCGCGGCGACGCGGATCCAGCAATTCGTCGTGTTCGTGCATTTCGCCGTCAGCGCCGCGACCCTCCAGCGCTACAGCGCGGCCCGGGCGCAGGCGAACCGCTTCCTGCTCGCCGAGCTGGTCCGACGCCAGGGCCGGGTGACCGCGGCCGCGACGCTCGCGGTCGGCGGCGCGATCCTGGCCGCCAGTCCGCTGCTCCTGGCGATGTTCGGCGCGGGGTTCGGCGCGAGCGTGCCGATCCTGTGCATCCTGGTCGCCGGCAGCGTCGCGGCGAGCCTGTTCGGACCGGGCGAGGATCTCCTCACCATGCTGGGGGGCGAGCGCCTCTGCGCCGGCATCACCGCGGGGAGCCTCGCCGCCGCCGCGGGCCTGTGCCTGGTCCTGATCCCGGCGCTGGGGACACCCGGCGCGGCTCTTTCGGTGGCGCTCGCCACGATCGGCCGGGCCGGCCTCCTGGCGCGCGCCGCGGGACGGGTCCACGGGCTGCGGACCCCCGTCTGGACGGTGGGAGTGGCGCGATGAGCGCGGCGAGTCCGGCCGCCCGCGGCCTCTCCGAACCCGCGATCGCGCGCGGCGGCGCGCCGGACCCGGCGGCCTGGGACGCGCTGCTGGCGGAGGCCGCCGCACCGCACCCGCATTTCTCCCGGCACGTGGTGGAGGCGCATCGGGCCGCCGGCCTGCTGCCGGAGGATCTGCGCTTCGTGACGATCCGGCGCGGGGATCGGCTCGCCGCGCTGCTGCCCTTCACGCTGAAGCGCGACCTCACCGGCCTCGGCGGCCGGATCGCCCGGCCGTTCCTCTCGCCCTTCGTGACCGCCACCGCGCCCCTCGTCGCGGCGGGTCCGGACCGCGCGGCCCACGCGCAGGCCCTGGTGGACGGCCTCGCGGCGGCGTCCGGCGGCCGGGCCTGGCGCTGGCCGCTCCTGCCGACCGGGGAGGGCGCCGTGCCCGACATGCTGGCGGCCATGCGGGCGCGCGGATGGGCCATCGGCACGGTGGCGGCGTTCGACCGCCCGGTCATGGACCGTCGCGCCGATCACGAATCCTTCCTGGCCGGTCATCCGCACCGGTCGCGATTCAAGGATCTGCGCCGCCGGGCGCGCCGGGTGGCGGACCTCGGCGCCGTCGCCCACGCGAGCGCCGCGGACGGCCCGGATCTCCAGCGCCTCGTCGCGGCCTTCCTCGACCTGGAGCGCGCCGGCTGGAAGGGGCAGGCCGGCACCGCCATGGCCTGCCGGCCGGAGACCGCCGCGCTCGCCCGCGCGCTGTTCGCCGGAGCGACGGGACCGGTCGGCATCCGGGCGGACGCGCTGACCCTCGACGGGCGGCCGATCGCGGTCAGTCTCGCCCTCATGGGCGGCCGAACTGCGACCCTGCTGAAGACCGCCTACGACGAGGATCTGCGCAGCCACGCCCCGGGGCTGCTGCTGGAGGCCGAGATCGTGCGCGCCTGCCACGCGACCGGTTTCGCCGACCGGCTGGACTCGGCGACGCTGGACGGCTCGGCCCTGGAGAGCCTCTATCGCGACCGGACCCCGATCGCCGAGATCATCGCGGTGCCGCCGGGCCGCCACGCGCTCACTCTGGAACGGCGCCTGCGGCTCGCCCGGTTCGAGGCGTCGGCGCGCCAAGCCGCCAAGCGCGCCCTGCGCCGCCGCTAGCGGGCTCTGTAGGGGTCGTCGCCCTCGACCCGGTCGTAGACGCCGTGACCGGTGCGGGCGCGATACGCGCGCCCGGCGATCTCACCCGGGGTCGGGGGCGTGCCGGGCTGGGCGAAGCTCGTCTCCGGGCGGTAGGCGGGGCCCCATCCGATCTCCTCATCGCCCGCAGGATCCTTGCCCGGGAAGCCGGTGACGTAGCCCGTGCTCTGCGCGAGAGCCGGGGCTGCGGAAAGCCCGAAAAGGATACCGAGGGTCAAGCGTAGCGTTGTCTTGGACCGCATGTTTCGTATCCTCCGCGTCTGATCCCGCGCCGCAGTTCGTGTGCGGAGCAAACACACGTCGGCGACGCGGGTTTTCCGAGCGTGCAGTCATGCCGCGGGCCTGATGGCATCCCGCCCCGCACGTCCCGGCGGATCGCGTGGCCGGAACCGGCACACCATCGCGGAGACGCGCGCCATGGAAGACTGGAAGGCGGGGTTCCGGGCCGAGTTGCGGGCCATCGAGATCGCCACGGGCGACGCGGCCGCGGCGCAGCTGCCGGACCTGCTGCGGCGTCTGCGCCGGCATCAGGACGAGCTCGGCCGAAACCCGATCCTCTGGCCGTACCGGCGCTGGCGGATCCGCTGCCTCGCCCGCGCCGTCGCGGAGGCGCGCTGGCACGCGGAGATGGGGCGCGTCGCCCGCCTCGGGGGGCTGGATCCGCGCCCTTGAGTGACCTAGGCGGCGGCCGGTTGAGCGGCGCGCCGGCCGGGCCGCGGCGCCCCGAGCTGGCGCACGGCCGGGCTCTCGGCGACGGTCCGATCCGTCCGGTCCGGGGCCGTGGCCGGCAGGCGCACGAGGACGATGGTGCCGACCGACACCTCGGAGCGGATGCGCAGCGAGCCGCCATGCAGCTCGACCATCGAGCGCGTGATGGCAAGACCCAGCCCCGACCCCTTGTGGCTCCGGGTCATCTGGGTCTCGACCTGGGTGAAGGGCCGGCCGAGCCGGGCGAGATCGGAGCGCGGGATCCCGATTCCGTTATCCTCGACGAACAGGTGGGTATTCGCGCCCGAACGCCGGGCGCGCACCGCGACGCGCCCCCCGGCGGGCGTGAACTTCACGGCGTTCTGAACGAGGTTCGCGAGGATCTGCTGCATCGCGCTCGGATCGGCCAGCAGATCGAGCCCGGCCGGCACGTCGACGCTCACGGTGATCGCCTTCTCGCGGGCGGCGGCCTCGACGGGGGCGAGCGCAGCCGCGACGGCCGCTTCGGCGGAGATGGGCCGGGGATTGAGGCGCACCCGGCGCGCCTCGAGGCGCGCCATGTCGAGGATGTCGTCGATCATGGCGAGCAGGTGCGAGCCGCTCTCGCGGATGTCGCGGCAATATTCGGTGTAGCGCGGGGTGCCGAGCGGCCCGAGCACCGCGTTCTCCATCACGTCGGCGAAGCCGATGATGGCGTTGAGCGGCGTGCGCAGCTCGTGGCTCATATTGGCGAGAAACTCGGATTTCGCCTGGCTCGCGGCCTCGGCGGCGGCCTTCTGCTCGAGGTAGCGCTCGGCCAGGTCGGCGAGCTGCTGCGTCTGGAGCTCCAGGGTGCGGCGGGACCGCTTGAGATCCTTGACGGTCTCGATCAGCTCGCGCTCGGAGGCCAGGAGCTGCTCCTGATTGCGCTTCAGGCTGGTGATGTCGGTCCCCACCGAGACGTAGCCGCCGTCCTTGGTGCGCCGCTCGCTGATCTGGAGCCAACGCCCGTCCGCGAGCTCCGCCTCGAACGTCCGCGCCGCCATGCCCTCGAGCGCCATGCCGGCTTCGGGCGATTCGCGGCGGACCTGGGGCAGGACACCCCGTCCCATCACGTCCGTGTAGCTCCGGCCGGACTGGGCATCCTCGGGGCTGAGGGCGTGGAGGCGCCGGAACTTCGAATTGCACAGGACCAGCCGGTTGCCGGTATCCCAGAGGACGAAGGCCTCGGAGATCGCCTCGACGGCGTCGCGCAGGCGCATGTCGGCCGCCGCGTTGGTCTCTTCGAGGGCTCGCTGTTCGCTGATGTCGGTGGCGATGCCGACAAGGTGGCGGCCGCCGTCGGCGGCGTCGACCACGACCTCGGCCCGCGCCCGGAGCCAGACATAGGCCCCGTCGGCGCCGCGCATCCGGAAGGCATGGTCGATGAATGTCTGGTTCGCCGCGAGGCCGCGGGCGAGGCTGTAGAGGTCCCCGTCATCGGGGTGGACCAGGCCGTTGACGTCACCGAACGAGAGGTACTCGTGCTGCCGCCGGTAGCCGAGCAGGGTGTACATCGAATCCGACCAGTAGATCCGGCCGCGCGCCACGTCCCAGTCCCACAGGCCGCAGGCGCCTCGGCGCAGAGCCGTCTCCAGGCGGCCGCGGATCTGCTCGCGGGCCCGGTCGGCCCGGGCCGCCTGCCGGGTCTGCAGCCCGTAGGCGAAGCCGACGCCGACGATGACGAGCGCCGCGGCGGCGATCAGCACGATCTGGTCGCGGGTGCGCGCGCTCCAGCCGCGCAGCAGCGGCTCGACCGGCTGGAGCACCGCGACCTGTCCGGTGCCGTCCGGCAGGCTGTGCATGGCGGCCAGCACGCTCTCGCCCCCCGGAAGGTCGAGGGCCATGGCGCCGGCGCGCTCGCCGAGGCCGGAGAGCGGCTCGCTCTCGCCGAGCACCTCGGCCAGGGTCGTCAGATCGGCCGGAAGGGGCGGATGGGCGGCGGCGATGCGGGTGTCGGGCCGCACGAGCAGAAGGCGCCGGCCCGGATGCCGCTCGCTCTCCGGCATGAGCGCGCGCAGGTCCGCCGCGCCGAACCCGGACGGCGCGACCGCCCGGGCGGCCAGTCGCGCGAAACCCTCGACCTCGGCCCGGGCGCCCGCCAGGATCTCGGCCCGCTGCCCGCGGATGTGCAGCGCGGCGAGCCCGACCAGGCAGGCGAGGAATACGGCGAGGGCCCCCGGCACGGCGTAGCGCAACCAGCGCTCCGCCTGCCCGAGCCGCGGATCCCGGGCGCGCATCGGCCACGTGATGGCGAGAGTCGAGTCCGCACGCGCGGAGAAGGAAGCGGAAGCCGCCTCCGGCATGGCCGAGCCTCACCCGTGGGAGTTGCGATCCGATCGGGGCGCTCCGCCCCCCGAATCTCTGTGAATACAATCACCTCAGGGGGCGGTTTGTCCACGGGTTTTTTACCATAAGGGATTGACGAACGCCCCATTGTGGCGGCTGCGCCGAAGGCCTCTTTTCTACTGTAAGTTCAATTGCTTAGCCATCTCCAAGACTGCGCGCGACGATGTCCGCGCTGTCCCGGGAAAGGCCCGGGATCGCCTTGATCCGATTAAGCATTTCGACCGCTTTCACGGCCCGCGAATTTTCTAGCCGGCGCCACGATCCGAAGGCCGTCAGCAGCCGCGCAGCAACCTGTGGGTTGGTCGAATCGAGGGCTGCGACCGTCTCGGCCACCCGGGCGAAGCCTGCCCCGTCGCGCCGTGCGAACTGGGTCGGATTGCCGAACGCGAAGCTCCCGATCAGCGCGCGGACCCGGTTCGGATTGGTCATCGTGAAGGCCGGATGGGCCTGCAGATGCGCGATTCGGTCCAAAGTGCCGGGCTCGGGGATCTGGGCCTGCATGGCGAACCACTTGTCGAGGACGAGGGGCTCGTCGGCGTAGCGCGCGGCGAAATCGGCGAGCGCCGCCTCTCGGGCCGCGCCGGGTATCAGCGTGAGGGTGCCGAGCGCGGCGAGGCGGTCGGTCATGTTGCTGGCCGCCTCCAGTCGCTCCCCGGCGCGCACCGCACCCGCCTCGGGATCGCCCGCCGCGAGGAGGTCGAGGACGGCATTGCGGAGCGCCCGGCGCCCCGCCGAGGCGGCGTCGGGGCTGTAGGAGGCCCCCGCGGCCGGGGCGAGGGCGGCGTCGAGCCGATCGAGGCGCGGCCGCAGGGCTCGCCCGAGTTGCGCCCGCAACTCGGATCGCGTCCGGTGGATCGCGTCGGGGTCGACGCCGGACGGCAGGGCGTCGGCGGCCTCGCCCTCGCTGGGCAGCGCCAGGACCAGGGCGGCGAAAGCCGGATCGGCCAGCGCCTCGCCGTCGAGGAAGCGTCCGAGGGCCTCCGCGAAGGCGTGCGTGCGGGCGGGATCGGGGTCGAGGATCAGCCGCAGCGCCACATCCTGGGCGGCCTGCCACCGGTTGAACGGGTCGTCGTCATGCGCGAGCAGCCGCATGCGCTGGGCATCGGTGAGGGCGAGTTCGAGCCGGACCGGCGCCGAGAAGTCGCGCAGCAGCGAGGGCACGGGTTCCGCGGTGACGTTCTCGAACACGATCTCGGCTTCAGGGCGGTCGAGGACGTAGACGCCGTTCACCACGTCGGCGCAGGTGGCGCCCGCGAGCGGCCCGGACGCGCCGACCAGACCGAGCGCCACCGGGATTACCAGGGGCGGCCCGTCCTGCCCGGCCTCCCCGGGCAGGCTCTGCGCGAGCCGGAGACGGCAGCGCGCCGCGCCCGGATCGTAGGACGCGGTTACGCTCAGGTGGGGTGTGCCGGGCCGCTCGTACCAGCGGGCGAAGGCCGCGAGATCGCGCCCGGTGACCGCCGCGAAGGCGGCCAGGAAATCCTCCACCGTGGCGGCGCGCCCGTCATTATCGGCGAAGTAGCGGTCCATGCCGGCGCGGAACGCCGCGGCGCCGAGCAGCGTGCGCAGCATCCGGACGATCTCGGCGCCCTTGTCGTAGACGGTCGCCGTATAGAAGTTGTTGATCTCCGCGTAGGCCCGGGGCCGCACCGGGTGGCGCAGGGGCCCGGCATCCTCGGGGAACTGACGGGCCCGCAGGGACCGCACCTCGGCGATCCGGTGAACCGGCCGGGAGCGCATGTCGGAGGAGAATTCCTGGTCGCGGAAGACCGTCAGCCCCTCCTTGAGGCAGAGCTGGAACCAGTCCCGGCAGGTGACGCGGTTGCCCGACCAGTTGTGGAAATACTCGTGGGCGATGATCGCCTCGATGGCGGCGTAATCCCCGTCGGTGGCCGTCTCGGGGCTCGCCAGCACGTATTTGTCGTTGAAGATGTTGAGGCCCTTGTTCTCCATCGCCCCCATGTTGAAATCGGACACCGCGACGACGTTGAACACGTCGAGGTCGTAGGTCCGGCCGAAGGCGGTCTCGTCCCAGGCCATGGAGCGGATCACGGCGTCGAGGGCGTAATCCGCACGGGATTCCTTGCCGGGCTCCACATAGACCGCGCAGGCGACGGCGCGCCCCTCCCGGGTGGTGAACTGCGTCTCGACCTTGCCGAGCCGGCCGCCCACGAGGGCGAACAGGTAGGCCGGCTTCGGGTGCGGATCGTGCCAGACGGCGAAGTGCCGGTCCGCGCCTACCGGGCCGGTCTCGACCAGGTTGCCGTTGCCGAGCAGGATAGGCGCCTCGGCCCGGTCCGCCTCGATGCGCGTGGTGTAGACCGCCATGACGTCCGGACGGTCGAGGAAGTAGGTGATGCGCCGGAAGCCGTCGGCCTCGCACTGGGTGCAGTAGACCCCGTTCGAGCGGTAGAGGCCCATCAGCTTGGTGTTGGCGGTGGGGTCCACCTCCGTGACGAGGCGGAGCGTGAACGGCCGCCGGGGCGGGTTGAAGAGGCTGAGGCCGGCCGGCGTCGCCGTGTAGGCCTCCGCCGCCAGGGCCGCACCGTCGAGGGCGGCCGAGACCAGCCGCAGATCGTCACCGTCGAGATTCAGGGGGGCGCCCGCCTCGACCGCCGGATTCGGGCGCAGGGCCAGGGTCGCGTCGATCCGGGTCGCGTGCGGGTCGAGGCGGATGTCGAGATCGACGCGGTCGATCAGGTAGTCGCTCGGCCGGTATTCCTCGAGGCGGATCAGCGGCGGCGTCTCGGTGCGCATGCGGCTCTCTCTCCGGGTGCGGGTCGGGTCCGTTCTGGTCTTTCGCGCCGCCGGGCGCAACGCGCCCCGGGCTGCGCCGGACGAGGGGCGGTCAGGCAGGCGGGGCGCCGCGCCTCTTCTCACGCCACAGGCCGGCGATCAGGCCGAGATTGACGAGCGCCAGCGCCGCCAGGATCGCCCAGAGCGCGTCGGGGCCGATGCGGGTCAGCAGGTAGGCCCCCGTCGGCGGGCTGAGCGCCTGTGCGATCAGCCCGGGCCGGGCCAGGCGGCCGATCAGCCCGGCGTAGCGATCGGGGCCGAACAGCGCGAGGGGCACGGTGCCGCGGGCGATGGAGTAGATGCCGTTGCCGCCGCCGTAGAGGACCAGCGCCAGCCCGATGGCCGGCAGGTGGGCCGCCAGCAGCAGCAGGCCGAGGGCGACGAGCGCGAAGGCGGCGGTGAGCGTCCAGAGCGGGTGGTGCCGCCCGCGGCCGGAGATCTCGATCAGCCGCGCCCCGACCTGCGCGGGGCCGATCAGGCCGCCATAGGCGACGGAGGCCGCGAGGCCCAGGCCGCGCGCCTGGAGCAGGGTGATCAGGTGAACCGACACCAGCGCCATGATGGCGCCGCCCAGGATGAGAACGCCCGCCATCAATCGGACGGCCCGGCTCTGCCAGGGCGCCAGCGGCGGCGGCGGCTGCGGCCGGCCCTCCGAGCCGGCCGCCAGAGCCGGCACGGCCGGGATCGCCAGGAGGACGAGGGGCAGCGTCACCGCCAGATGCAGCGCGGCATAGGCGAGGCACGCGCCCCGCCATCCGACCTGCGCCACCAGCAGGGCCGAGAGGGGCCAGCAGACGGTGCTGGCGAAGCCGCCCAGGAGGGTCAGGGCGGTGATGGCGGGCCGCGCCTCGGAACCGTAGAGGCGGCCGAGCGTGGCATAGGCGGGATCATAGAGGCCGCAGCCCATGCCGGCCCCGATCAGCAGCCAGCCGGCGAGGAACACCGGCAGGGCAGGGGCGAGGGCGAGGATCGCCAGGCCGGCGGCCAGCAGCAGAGCCGCCAGCGCCAGGACCGGACGCCCCCCGCGCCGCTGGATGGCGGCGCCGACGCGCGGCGAGACCGCGGCGGCGACCAGAAGGCCGATCGACAGGCCCCCGACGATCCAGGCCAGCGGCCAGCCGGTCTCGCGGGCGATCGGCTCGGCCAGCACGGCCGGCAGATAGTAGGAGGAGCCCCAGGCGAGGATCTGCACGACGCCGAGGGCGGAGATCACCGGCCAGCGGCGCGCGCGGTCGGCCACGGATCAGGCGGGCCCGAGCAGGGGCAGCCACGCGGCGAGCGCCAAGAGGGCGGCGAGCAGCACCGGCACCGTGACGACGAGGCCGACCCGCATGTACTGGCCCCAGCCGATCCGGTAGCCCTTGCGCGCCAGAACGTGCAGCCACAGCAGGGTGGCGAGACTGCCGATCGGGGTGAGTTTCGGGCCGAGGTCGCACCCGATCACGTTGGCATAGACCATCAGCTCGCGGGTCAGCGGCGCGAGGTCGGGAGCCTGGCGGATCGCGAGGGCTCCGACCAGCACGCTCGGCATGTTGTTCATGACGGAGGACAGGAGGGCCGCGGCGAAGCCGGTGCCGACCGCCGCCAGCCAGGGCCCGGACGCCGCCAGCCGGACGAGCCCGGCGACGAGGAGATCGGTCAGGCCGGCATTCTTGAGCCCGTAGACGACGAGGTACATGCCGAGGCTGAACAGCACGATCTGCCACGGCGCCCCGCGCAGCACCGTGCGGATCGGGACGACCCCGCCGCGCCGGGCGAGGACCAGGAGCACCGCCGCCCCCGCGCAGGTGACCGCCGAGACCGGCACGCCGAAGGGCGCGGTGACGAAGTAGGCGACGAGCAGCAGGCCGAGCAGCGGGAACGCCGCCCGGAACAGCAGCGGATCGCGGATCGCCGCGCCCGGCCGCGCGAGCTGCCCGACCGGATAGGCGGCCGGCACGGCGCGTCGGAAATACAATCCGAGCACCACCAGGGTCGCGGCGAGCGAGACCAGATCGACCGGCACCATCACGGCGGCGTAGCGCCCGAAGGTGACGCCGAAGAAATTGGCCGAGACGATGTTGACGAGGTTGGAGATCACCAGCGGCAGGCTGGTCGAGTCGGCCACGAAGCCGCAGGCGATGATGAAGGCCAGCGCGGCGTCGGGCGCGAAATCGAGCCGCAGCAGGATCGCCAGCACGATCGGCGTCAGGAGGAGCGCGGCGCCGTCATTGGCGAACACGGCCGCGATGGCGGCCCCGAGCAGGATCACCAGGGGGAACAGTCGCCGCCCCGATCCGCCGCCCCAGCGCGCCACGTGCAGCGCCGCCCAGTGGAAGAAGCCGGCCTCGTCGAGCAGCAGCGAGATGATGATGAGCGCCACGAAGGTGAAGGTGGCGTCCCAGACGATCTGCCAGACCGTCGGGATGTCGCCCGGCTGGATCACCCCCGTGGCGAGGGCGACGGCGGCCCCGGCCAGGGCGCTCCAGCCGATCCCGAGGCCCCTGGGCTGCCAGATGACGAACGTCAGGGTGGCGGCGAAGATGGCCAGAGCGAGCATGGGATCGGCGGTTCTCCCGCAGCCCGGTCAGGCCGTGCCGAGCCGGCGACCGTGCGCGTCCACGACCCGCTCGCCATCCTCCTTGACGAACTCGCCCTGCTGGACCGGCAGCAGGTCCAGCACCCGCTCGGAGGGCCGGCACAGGCGCACGCCCTTGGGGCTGACCACGAGGGGGCGGTTGAGCAGGATCGGGTGCGCCGCGACGGCGTCCAGGAGCGCGTCGTCGGTGAGCGCCGGATCGCCGAGGCCGAGCTCGGCGTAAGGGGTGCCCTTCTCGCGCAGGACGTCGCGCATCGTCAGGCCGGCCCGCGCCACGAGCTGCCGGATCATCGCCCGCGTGGGCGGGGACTTCAGGTACTCGACGATGTGCGGCTCGATGCCGGCGTTGCGGATCATCGCCAGGGTGTTGCGGGACGTGCCGCAATCCGGGTTGTGATAGATCACCACGTCGATGGCGTGATCAGGCATGGTCCACCGTCTTTGCCGTGTGTGCCGATGGGGACGGATTGCAGGAGGCCGACAGGGCGGCCAGCGCGGGGGCGCAGACCTCCGGGCGTCCCTGGCAGCAATCCGTCATGAGGAACTCGATCAGCCCGGACAGGACCGGGTAGGCGACGCTGTAGACGATCGAGCGCCCCTCCCGGCGGGACCCGATCAGCCCCGCCTGCTGCAGCTCCTTCAGATGGAAGGAGATGGTGGAGGCGGAGACGCCGACCGCCTGCGCCAGCGTTCCGGAGGCCAAGCCCTCGGGACCAGCCTTCACCAGCGCCCGAAGCGCCCGCAGCCGGTGCTCCTGGCCCAGAGCCATGAAGGCCGCGAGGGCTTGCGATTCGTCCATTATCGTTTCAACATTCAAACGATCGTACAAACATACGAGAAAGCCGATCCGTGGACAAGCCCGAGCAGCCCTTCGCCGACGGGACGCCGCATCTCAGCCGGCCCCATTTCGAGGTTCCGACGGTGGCGCAGCTCCACGTGGCGGAGCCCTTCCGCCACGCGCCCCGCTTCCTCATCCTCTACGGCTCGCTGCGGGCGCGCTCGTTCAGCCGCTTCCTCGCCTACGAGGCGGCGCGTCTCCTCGAAGCCATGGGCGGCGCGGTGCGGATCTATCACGCCGACGGCCTGCCCCTGCCCGACGACGCCACCGCCGATCACCCGAAGGTGCAGGAGTTGCGCGCCCTGTCCGTCTGGTCCGAGGGGCAGGTCTGGGTCTCGCCGGAGCGCCACGGCAATCTCACCGGCGTGATGAAGAGCCAGATCGACTGGCTGCCGCTGAGCGAAGGCTCGGTGCGCCCGACCCAGGGGCGCACGCTGGCGGTGATGCAGGTCTCGGGCGGGTCGCAGAGCTTCAACGCGGTCAATTCCCTGCGCCTTCTCGGCCGCTGGATGCGGATGATCACGATCCCCAACCAGTCCTCGGTGCCGATGGCCTATCGGGAATTCGACGAGGCCGGGCGCATGAAGCCGGGCCCGCTCTACGAGCGCGTGGTGGACGTCTGCGAGGAATTGATGAAGTTCACCCTGCTCACCCGCGAGCGCGCCGGCTATCTGGTGGACCGCTACAGCGAGCGGAAGGAGCGCGCCCCGGAGCGGCTGCAGGCCGTGGGCGCCGATATCGGCTTCGCGAAGAAGCCCTGAGGGGCGGCGTCGCGCCCGGCCGCGCGGCGACCGGCCAGGCGATTGCGGCCGGCGCGGCCTACTCGGCGGACGGCGCGGCCCTAGCTAGCGCAGCGATCGGCCGTCCGCCGCCGGCACCGACCCGGCAGGGCCGATCATGTCCAATTCCGCTGAGGGCGCCGAGGAAGCCCTCACGAACAGAGGGATCGCCACCCGATGGAATACCTGCACACGATGGTTCGCGTGGCCGATCTGGACCGCGCGCTCGCCTTCTACGTCGACACGTTCGGCCTGAAGGAGGTCCGCCGCGTCGAGAACGAGAAGGGCCGCTTCACCCTGGTCTTCCTGGCCGCGCCCGGGGATGTCGAGCGGGCCTCGGCGACGAAGTCGCCGCTGGTCGAGCTGACCTACAACTGGGCCCCCGAGCCCTACACGGGCGGGCGCAATTTCGGCCCTCTCGCCTATCCGGTGGCCGCCCTCTACGCCTTCTGCGCCCGCCGGAAGGCGCGGGGCGTGGCCGTCAACC
>CAXDNE010000123.1:0-19944 GCA_963990595.1 uncultured Methylobacterium sp.
CGCGATGTTCAACGCGGGCGTGGATTACGATTGGGCGACCCACGACCTGTTCCCGACCTTCAAGTTCGACTTCCGGCCCGCCGCGGGCTTTCTCGAACGAGCGGCCGCGCGCATTGAGCATAGGCCACCCCGCGGAATGAGCTGCGCGGTCCCACGCGAGGCGGATCTCCTCGACAGCGTTCTCACGTTATCCTTGCGGACCCTGTCGGTCCTGGCCGCGACCTTTCCGTTCCAGATCAGCCTGCCGGAGGAGTCGCACACGATCGGTAACCTCGACCCGCCGCGACCGGCCGCCGGCGTGCTCGCCGACGCGCGGCCCTCGGGCGCACCGTTCGGCACGACCCACGAGATGCTCGGTTTGGCGGCAACCGGCTCGGAGCGGCACCACGCCTACGCGACACTAGCCGACGCGGACATCGACTGCCCGCGCGCGAACGGTTGGTTGGTCCGCGCGCGTCGACGGCGGGTGAAGGAAGGTGGTCTCGGGTGGGACAGCCAGGACTTGGCACCGCCGGAGGCCGGGGCCGAGGGTCAGGGGTCGCCCGCGGTGCGCTTCCAGCACGGGCTGCCGTTGACCGGCATCGCCCCGGTCACGCTGGCCAACGACCCGTTCTGGAACGTGCGCGCCTTCGACAACGCGCTATCGCGTCACGACGGATACCGGCTGTCATCCTTCATTTGCGCGCTGAGCCAGCTGGTCATGGACGACATCGTCGACGCGGCGCACGGCAACCAAACCGGCATGTCGTCCCCATGACGATGGCCCCTCGCGCCAAAGGATCAGTCCGGCGTTGCGGGAGGCTCTAATCTGTTACGACTCTCTCGGCGGAGGCTTTGGGATAGCGGATGCATTGGTGGCGCGTGCGTGCTGGTTGGCGTGGTCGCGGCCAGCTTCATCAAGACGCGCGAGAACGAGGCAAGTCAGCCAGCCATCAATCCGGCAGCCGTCAAGGCCGGCTGATCGACGTAGAGGCGGCCCCGGGTGCGGGGGGCCGCAGGCGCAAGCTGCGACTCGACGTGTGGCAGGCCGTGCTCTCTACGCCGGACGATGTCTTCGTCACGGGGCAAGCCGATTGGGGTCTGCTACCGGGTGGCATGACTGAAATCCGGCTGGCGACCGTGCCTCGCTACCGGTTGGACGCTGCTGGGTTGGCTCGGGCGCGCTTAGGGGCGGGACTGCGTCGGATCTGTTGTCCCATATGCCCCATAGATGTGGTTGGGCTGAGCCGATGCGGCTCAAGTCTGCTTTCTGGAGCTGTGCTTTTGCTCCTGTATGATTTGATTGGGTCGGTTGGAGGACGGCTGCTTTTGCAGCGGAGCCCTGAGTGCGGACAAGCTGCTTTCGACCAAATCCAGCCTGCTGGAATGCGCCACTGAATGACCGGGATGAGTGGGTAGGAGGCTGTCCGCTTTTGCGGCCGACTTGTCACGGAGCGGACCGGCCGCTTACGGCCAGGATCGGCCGCCGCCTACCGCCTGCGTGAGCGTCTCAGATGGTGGAATCCGGACCCTGACGCTTTGCCTTCGAGCGGAGGTTCCGCTTCCGATAAGAAGCCTTACCAGCGGTACGGGAAGCTGCCTTTGTCCCGTGGTCCTGCGCCCGGTCGCCGATCTGCCCGGTGTAGTTCAGGTCAAGCGTCACATTTCAGGCGACCTGCACGTCCAGGCCGGCAGACGCCATCGGCGCATGCCGCGCGATCGGCGTGCCCGCGGGCCAGCAGCTCCTGCGGGACGACATCCTCCGCTTGTCCATGTAGATGGTAGGGATGGTGGACAGCGTCAGCACTTGGGACACGAGCAGGCCTCCGATGATGGCGTAGCCGAGTGGCTGGCGGATCTCGGAACCCGTGCCGGTGGTGAGCATCAGCGGTACGCCGCCGGGCAAATCTAAACATTCTCGTCGAGAATGACGACTTGTCCTTCGTCAGCCAGCAGCATGCCTTTAGCGAGGAGGATGTCAGCGGCGGAGTCGATATCCTCCCGAATGGCCTGCTCGGCTGCGTCAGCGTCCCGGTCAGAAATCGCCTCAAGTATCTCGTGATGATGGTCGATCATCTCCCGGCCGCCGTCGGGGTAGAGTTCCGCGATGATCGGACCCATGCGGAGCCAGAGACGCTGAATCATGTCACGCAGAAGCGGCAAGCCAGCAATCCGCGCGATCTCGGCATGAAAAGCCTGATTGAGCTTGATGGCTTCGTACATGTCGTCGTTCGAGCGCGCCTTTTCGTTGGCTTCCAGGATCCCGCGCAATCTAGCGACGTCCGACATGTTGGCGTTCTGCGCGGCGAGCCGGGCCGCGAGACCCTCGACGCGCAGCCGGATCATCCGGATCTCATTGAACTGTCCCACCTGGATGCGTGGCACCCGAACGTCCTTGGGCGTTCGGCTCTCCAGCGCCCCGTCCTTCACGAGGCTCAGGATCGCGTCGCGCACCGGAGTGATGCTCGTGCCGAGTTGATCGGCCAGGGGTCGGATCCGGAGCTTATCGTCGGGCCTCAGGCGACCCTCGATCAGGGCCTGGGCGATCTGCGCGTAGACGGACTCGTAGAGGTTGGGCCGTTCGACCGAGGAAAAGACCTCCTTCACGATGCTGTTCCCGACCAAGCGCCGACCTCGACTCTGCGATAGGCCATGCCCGACGACGATGCCAGTTGCTAACCTTCGCCCGCCGGTCCGCAGGCGCAGCGCAGTGGTCACACAGGAGATGCGTCTGCGGTCCCGGCATGATCGGACGATGCCACTTCCAACCCACACCATCCGGCAATGAACATAGCGAGCGTCTTCGTCACCTTGCGGAGCGACTCGAGGTCGACCGCCTCGTCGAAGCCGTGGGGGCTACGGCAGTAGGGGCCGTAGACCAGGGTCGGGCAATCGCCGTAGAGGCCGAAGAACCGCGCATCCGTGGTCGCAGCGAAGGCATGCTCCTGCAGATCCTCCCGCCATACGCTGCGGTGACAGTCGCGCAGGACCGCCTCCTGAGCGTCCGCGCCGGTCAGATGGTAGCCCTCGGCCATGAACCCCGGATAGGTGACGCGCGGCGGATGCTCGGCGAGGTAGGCATTGCGCCCGGATGCGGCAGCGACGAAGTCTTCGAACTCGCGGCAGGCGTCCGCGGGTTTCTGCCCCGGAAAGACCGCCACTCGGACTTCGAACGTGCAGGATGAGGGCGCGCTCGACGTCCATTCCCCGCCTTTTATCTGCCCGACATTAAAGTTGAGCGGATGGGGATGATTCTCGAATGGCGGGTAGAGCGTCTTCCGCGCGTTCCACTGCTCCTCAAGCTCGGGGAGTGCCCGGATGAGCTCGATCGCGTTGTCGATCGCGCTCGCACTCCGCTCGAAGTCACCTGAGGCGTGGTTGGGGGCGCCGGGGACCTCGACGCGGAACCAGATCGGCCCGACCTGGCCGCGCAGCAGCTTGGGTGCCAGGGGCTCGGGGATGAAGGCGGCCTCCGCCGTATAACCGCGCAGAACGCACGCGAGCGCGCCGTTGCCCGTGCACTCCTCCTCGACGACGGATTGCAGGTGCACGGTGGCGGCAGGCTGCATCCCCAGACGTGCGAGGGCCTTCAGGGCGAACACATTAGCAGAGAGCCCGGCCTTCATGTCGCCCGCCCCGCGGCCGAACATCCAGCCGTCGATCACCTCGGGCACGTATGGTCCGAAGCGCCAGCGGTCCTCCGCTCCCGTAGGCACGACATCGATATGTCCGTTCAGAACGAGCGAGCGGCCGACCGGATCTCGCGGCCGGTGCGTGCCGACGACATTCCAGGAATCCGCGTATGAGATCGAGGCGGGCGAGAAGCCCGGATGGTCCTTCATCGCGTCGGCGTCGATGATCCACCGGTCGACGTCCAAGCCCATGGCGGACATCGTCTCGGCCATGAGGTCCTGCGCTTGGCGCTCCTCGCCTCTCTGCGAGGGGATACGCACGAGCGCCTTCAGGAATTCGATCTGATCCTCGAAGAGGGCATCCACCGCCTCCAAGATGCGATCCTTCGGGTCCAAGGTGTCCATCCGTGTGCCTGTCCCATCAATGGCGGTGCCCATGTGACTTGGGCGCCGTGAGATGCAGCCGCGTCCATTCCGAGCGCTGGTGTTCGTCGCCTACGCGAAGGCCCCAGCACGCCGTCTCGCCTCGGTCAGAGCGCGTCGAGCGTATCACCGAGCGCTTCGACGAACGTGTCTGCATCGTCCTTGCTGAAGACCATCGGCGGCCGGATCTTAAGGACGTTCGCCCCTGGCCCAGAGGCGCTGATCAGGACGCGACGCTCCCTCAGGCCGTTGACGATCCGCGAGGTGGTTGCCGCATCGGGTTGCCTGGTCGCGCGATCCCAGACGACCTCGACGCCGATGAAGAAGCCCGCTCCCCGGACGTCGCCGATCTGCGCGAAGCGCTCGGCCAACTCGGCTAGAGCGCGCCGCAGGTGGAGACCGACCTCGGCGGCGTTCCGCTGAAGGTCCTCGTCGCGAATGGTCTCGAGCACGGCCATGCCCGCTGCCGCCGCCACCGGATTGCCGCCGAAGGTGTTGAAGTATCGCGCCTGACGCCCGAACTCCTCGAGTATGTTCGGCCTCGCGACGATGCCGGCGATGGGGTAGCCGTTTCCCATCGGCTTCCCGATGGTCGCGATGTCGGGCTCCACGCCGTGCCGCTCGAAGCCCCACATGGCATCGCCGGTTCGACCGAAGCCGGGCTGGACCTCGTCGGCGACGTAGAGGCCGCCGGCCTCGTGGATGGCGTCGACGGCGGGCTTCAGGAAGCCTGCGGGCTCCGCGAAGATGCCGTCGCTGGAGAAGATGGCATCGGCTATGAACAGGGCGGGCTTGATCCCGTGCCGCTTCAGATCGGCGATCGCCCCCCGCACGTGACCCCCGAAGCGCTCGGCCGCGTTGGCTGGGTTCTGCCGGTAGGAATCCGGCGCCGGCACGGTGCGCACATGCGGCCCGAGCGCCACGTGCTCGCCGAGGGAGGGAGAGAACTCCGCCACCGCGCTCGTCAGGCCGTGATAGGCGAGCTCGGTGACAATGATGCCCGTGCCCCCCGTGACGTGCCGCGCGATCCGCACCGCCAGATCGTTGGCCTCGCTCCCCGTGCAGGTGAACATCGCTTGGCTGAGGGGTGCCGGGAAGGTCGCCGTCAGGGCTTCGGCATACGCGACGATCGTCTCGTGCAGGTAGCGCGTGTGGGTGTTCAGGATGCCGGTCTGGGCACGGACAGCTTCCACCACGCGCGGATGGCAATGCCCCATGGACGCGACGTTGTTGTAGACGTCGAGATAGCGGTTGCCATCCGCGTCGAACAGCCAGACCCCTTCGCCCCGGACCACGTGCAGCGGACGCTCGTAGAATAGGCGATAGGCCGTGCCGAGGACCCGCTCCCTCCGCTCGATCAGATTACGTTCCGCCGGCCCCAGTCGGGCGAAGTCTTCCGCCGTGAACGCGTTGACCATGGACATGGATTAGCCCTCCCCGTGGGGAAACAGAACGGCGCGGAGGTCGGCGTCCGACATGTGAGCCAGTCGCGAAAGTCCTTGCCAGGCGGAAGGATGATTGCGGAGAATGTATTCGCTGTTGTCCGGGTTCTTCGCCGCGCGCCATTCCGTGATGATCAGCGTCATCGCGAGCCGCGCCTTGATCAGCACCGGTAGCAGCGCCCGCTCCGTCACCGCGAGCGGGACGAAATCGATGTATCCCTCCACGAGCGACGACGCGCGCTGCTCCCAGCCCGGCTCGGATACATGGTAGGCGAGCGCGACCGCGAGTTCGTTGATCAACGGAGCGACGACCATGTCTCCAAAATCGATGATCCCTACGACGCGGTCCGGGGAAGACGGATCGACCAGGACGTTGTGGGGATTGAAATCGTTGTGAACGACCTGACGGCGAAGGCTGCCGATCCGATCGGCGGCCCGATGTTCGAAATCGTCGAGCACACCGGACACGATAGAGCGGCGCGCCGAACCGACGGCGCCCGACAGCGGCTTGAGGTCCATCGTGTGGGAGATATCCCACAGCAGCCTCCGCTGCGGTGTCGGCCCGTTGAAGGTCCGCAGGCCCAGCCCGAGCTCCGCCAGCACCCGGCCGATGTTGCGGCACTGGGACGCTGAGGCTGGCGTCCGGTATTGCTGCTCCCCGTCGAGGTACGTAAGCAGCCGAACGATCCTCGTTCGGGCGGCCGAGCCGTCGATCGGAACATTCGTACCACCCTGTAGGGGACCGATGATCCGAGGAACGGGCAGGTCGGGTGCGACTCGTTCCAGGTGCCGAAGGATGTCGTCCTGGAACTGGAGCGCGACGCCATCCTCGGCCGGGTGGGCGATCTTGAGCGTGTACTGCAGACCGTCCTGCGCCGAGAACCGGAAGGTCTCGTCGCGTTCGCTGGACAAGCGCTTCGCCGCACCGACGATTCCGTAGAGGTCGAGGACCAGGCGTTCGACTTCCGACAGACTCGACTCGGCGCCTGGTTGCGAGAAGGCGTCGGATGGCACGGCTTGGGCGGCGTCGCTGGTCATGGAGCTATTCGACGATGTCTGCTTACCGAGCTTTCCGGCCGAAGCGGTGCGCCGCTGCGTGCTCACCGGGAAGCGGGGACTTATGCGGCCGCTGCGCGGTTCAGATGCGAGCCAGGGCCGCCTCGGGCATGCGCTGCGTCTCGCTCTCGATTGGCAGGAGCCAGATCGACAGGAAGGTCCCGCCCGCGATCACCGCGAAGAACGCCGCCAGCGGTTGCCAGGACAGGCCGAAGCGGTGGGTCAGCCAGATCCCGATCAACGGCGTCGTGCCGCCGAAGACCGCTCCGCAGAGTTGATAGCTGAGGGAGATGCCGGTGTAGCGCATACGCACCGGGAAGGCTCGGGGCAGGAACGACGCCATCACGGCGTAGTAGGCACCGATGAAGACGGTCGCCACCAGGATGCCGACGGCGATGTTCGCGACACTCCCCGTCACGATCAGCATCATCATCGGTGCAGCCCAGAGCGCGGCAGCGCCTGTCGTCAGGAGAAGTAGCGCCCGCTCGCCGATCTTCATCGCCAGCCATGAGCCGGTCGCGGACGCCACGATCTGGACGACGCCGATCCACGAGATGACGTCGAGGATCTGCGAACGCGCGATGCTGAGGTACGTCGTCGTGTAGTTTATCATGAGCGTCGTGATGAAATAGAAACCCGCGATTCCCAGCAGGCAGAGCCCGACCCCAAGCAGAAGGGATGTCTTGTACGTCCGTAGAATCTCGCGGACCGGGACGATGTCGTGGGGTTCCTTGACCAGCAGCTGCTCGACCATCTCCGGAGTCTCGTTGACGCCGGCGCGGATGACGAACGCGACGGCCACGAGGAGGCCGCTGACGAGGAAGGGGATCCGCCAACCCCACGAACGGAAATCACCTTCGGGCAGTTGCGAGACGAGGCGGAACGCCAGCGTCGCTGAGATGAGCCCGACGGGACTGCCGTATTGCGGCGCGGCCGCCAGGAAGGCGCGCCACTTCGGCGGAGCATGTTCCGCCGCGATGAGTACGGCTCCCCCCCACTCGCCCCCGACCGCGATGCCCTGCACAAGCCGCAGCAACACCAGCAGGATTGCCGCACCGACTCCGATGGAATGGTAGGATGGGATCAGGCCGATGAGCGTCGTGGCCCCGCCCATCACCGTCAGGGTGATAATCAGGCTGCGCTTGCGGCCGAACTTATCGCCAAGGTGTCCGAAGATCAGAGCACCGAACGGGCGCGCCACGAACCCGACCGCGAAGGTTGCCAGTGCGGCCAACGTCCCGACGAACGGATCGTCGGTGGCGAAGAAGACGTGGCCGAACACCAGCGCCGCTGCCGTCCCGTAGACATAGAAGTCGTACCACTCGATGGCCGTGCCCAGGAAGGCGGCCAAAGCCGCCCTGACAGGTTGCGAAGCTTGCATGCGCTGCCTCCCTCTCCGCGCCGGTCGCTTGTGAACGGCACAGCGGAGTCATGATGCATGATACATCATACGTCAACGGGTCTTTGCTGCATGGTGCCTTATAAAATGGACCAATTGTCGAGTTCGTTGCTGCTATGGTGAGCACCGCAATCGCATCACGCAGATGACCGTAGGGCCAGCCGGCGACCCAATCCGGCCGCCCAGATCTCCACTAAAGCCTTTCGGAAGCGGCCATTCGTCGGCATTCCTGCAACTTCGGCTCGGAGCGGGAAGGGGCACCTGCGCTCCCGAGCTACGGAGACCGGAAGACGGCCAGCCCTGCCTCCGTCACGCCTACCTCGACCGGACGCCATCCGAGCCGTTCGTAGAACCCGTGCTGGAGGGGCAAGGACCAAAGGTAGACGGGATCGAAGTCGAGCTTGCGGGCCCTGTCGGCCGCTGCTCGCACGAGGGCTGCGCCGATCGCGTTCGTGCGATGCTCCGGTTCGACCCATACGTCTGCCACGGTGTGTACTGTGGTCGCTCGTCGAGCTCGGAGGCGATCACCGAGGCTGTTCCAAGGAACGTGCCCCCATCGTGAGCGACGAGGGCGAGGGGGACCGGTTCAACGTTGAGGTGCTGCTGCACCAGGTTCTCGACGAAGGCGAGCGTATAGCCCTTCGGCTCCCACCATGCGCGCCAGACCCGGTCGGCGATGATGGAGGCGAACTCTGGCCGCTCGCGGAGATCGACCACCGAGGGAAATGCTATCGTCATGGCACCTATCGTGAGGTTTGAGGTGAGGGTCCGCAACGGTTCGTGACCGGTTCCCCGACGATGTCTGCTTCGATGCATCCGCCGTCCGGAAGCGGATGGAACGAAAACCACACTGAACCGAAGTTGCCGGGGGGCTAACGAACGGCCGCTTTGGAGAAGCGCCAATGATGTCAGGGGAGGCTGGGCTGGGTCGGTAGGAGGCCGGCCGCTTTTCTGGCCGACCATCTCCGAAGCGGTCATTCTGCTATCGGCCATCGCCAGCCGTCCAGCAGTGCCTCAGCGAACGTCTGTTATGGGTGGTTTCCGGAATGTCGGCTTCCGGACGCGGATCCTGAAAAGCTGACATTGCTCTAGGCGGACCTCAACGGTCCGGCGCACGTCGTTGGCTCAGGTGAGGGCTGCAAGCTTCAGTGCATAGTCTCGGATGTCCGGTGGCCATGCTGTCATGCGCTCTGCAAAGCCTTCGGCATCCCCGGCGAAAAGCGCCCGGATCACGTCCTCAAACCCAGGCAGATCCCCGGCCAGCGCTGAAAGGAAGCGGTACGCGGCCTCTCTCGCTGCCTTTATCCGGGTCTGCCCGCCGTCTGTCCGCTGCGCTTCGTCAACGAGGCGCCGCAATGCTTGCGATGCACCTCCTGGCTGAGATGCAAGCCACTCCCACTGACGGGGAAGCAGCGTCACCTCGCGGGCGACGACCCCGAGCTTCGGGCGACCACGGTTCCTTGGAGCACCATCGGGATCCGGTCGCCTCTCGACGGTGCTCGTGGCGTCTCCCGCATTCGTGAGTTTGACCAACCGTGCGGTGATGTCCGCCTCGGTTCCACGCAGATCGAGGTCGATGACGGCACCCGACCTGTCGTCGAAGGTCAAGATCGGATCGCCATCTTCCGCCGCCCGCGCTTTCGCGGCCAGAGCCACGTCGATCAAGCGACCGCTGGCGAGCCGCCGCAAACCCGCAAACGCGGTGAACATCCTCATCGGGTCTTCCGGCATGGCACCTCCATCCTGATCGCCATAGCTGGGGTGAGCGCTCGCCGTCAATTTTACCCGGGTCATATTGCGTCAACGGGGTGCCTCCGATAGCGTCGCCGCCAATCCGCGAGGGCACGTGATGAGAACCGAAGACCGAAAGGCGGCCGTGAGCGCCTACAAGGAGCGGGAGGTCGAGAGCGGCATCTACGCCGTGCGCTGCAAGGCGTCCGGTGAGGTTTGGGTCGGCAGCGCGTCCGACCTTTCCAAGATCCAGAACCGCCTCTGGTTCACCCTCCGGCAGGGCACGAACACGCACCGTTCGCTCCAGAGCACGTGGAATGCGCATGGGGCGGAGGCGTTCAGCTTCGAAATCGTCGAGCGGCTGGAGGCTGAAGAGATTGGGTACGTCCGCGATCGGATGATGAAGGAGCGCCTCATCCACTGGGCGGAGCAGCTCCGGGCCGTCCGGATATGAGCCCGGAACCCAAGTCTGCCCGTTTGGCTGCCAACGGCATCACCCTGGCGTACGACAGCTTCGGCGACGGGGCGGCTGAGACGATCCTTCTGATCGCTGGGCTCGGTACGCAGATGATCCGCTGGACCACGCCCTTCTGCCGCGAGCTGGTGACGCGCGGCTATCGTGTCGTGCGGTTCGATAACCGGGACACAGGACGCTCGACACACTTCACTGACCACGGCGCGATGGACTTTGCGGCCTTGGCCTCGGCGCTTGCCGAAGGTCGGCGGCCGGAACTCGCCTACACGCTCGACGACATGGCCTCGGACGCGATCGGCCTGCTCGATGCCCTGTCCATCCGCCGAGCCCACATCGTCGGCCGCTCGATGGGAGGCATGATTGCCCAGATCCTGGCGAGCGAGCACCCGTCTCGTGTTCTCTCGCTCACCTCGATCATGTCGGCCACGGGAAATCCGGACCTGCCGTCGGCCGAACCCGACGCTATGACAATGATGATGCGCCCGGCCCCCGATCCCGTCCTGAACGAGGCGAGTTTCCTCGATAACGGCGTCGCCTTCGCCCGGCGCATCGCGGGCACTGCTCATCCATTCGACGAAGAGGCCTGCCGTGCTCTCCTCCGGGAGGAAGTTCGGCGAGGCCGTGCGCCGGGTGGGTTCGGACGTCAGCTCGCAGCGGTTGGGGTGGCTGGCGACCGCCGGTCGCGGCTCGCCGCAATCACGGCACCGACCCTCGTTGTTCACGGGACGGACGATCCTCTGTTTCCGCCTGCCTGCGGCGAGGACACCGCTTCCTCAATCCGGGATGCGGAGATGATGTTGATCCCCGGGATGGGGCATGATCTGCCGCCATCCTTATACCGGGCCATTGCCGATGCGATCGAGCGAACCGCTCGCCGTTCAAGCATCTCGGCATCAGAAGGGTAGAAGGGCCAGATCCCAACGGTTCGAGCGACCGCTTTCGAGAAGGCAGTTGTGCCGCTCCTATGGCGTTAGTGGGTCGCTACAGGACCGTCCGCTTTTTCGGCGAGCTTTCTCCAAAACGGACCCGCGGCTTTCGGCCAGCATCTGCCGCCGCCCGGTGTCCGGACGAACGTCTCAGAAGGGTGGTTATCGGCCTGTCCGCTTCCGGATAGCGGATGCATTAGAACGGAAATAGCCGCGGGGACCGCTCATGACCCCCAGAGGATGGTCATTCGATACAGGTGCCCACGAACAGCCCAGCATCGCAGTCAGGCCTACCCAAGCCCACGTGGGCCAGGAAGTAGAAGAAGACGGCAAAGAACAGCACCCCAGCGAGCGCGGCAAGCACCAGTGTTCTAATCGCCGATTTCAGCACCCTAGCCACCAAGTTTGAGTTACACTTTCTACCCTTAGAGCCTTTCCGGTTCCGACCCCAACCAGACCCTCAGAATGTCCGCTGCGCGGCATTCCAGTCAGCCGGTGCCGTATAATTGGTTCGGTCGAGAAAGTTCGCTTTGCATGATCTCGGTCAATGTCCGAGCGAGACCAAAGGCCACCAGTGGCTTTGACCTTACCCATTTTAAACCAGCGGAACATTTGCAAGATGCCAGGCGTAGTCCCGCCGGTTGCGCGCCAAATTACGGGGCGCATCTGCTGGAAAGCCTTTTAAATTCCTTCGATGAGAAAGGCCTTCGATTTTGAGCCAGCTTGGCGGAACTTGACAGCAGCTTGGTAGGAGGAGCTGTCGTACCAGGCTCGAGCGGAGGCCATATCTGGAAATTCAAGGATTACGGCTCCTTCGATAGGATCGCCTTCGAGTTGATCGAGAGTGCCATAGGCAGCCAGCGGCTTCAAAGGATGGCCCTGGGCCGCTAGGGATGCGCGGGGTCCGTAATCAGCGAGTGCTGCGGGATCGACCGTCTGTTCACGGATCATGACGAAATAAGCGCTCATGGGTGACTTTCTTTCGGTTGAGGTTCAGAAAGGGGTCGAAGGTTCGCTGCTGAATAAGCAAGCAAACAAGGGTCAGTGACGGCGTCGAGGTTCAAACTTGAGCCAGCCCGCCATCGATTGGAAGGTCGATGCCAGTGACGTAGCTCGACTCGTCAGAGGCTAGGAAAAACGCACCTGCTGCTAATTCATCCGGAAGACCGAGACGGCCAAGTGGCGTCATAGAGGCGAACACGCCTTTTGCTGCATCCGATGCCTCGTCGCAGTCGAACTGGCCACGGATAATGGGAGTTTCTGTCGCACCGGGACTGAGCGTGTTAACGCGGATACCCTTATCTTTGAATTCCTGTGCCCAGACACGCACCAAAGCTCGCACGCCGGCCTTCGCGGCGGCGTAGGTACCATGAGCAGGGACGCCCTTCACGTTAATGATGGAGGAAACGACGACAATCGAGCCACCGCGCACCATCAGCGGTAGGGCCTTCTGGACCGTGAATACGACTCCTTTCAAGTTTATATTCATTGTTTTGTCGTAATGGGCTTCTGAGAGATCGAAAATCGTGGCGTGCTCAATAAATCCAGCATTGGCAACCACAATATCAACTTTGCCCTTCTCCGCCTTGACGGTCTCGTAGAGTCGATCGAGGTCGACGAGGTTCGCTACATCTCCCTGCACGACCGTGACATTTCTACCAATGTCAGTTTTGGCCCTATGCAATTCGGCCTCGCGTCGACCGGTAATGAACACGTAAGCGCCTTCGCGCACGAACCGCTTCGCCGTGGCCAGGCCGATCCCGCTGGAGCCGCCGGTGATGACCGCGACCTTTCCTTCGAGGTTAGACATAACAAGCTCCTACATGTGACCATTACTCAGGCAGCCGATCCGGCATCGGACGGGAGGATCACCTCCGAAGGGCACCTAGACGACGCTGATGGGCTGAGTATTGCCATTCCCCCCTCTCCGTTGCAGGCTGCTCAAATCGATAGTGTCTATTCCTGCGAGGAATGATGGACCGCCTTCAGGCCATGGCGACGTTCTTGCGTGTGGTCGACACTGGCTCGTTTTCAGGAGCAGCGCGGCAGTTGCGCATCGGCCAGCCTGCGGTGTCCAAGACAATTGCGCAGCTTGAAGATCGTTTGCAGGTGCGCCTGCTGGTGCGCTCATCGCACGCTCTTGCACCGACCGACGCAGGCCTGCGCTTCTACGAGCGTGCCCGGGTTGCCATTCAGGAGGTTGAAGAGGCCGAACTGGAAGCACGCGGCGCCGGGGCAGGCCTGTCCGGGCGGCTCAGGGTTTCAGCTGCGACAACTTTTGCTCGGCTTATGATCATCCCGCGATTGCCCGAGTTTATGGCGCAACATCCGTCACTCGACATCGACGTGCTTCTCGATGATCGCGTTATCGATGTCATTGCTGAGGGCGTGGACGTCGCTCTGCGATTGGGGGAACTGAACGACTCGGCGGCCGTGGCGCGCAGGCTGGCCACAGGTCGCAGATCCGTGGTGGCGACACCGTCTTATCTGGCGCGGACAGGTGTGCCGAAGTCACCGGCCGATCTCATGTATCACCACGCCTTGGTTTACAGCCAGCTCGGCGATACTTGGACATTCCGACGGGACAACACCGAAACGTCCGTGACGGTCCGGGGCCGCCTACGCTTCAGCGCGGCGGAGGGCATTCGAGCCGGAGTGCTTGCGGATATGGGGCTGGCGGTGACATCCGAGTGGATGTTCGGTCCCGAACTCGCGAGCGGCGCTGTCCAGCGCGTCTTGCCGGACTGGACCCTTCCCACTATTGACCTATGGGCTGTCTTCCCGACCGGACGGCTCGCGAGCGCAAAGGCACGCGCGTTCGCTCAATTCGTCGAGACTACATTGCATAAGGATCCGGCGTTGGCAGGCTGAACGATTGCTGCAATCCGGGTGCACACAAACAAAACCAAGCGCTGCTAAGTCTCGAAGGTCCGGTTCCGGCCGCTGCGCTAAAGGTTGCTTTCTACCCCAAGCCAAATTTGGCCGACAGCCGACGAACGACCGCTTTAGAGAAGTGTCAATGACGGTGTGGGCGGCCGGCTTGGGTCGTTAGGAGGTCGTCCGCTTTTCCGGCACATATGCTTCGAAGCAGCCAATCCGCTTACGGCCAGATTTGGTCAGGCCGGATTGCCATCGCGCGCAGAACCGGACGTTCGGGTTCGCGCCGATTTTGTTGAAAAACTCGGAGGCAGTGCTTCAAGCGTCATCAAAGGTGGCGCCCGGGAGAAGGTTTGTCTCTTGCGGACGGCACGACCTCATTCCTGCATCGTGTTCTAAGCGTTCAATAGTAGGATCTTCTCCGGCCGGCGCCTTTCACGTCGTTGAATCGACCCGGTCCCGAGTTTTACAACAAAATCCGTCCATCACGGCCATTCAAGCATCGTCGGCGGCATCTCCGAAACCTGCATCGGCTCAGGCCAAATCGGAAATCGGGCTGCGCCCACCTCCGAACCTTCAACCAGTTGCCGTCTCATGCCGTCGCGATGACCGGCATCGCGTTGATCGGGTTGCGGCCGCCGTATCTTGCGAGGGGCTGCCTGGCGAAATCCGATGGCATCATTGCCAGCAGGTAAAAGTTCCGTATCACACATTCGAGAGCGTTCAGCCGGGATGCATAGCAGTCTCGGCCAGGATCATCGCGGGAACGCGGTGCTCATTATGCCGAGATCCCTCCGCCGTAGTGCATCGGCGGCGTTGCTTAGCAATATCGTTCACGCTACCTGGCCACCGGGGAGGTATCAAGATCTACTGGAGCTCCTCGAGAAGTGCAATCGTCAAGAAATATAAATCCAATCACCGGCGCATATTAAAATTGTTTCTCAATATTTCCAGGGCGCCTTCAGTGGCAAGACCATCAAATTGCCGCACTGTCCGATGAATGCATTATGCGATACGCTGGCGATCACGGCCTGCGGTTCAAGCGCGCATCCACCACGGCAGATGTAAGGCAATGGCGGCGATCGTCCGACTGGCTCTGCTTCGACCCTACACCTTCGTCGTGATGTCTATCCTGATCCTGATCTTCGGGATCATGTCGATATTTCGAACGCCCACCGATATTTTCCCGAGTATCGGAATTCCCGTGATCAGCGTTGTCTGGCAATATACCGGTCTTCCTCCGGAGGATATGTCTGGCCGCATCGTCTCGGTGTTCGAGCGATCGCTGACGACCACGGTCAACGACATCGAACACATCGAGTCGCAATCGGTCCCTGGCTACGGGATCGTGAAGATCTATTTTCAGCCCAACGTCGACATCACAGCCGCTCAGGCGCAGGTCACCGCGATCTCCCAGACACAACTGAAGCAGCTGCCGCCCGGGATCACGCCGCCCCTGATGCTCGCCTACAACGCGTCGAGTGTGCCGATAATCCAGCTAGCTCTGTCGAGTGACACCCTCTCGCAATCGGCGGTGTTCGACCTCGCCCAGAACTTCATCCGGCCGCAGCTCACCACGATCCCCGGTGCGCAGCTTCCCTACGCCTACGGCGGCGCGGCGCGGCAGGTGCAGATCGACCTCGACCAGTCAGCGCTGCACGCCCACGGCCTCTCGGCGGCCGACGTCGGCGCGGCGCTCGCCCGGCAAAACCTGATCACCCCGGTCGGAACCCAGAAGATCGGCACATTCGAGTGGATCGTCGACCTCAACGATTCTCCGAAGACGATCGAGGCCTTCAACGACCTGCCGGTGAGGGTGGTCGACGGCGCCGTCGTGTTCATGCGCGACGTCGCCCACGTCCGCAACGGGTCGCCGCCGCAGACCAACGTCGTCCAACTCGACGGCAAGAAGGGCGTGCTGATGTCGATCCTGAAGATCGGCAACGCCTCGACCCTCGACATCATCGCCGGCGTCAAGGCGCGGCTGCCGGCGATCCAGGCGACCCTGCCGCCGGGCGTCGATCTCAAGTACGTGGCCGACCAGTCGGGCTTCGTGCGCGAATCCGTCGTGGCGGTGGTGCGCGAGGGCCTCATCGCCGCGGCCCTCACCGGTCTCATGATCCTCGTGTTCCTGGGAAGCTGGCGCTCGACGCTGATCATCACGGTGTCGATCCCGCTCGCGGTTCTCTGCGCGCTGACCGCCCTCTCGCTCCTCGGACAGACCATCAACGTCATGACGCTGGGCGGCCTCGCCCTGGCGGTGGGCATCCTCGTCGACGATGCCACCGTGACGATCGAGAACATCAACCGCCACATGGAGGAGTTCGGCGAGGACATCGTCACCGCCATCACTCGCGGCGCGCAGGAGATCATGCCGCCCGCGACCATCGCGCTGTTCTGCATCTGCATCGCCTTTGTGCCGCTGCTGGCGCTCGGCGGCGTGGCGGGCTTCCTGTTCCGGCCGCTGGCGATGGCGGTGGTGTTTGCGATGATCGCGTCCTACGTCCTCACCTACACGGTGGTGCCGACGCTCGCCCGCTACCTGCTCACCGAGCACGCGCACCCGCACGAGACCGGCGCGCGGGCCGGTCTCTTCACCCGGTTCCAGCAGGGCTTCGAGCGTCGCTTCGAGGCCCTGCGGCAGGGTTACCTCGGCCTGCTCGCCCTAGCGCTGTCGCAGCGGACGCTGTTCGCCGGCGGCTTCCTCGCAATGGTCGCCGTGTCGTTCGGGCTCGTCCCCTATCTCGGGCGCGACTTCTTCCCCGACGTCGACGCCGGCGCCCTGCGCATCCACCTGCGGGCGCCAACCGGCACGCGCATCGAGGAGATGACGGCGCTGACCGGGCAGGTGGAGGCCCGCGTGCGCGCCCTGATCCCGCAGGACCTGGTGGCGAGCGTCGTCAACAACATCGGCCTGCCGATCAGCGGCATCAACATCTCCTACGGCAACAGCGGCACCATCGGCACCTTCGACGCCGACATGCTGGTGACGCTGAACGCGGGGGAGGGGATCACAACGGCGGCGCTGACCCGCGCCCTGCGCGAGCGGCTGCCGCGGGATTTTCCCGGCCTGACCTTCTCGTTCCTGCCGGCCGACATCGTCAGCCAGATCCTGAATTTCGGCTCCCCCGCGGCCCTGGACGTTCAGGTCGGCGGCCATGACATCGAGGGGAACCGCGCCTTCGCCAACAGGCTGCTGGCCCGGGTCCGACGGGTGGCGGGGGTCGCCGACGCCCGGATCCAGGAGCAGGCGCGGAACCCGGCCCTGAAGGTCGACTTCAACCGCGCGCTGGCGGGCGTGGTCGGCCTGACGGAGGGCGACGCCGCCCAGAGCATCCAGGCGAGCCTTTCGGGCAGCACGCAGACCGCGCCGACCTACTGGCTCGATCCCCGCAACGGCGTCTCGTACCCGGTCTCGGTCCAGACGCCGCAATACGCCATCGACACGCTGGGCGACCTCAACAACCTGCCGCTCACCGCTGCGCGCTCGGACCAGCTGCTCGGCGGCCTCGCGACCATCGCCCCCGAGCCCCTCAGTGCCGTGGTGACGGACTACAACATCGCCCGCACCGTCAACATCCTGGCCACGCCCCAGGACCGCGATCTGGGGAGCGTGACATCCGACATCCAGCGGGCGATCGACGACACGAAGGGTGACCTTCCGAAGGGATCCACCGTCACGGTGCGCGGGCAGCCGGTCACCATGGCCAACGCCTACCAGCAATTGCTGGTAGGCCTCGCATTCTCGATCGTGCTGATCTACCTGCTGATCGTCATCAACTTCCAATCCTGGGTCGATCCGTTCATCATCGTGATGGCGCTGCCGGCGGCGCTCGCTGGGATCGTGTGGATGCTGTTCGCCACCCACACCCACGTCTCGGTGCCGGCGCTGACCGGCGCGATCATGTGCATGGGCGTGGCCACCGCCAACTCAATCCTGGTCATCAGCTTCGCGCGCGAGCAGCTCCGCGCCGGCCGAACCGCGCTTGAGGCCGCCCTGGCGGCCGGCGCCACGCGCCTGCGCCCGGTGATGATGACCGCCCTCGCAATGATCATCGGCATGGCGCCGATGGCGATCGAGCCGGGCCAGAACGCGCCGCTCGGCCGCGCCGTCGTCGGCGGCCTGCTCTGCGCGACGCTGGCGACGCTGTTCTTCGTGCCTGTGGTCTTCAGCATCGTGCACGGCCGATCCTCCCGCGCCGGTGCGGCCGCGCCCGGCCCGTCATCTCACTCCGCGACCGACGCCGTCCCGTCTCACCCCGCCTAAATCCGGAATCCGCATGCACACTCCAGAGGACGCCCCAGAGCCCAAGATGCCCGCGAAGCGGAAGGTGGCCACACTCCTGTCGGGCGCGGCGGTCGGGGCCGCCGCGCTCGCTTGGGCCGGCATTAGTGACCGTGCGAAAGGTATGCAGGAGATCGATGCCTGGACCGAGCGTCAGTCGGTCCCCACCGTTCGGGTAGTCCATGCACAGCGCGGGCCCATGAACGAGGACTTGAGCCTGCCCGGCTCGCTCAGCGCCTACTACACCGGCTCGCTCTATGCGCGCGCCAGCGGCTACGTTACAGCCTGGCATAAGGACCTGGGCGCACGCGTCCGTAAGGACGAGGTCCTGGTTCAGATCTCAGCACCGGATCTTGATCAGCAACTCGCCGAGGCGCGCGCCACGCTCACCCAACTCCAGGCGGCGGTCGATCAGGCCCAGGCGAATGCCGATCTCAGCGCGGCCACCAACAAGCGCACCACCCGCCTCGTGGAGCAAGGCTGGTCGAGCGAGGAGCGTGGCGACACCGACCGCTTCACCGCGGCATCGCGCACTGCGGCCCTGTCGGTCGCCAAGGCGAGTCTCGTCGCCCAGCAGGCGAATGTCGGAAGGCTAGAGGAATTGACGCGGTTCAAGGAGATCAAGGCACCCTTCGACGGCGTCGTGACCGCGCGCAACGTCGATATCGGAGACCTTCTGACAGCCGACGGAACCTCGGGGAAGCCGCTCTACCGCGTTTCCGACATCCATCGCGTGCGCGTCTACGTGAATGTCCCGCAGGCGTTCTTCGGGGCGATGAAACCGGGCCTCAAGGCATCCATGCGTGTGCCGGGGCTAGAGGAAACGTTCACCGCCGAGGTTACCTCGACCGCGAACGCCATCGCGGAGGAGTCGCGCAAGGGGCTCGTCGAACTGCAAGCCGACAATCCGGACGGACGGCTCTGGCCGGGCGCCTTCGTCGAGGTGCAATTCCACATGCCGTCGAACCCGGGGACCCTGCGCGTGCCCACGACCGCTTTGGTATTCAACCGCAACGGCACCCTCGTCGCACAGGTCCAGGACGATAACCGGATCGCGCTGAAGCCCGTCTCGCTCGGCCGCAACCTCGGCAACGAGGTCGAAGTGCGCAAAGGTATTACAACTGCCGAACGGTTTATCGACAACCCGCAGGAGTTCCTGGCCTCCGGTGACCTCGTCCGTGTCGCCGGGCAGGATGCCCCCCCGCACACCGCATCAGCGGAATGACCCCACAAAACCTTTCGAGGTCAGCAGCAGAATTGAACCTGCCGATAGTCTTTACGCCGGTTTGAACGAGCGGATTAGCCTGAATTTGAGTCAGACTCCGCAAGCGACGTCCGTTTTTCCTGCGGCCTTGCTCCGAAGCAGATCAGCCGCTATCGGCCAGACCGCGTCGCGCCGTGTTGCCTGAACTTGCAGAACCGGACGTTCGGCTTAGCGCCCATTTCGGTCGCTCAGCTGATTCTGGCTGCCTCTCCGAAGCAGACGTCGCCGCAACGCGGCTTCCTTGGATATGTGTCCGAACCGCCTTCGGTCGGCGACGCGCCGTGCAGACTGGCGCTGCACTCAGGTCCGGTGACCTGACCGGCTGGTTTTGGGCCGAGCTGATTGAGAGGATCAGCTGGGACCAAGGGAGTCGGACATGCGGCGAGGTCAGAAGACGAGTGGAGCTATGCGGGAGATTGGGTGACGACGGTGTGTTGAAGGCGGCGTATCGAGGC
>CAXDNE010000124.1:0-19829 GCA_963990595.1 uncultured Methylobacterium sp.
CGGAATCGTGGGGGGGGCGATCTGGGTCCAGGCCCAGCGGGACAGCGGACCTCCTGTTGCCTCACGCCAGGGCTCGTCGGCGGGTGCCTCGACACGGGCCTCCTCGCTCGTCGCCTCAACGTTCTTGGCTTCCGCGTTCTTGGCTTCCGCGTTCTTGGCTTCCGCGTTCATCGCTTCCGCGCGTGACGCTTCGGCCGGCGCTTCGGCGTCGGTGATGTGCGTCTCCGTCCGGTCGGCTGCAATGTCCTGCGAGGGTTGGCGATGCAGCGCCCCGCTGCCGACGGCGGCCATCACCAAGGCCCCGGCAAGCACCGTCAGAGGCGCAGCACAGGAGCGCCGCGCGCTGCGAGTTTGGCCGCCGTCCTGCGGCACGGAATCGATGGCCATGTGGGTGCCCATGCTCCTCGTCGCGAAGCAGGCGCTCGGTCGGCCATCGCTCGCGCCGCGAATGACGCGGCGTGAGCGACGGACCGGCCGGCCCTGCCCGCGTCCAAACAGCGAGGCCGGGCCGGCTTTTCTGGGGCGTCTCCATGGTCGATCTTGGATCGAGTGGGACCATTTTCGGGCGACCGTCGACCCGATTGAGGGGTCTTCAGCCGCCCATTTCAGCGTCGATGAGCTTTAATCGTTGTCGATCTGCCGCCCGAGCAGCGCGATCGCCCGCTCGTAGACCGGGGCGGCGTTCCAGCCCTGGATCGCAGCGAAATTCGGCTCGCCGGGCTGATAGCCCGCACCCGCGCGCCAGCCATGCGCCTTGAGGAAGTTGGCCGTGGACGAGAGCGCGGCGCCGACATTGTTGAGGTCGCCGGTGCCGTAGGCGAGCACGTTCTTCGGCAGGAACTGCGTGTGGCCGACCTCTCCGTGCGCCGCGCCGCGGGTGCTGGGCGTTAGGAGGCCTCGGTCGATCAGGGTCAGCGCCGCGTAGAGCTGATCCGTGAAGTATTCGGAGCGGCGGCAATCGTAGGCGAGCGTCGCCACCGCCGAGAGCGTGTTGACGTTGCCGCGCACCGCACCGAACCCGGTCTCCATGCCCCAGATCGCCAGCAGCGGGCCCGGCGGAACGCCGTAGCGCTGCTCGATGGATTGGAACAGGGCGGCGTTGGAGCGCTTGAGCGCCCGCCCGCGCGACACGATCGCCGGCCCGCCACGCTTGGCGAGGAACTGCTCCAGCGACAGCTTGAAGCTGTGCTGCCCGCGATCCGCCGAGATGGTCGGCGTCGAATAGGTCGTGTTCTGGAGAGCCGCGAGGCTCGCCGCGCTGGCCCGGCCGCGCGCTTCCTCGGAGAATTGACGCTTCCAGGTCTCGAAGCCGGCCGCGGAGCTGCCGCACTGTGCGGCCTGTGCCTGGCCGGCGCTGAGGGCGAGCCCGGCCATGGCTGCCGCCCCAAGAATCTGACGCCGCATATTGTCGATCACGCGAAACACTCCTCCGGCGCTTCAGCGCGCCTGGTCTCTCTGGCGATACCGGGCCACATCTCGTCGCCATCAGGGCGAGAAGATGTCGAAGGAGCGACCTTCAGACGTCCGGTCTTCAAAACATCGCGCATCCGGGGGTTTGCGGCGAGACGCTGCGTCTTCGGCGCTGTCTGCATCATGAACAATTGGTATCGCGGAGCGCTCGACCGCGCAGATTCCGCGGGGCCGACGGCGCGGCCGACCGCGCGGGCGGACCATCGCGGCGGCTGAATTCCAGGCCGCGATGCTGGGTGAAGTCAGCCGAGCTCCTTTGCCAACAAAGTGAAAGCCGAAGAATTGCTGCGGCCATACCGTCACAACGCTGTCAAACGACAGTCATAGCTTTGCCGGCGGAAAGATTTCTCTGGAGAAGCCGCGTGGGCTCCATGATGTTCCGGGTGGTTCGGCGCCCTCCGCTGCTTCGCGTCTCCTGATCCGCCCGCGGCGCCTCGCGATGGTCCCGGTATCGGCGGTCGCCTCACCTCCCGCGCGCCACTCCGGGCGCGGCCGGGCGGCCACAGACGCGCGGGCTTCCGGAGTGCCGCTCAGCCCGGCGCGCAACCGGGCCTGAGCCGGAGCCGCCTCGATCATCCAGCCAGCGCCTGCGGACGGCCGCAGCCGCCTCGACCTCACAGACAGCGAGACAGGACACCCATGGCCATCGGAATGCACGGCACCGGTCCCTCGCGCGCAGGCGCGCTCGGCCCCAGGCTCGACCGCGATGGCGTGGCCAAGGCGTATGGCCGCTGGGCGCCGGTCTACGATCTGGTCTTCGGGCCGGTCTTCGCGCAGGGACGAACCCTGGCGGCAGAAGCGGCCGAACGCGTCGGCGGCCGCATCCTGGAGGTCGGCGTGGGCACGGGTCTGTCGCTGCCCGCCTATCGCCGGGCCCGGAGCATCGTCGGCATCGATATCTCGGCGCCCATGCTGGAGAAGGCCCGCCGGCGGGTGGCGCGGCTTGGCCTGCGCAACGTCGAGCGCCTGGCCGTGATGGATGCGGAACACCTCGACTTCCCGGACGCGGCGTTCGACGTGGTCGTCGCCCAGTATGTGGTCACGGCGGTGCCGAATCCCGAGGCCGCGCTGGACGAGTTCGCCCGGGTGCTCCGGCCCGGCGGCGAGATCATCATCACCACGCGCATCGGAGCCGAGGCCGGCCCGCGCCGCGCGATCGAGCACGCGCTGGCGCCCATAACGAGCCGCCTCGGCTGGCGGACGGAATTCGCCTGGAACCGCTACGCGGCCTGGGCGGCCGGCGCGCCGGTCGAGATCCTCGAGCGCCGGGCGCTGCCGCCGCTGGGCCACTTCTCGCTCGTCCGCCTGCGCCGGCGCGACGCCTGAGGGCGCGCGCCGCGCGACCGCTCCGTCACACCCCTCACATGCGATCGGGAAAGCACATCATGGCGAGCTTCTTGGAGGCGCTGCGCGTCCAGCGATGGGATGACCACAGATACTATCACCACAACCGCGTGAACCAGAGCCTGCACGTCGTGAGCGCCGTGAGCTTCCTGATGGCCTACGCGCTGGCGTTCAGGGACCCGGCCACCGCAGCCCTCATCGGCTGGCTCGTGGCGATGACATCCCGCCAGGCCGGCCACCTGTTCTTCGAGCCGAAGGGCTACGATCACGTCAACCACGCCACGCATGAGCACAAGGAAGAGATCAAGGTCGGCTACAATCTCCGGCGCAAGATCGTGCTCCTGGCGATCTGGGCCCTGTCGCCGTTGCCGCTCTACTTCGATCCGAGCCTGTTCGGGCTGATCGCGCCGCATCAGACGACGTCCGACCTGATCCGCAATGTCGGCTGGATCTGGCTGTGGCTGGCGCTCGGTGGGCTGCTGTTCCGGATGGTGCAGCTGTTCGTCCAGCGCGACGTGCAGACCGGTCTGGTCTGGGTGACGAAGATCCTCACGGATCCGTTTCACGACATTAAGCTCTACCACAAGGCGCCGGTCGCACTGCTTCACGGTGAGCTGGTCGAGGAGCACGAACCGCACGAGCGCGGCGCCTGAGCGCGACGCGCCGGGCCGGGTCGGGCCCCTGGCCGGATCAGGCCCGATCCGGCGCGTGCCACCCGAGAGCGGCGCCGAGCCGGCCCAGGCGGATCGCCGCGATCTCCCGCAGGATCGAGCGCCGGATCGCCTTGTCGCTCGGCGCACCGCAATCCCACCAGCCATCCGCCTCCATGGCCCGGGCGGCGGCCACGAAGCGCGCCGCGACGGCCTCGAAGGCCGGCTCGTCGTAGGCGAGGCTGAAGATCATCCGGCCGGTGCCGACCCACGAGAGGGCGAGCCCCTCGGCGCGCAGGTAGAATTGCAGCATCCAATTGTAGCGGGACGGCTTGGTGTACAGGACCGTCCAGACCGTAGAGAGGTTGGCCACCCGGACCGGCAGGCCGGCCTCCGTCAGCATCGCGTTGAGACGCGCGGCCCGCGAATCCCAGGTCACGTCGAGGTCGCGATAGAGCGCCGCGACCGCGGGCGTCTCGAGCCGATCGAGGAACGCGCTCATGGCACCCATCACGTAGGGGTGGGCGTTGAAGGTGCCGCGGGCGAAGCAGATGTCGACGGGCCGGTCGTCCCGGTAGCGGCGCATCAGGTCGGCGCGGCCGCAGAGCACCCCCACCGGCAAGCCGCCGCCCAGGGTCTTGCCGTAGGTGACCATGTCGGCGCGGAGGCCGAAATATTCTTGCGCGCCGCCGCGGGCGAGGCGGAAGCCCAGGAAGACCTCGTCGAGGATCAGCACGATCCCCCGCGCGCTGCACACCGCCCGCAGATCGTGCAGCCACCGCGTGTAGGCGGCACGGTCGAAAGCCGCCTTGCGGCCGCTGTCGACCAGGGACGAATCGGCCGGTGCCCCGGCATTGGGGTGCATGGCCTGGAGCGGGTTGACCAGGACGCAGGCGATGTCCCGGCGGGTCGACAGGACCCGCAGAGTCCGGTCGGACATGTCGGCCAGGGTGAGCGTGTCGCGGGTTGGGACCGGGTTGCCGATGCCCGGCTGCACCTCGCCCCACCAGCCGTGATAGGCGCCGCAGAGGCGCACGATCCGGCGCCGGCCGGTGTGGTAGCGGGCGAGGCGCGCCGCCTGCATCACCGCCTCGGTTCCCGACATGTGGAACGAGACCTCGTCGAGACCGGAGATCGCCTTCAGCCGCGTCACATTGCCGGTCACGACCGGGTGGAGCGGTCCGAGCACCGGGCCGAGCGCCGCGACCCGCGCGGTCCCCTCCTCCAGGCACGCCCGGTAGAAATCGACACCGAACAGGTTCACCCCGTAGGAACCGGCGAGATCGTAGAGGACGTTGCCGTCGAGATCCGTGAGGGTCACGCCTTCCGAAGCGGCCGCGAAGGCGCCGGACCCGAGATGCTCGCGGACGTGCCGGGCATACTGGAACGGCACCCGGTAGAGCCCGGTGAACTGAAGGTCCGACAGCGCATCGCGCACCGCGTCGGTCTCGGCGCGGGTGCGGGCGAACCGGGTCCGGAACAGCGCGGAGAGTCGCGCGAAGCCGGCCTCGCGCCGAAGGGCCACGGCCTCCGCCGGAGCGTCGGAGCGGAAGAAGGCACGCTCGGAATACGCGTAGTGCGGGATCAGCCGCGCGACGCGCCGGGCCATCCGCGCGTGACCGGTGAGCGAGGGGTGTTTCGCCCGGGACAATTGAAGGCGCTGCGCCGCGCGTGGAAGGGCGAACACCGCTGCGGCGGCGGTGGCGGACAGGGTGGCGAGGAGTGCGGACATCGCCCCGCGCCCTATCGAAGGTGGTTCACGGCATGATGACGGTTCCCGGAAGGCCCCTGCGGCGCACCCTGGCGCGCGTCGGCGCGCAGGAAGATCTCAACTTCCTGCTGACCAACCGTCTGCCGCGCCGCCTCGCCACCCGGTTCATGGGCTGGTTCAGCCGGATCGAGCAGCCGCTGGTGCGCGATCTCTCCATCGCGACCTGGCGCCTGTTCTGCGATGTCGATCTGAGCGACGCCCGGGAGACCCGATACCCGAGCCTCCACGCCGCCTTCGTGCGTGCGTTACGTCCCGGTGCCCGTGCGGTGGATCCGGACCCCACGATCCTCACGAGCCCCAGCGACGCGATCCTGGGCGCCCATGGCCGGATCGAAGCGGGCCGGCTGCTCCAGATCAAAGGCTTGTCCTATCGCCTCGCGGACCTGCTCGGCGGCGACGACGCGCTGGCCGGCTCTCACGAGGGCGGCAGCTACGCGACCCTCCGGCTGACCGCCGGGATGTATCATCGCTTCCACGCACCGCACGACCTGCGCGTCGAGGCGGTCCGGCACATCTGGGGCGACACCTGGAACGTGAACCCGATCGCGTTGAAGCGAGTCGAGGCCCTGTTCTGCCGCAACGAGCGCGCGGTCCTGCGTCTGCGGGTGGCCGCGAGCGGCCATGCCGTGACGCTGGTGCCGGTGGCGGCGATCCTGGTGGCGGGTCTGCGGCTCGGCTTCCTGCCGGAGGGCACCGACCTGCGCCGGACGGGGGGCCGTACGCTGCCCTGCACGACCCGGCTCGCCAAGGGCGCCGAGATGGGCTGGTTCGAGCACGGGTCCACCATCATCGTGCTGTCGGCCCCGGGGTTCACACTCTGGCCGACCCTGCGCGCGGGGGACCGCCTGCGCATGGGCGCGCCCCTGATGCGCCTGCCGCAGCCGAATGCGGGGGCCGCCTGACGCGCGGGTGGCGGGTTCAGGCCGCCTGTACCGTCGACAGGAACGCGGTGACCGCGGCGCCCAGCGCGCCGGACTGGCGCGACAGGTCCGTGGCGGCGCCCAGGACCTGCGCCGCAGCCCGGCCGGTCTCGCCTGCAACCTGTGTGACCGCGCCGATATTCACCGTCACCACCTGAGTCCCGCCGGCCGCCTGGGTCACGTTGCGCACGATCTCCTGCGTGACAGTCCCCTGCTCTTCCATGGAGGCCGCGACGCTCACCGCGAGGGTGCGCAGATCCATCACCGTGGCGGTGATGACCTGGATGGCGTCGACAGCCCGCTGCGTCTCGCCCTGGATGGTGGCGATCTGGTGGGAGATCGTCTCGGTCGCCCGGGAGGTCTGCGCGGCGAGTTCCTTCACCTCGCTGGCCACCACGGCGAAGCCGCGGCCCGCTTCGCCGGCCCGGGCCGCCTCGATGGTCGCGTTGAGCGCCAGAAGGTTGGTCTGCGCCGCGATCCCCGAGATCAGGCTGATCACCGTCCCGATTCGCTCGGCGCCGTCGGCGAGACTCATGACGATGGTGTTGGTCTCGCCCGCGGTGGCGGCGGCGCGCTCGGCCATGTCGGAGGCGCGGGCAATCTGGCCGTTGATCTCGCCGATCGAGGTCGCCAGCTCCTCGCTGGCCGCCGCAACGGTCTGCACATTGGCCGAGGTCTGTTCGGCCGCGGACGAGGCCTTGAACGACTGGCTCGCGGTCTGGTCGGCGTTCTGGCTCATGGTCCTGGCCGTGGCCTCCATCTCGGTCGCCGCGCTCGACAGGGCCTGCATCATGCGCTCGACCTGCGCGCGGAATGCCTGCGCGGCGTTGTCCAGAGTTTCGGCCCGGCGGATCTTGGCGGCGTTCTCGGCGGCCGACGAGACATCGGCCGCGCGCTTCGCGAGGAGCGCCTCCTTGAAGACCTGAACAGCCCTGGCCATGGCGCCGATCTCGTCCCGGCGGCGCGCGCCGACGACAGGCGCTTCGAGCTCGCCCGCCGCCAAACGCGTCATGGTGTCGGTGATCGCGGCGAGCGGCCGGGTGACCTGCCGAAACACCACGACGATCCCGTACGCGATCGCGACGGCGGCGGCGGCGAGAGTGACGAGAAGCGCGATGCTCGACCACGTCGCGCCCGCATCCGCACGCTCGAATTCGGCGCGAGCCTCCTCCACCTGCACGTCGGTCAGTTTGCCGAGGAGGTCGGATGTCGTGCGCATCGCGTTCAACAGCTCGGATTGCAGGGTCGCGTACCGACTCAGATCCTCGGTTTTCAGGATCTGGATCAGATCGCCGACGAGGCGCTCGTTGCGGTCGAATTGCGCTTGGCACGCGTCCGCGACCCGTCGCTCCTCCACCGTGATGTAGCTGGCGAGATAGGCGGACCAGCGAAGCTTGCTGATCTTCCAGGCGCTTTCGACCGCATCCAAGCTTCCGGGAGGGACAGACCTGCGGTCGCTGATCGACCACGCTGCGGCGAAGATCGTATTGTAGGCGTCCTGGATGTCGGACAATTGGTCGACCGACACCACGCGATCATTGAAGATCGTCTTGATGCTGCGGTGATCGCGGTACAAGGCCAGGTTGCCGAGGGTCGTGGCGGTAAAGAGCAGAGCGCCCAGCACGGCCAGAAGCACGACAAGCTTGATTCTGATGGTCAGTTGCATCGAGCATGTCCCAGAAATACGCCTGAAGATGGAGGCTGCACCGGTATGATCCTGCGCGCGGCCGGATCATCCGACGCAAAGCTGTCTCCGGGCGGTGAAGCGGATCTCATGCCGCAGCGCGTTTCGGCCGCGCGCGGACGCTCAAGCGGTAACTTCTGCGGGCTGACATAAAGTAGGAACTCCACATTGTTGGAAATAATGATCAGATACCCGCGGCAAAAACGTGAAGTTATGAGCTCCTGTCATGCAAAACGGTACTATAATGATCCGTTCAGACTCTGTTTTGAAGTAATCTCCCTCATCCAGGCTGCGACAAGTCATGCCGACCGGACCGCAATCCGCCGGCGCATTCTGTCGACTGTTCGAAGTACGAGGTCAGGACGCGGTTGCGCCGGTGCGACCCGGTTGTGAGCAGTGATACCAAAACCCGAAGCATGGGCCTTTGTCCAGATGTTCAGGAGCCGGCCAGCACAGGTTTGGCTCCGTGACACCTTGCCAGGCGCGCTGAGAGCAGAGTGTCCGCTCGATCTTTCTCAAAAACGCAGCAATGTTCTTGGGATCCGAATACACAAACGGCGGCTGGGATGTTCGGATTTTGTTGCTGGATCGGCAGTTGCGCCATGCGGCTATTGAAACGATCAAAGATCGGACGAGAAATTCCGGATGCGCCGGCCTTCCTGCGCCGGGGCACAGCGCGCAACGAAATGTGAGAGGCTCGGAAACGCCGCTTGGCGAATGCGGGCGTGCGCGTCCGGCGAGGCTGCGCGTTTTCGTCGAGCGAGAGCCCGGACGGAGCGTGGCTCCGTCCGGGCCGCGGCGCGTGAGGGCTGCGCTGCAGCCCGGTGGTGCGCCGCGCGCGTCGCGCGGCTCCGATGGGACAGGCTCGCGCCGCGCTCGGGCGGACCGTCGAGACCCGCCTGTCATTTCTCGGCAAAGCTTGTCCTAATTTGAGGGACCCCACAGGGAGTGCTCTCAAACGAGTTTGACCTAAAGCACACGGAACTCTGTCCTTACAGATCCGTGCTTACAGAGAAGTTTGACCCTGTTCGCAAACTGCATCTCACGTCCGCTCAGCTTTGCGTTTCCGCGTTCTCGACCGACTGCGGCTTCCTCGATGGCTCGGAGGATAACAGATTGCCGTCGTCTCACCGTCACGCCGGCACAGTTTTTCGAATTGAGGCGGCTGCACCACAGCCTGGTTCGGGAAAAGAGTCTGCGCAGCACAGTCCGCAGCAGATCCGACAACCCGCCTTGGCGCAAGCTAACGTGAGAATTTGTCTCGATTTCTGTTACTCCCGGAGGGGCGGTCTCATTAAAGTTTATCTCGATCTGCAGGGAACGTATTCCGCCTCGCTCCCTAGACCCGTCATGCCCAGGCGTGAATGCCTGTTCTAACCCTTGGAAAAAGAGGTCGGCATCAAACCCGATGCCGGCCCGATCATGGGGTCGATGGGTCCAGACCGCATCCTTATCGTGATCTGCGGACCGGGCCATGCCCTTCGGGTTGCCGTACTTTCTTTTCGGATCAGCCGCGAGGACTTTACCGGCCCCCAACGCCGGGGGCGGCCATACGGTCGAGCGCCCTGATCGGTCAGTCCCGCGAAGGCGCCTTGGCGGTCGGCTCGGCTGGCTTCGCCGAACCGTCGCTGCGGTCCTCACGTGGTCGGATCGTCCGCTCCACGATGATCTGGACGGCGGCCCGGCACGCACGAGGAAGCCGCCTCGGGACGAGGCGAGCCGGACGGCTGGGACAGCCGAGGCAGACTATCAGGAAAGCCTGTCCCGATTAGAGGCCCTGCCAATGGTACGCACTCAAGAGAGCTTGTCCCGATTGTCAGGGAAGCCTGTTCTCACGCCCCGGGATGTGCTTGAAGCCGGTGGCCTCCGCAGAGGGGCGCCCGTGACCGCGCGCCCCTCTGCGAACATGATGATCCCCGTGGCGGGCGTGAGCCAGGACCGTTGGCTGGGACGAAACCTTTTCGGTTTCGCCGCCTGATCGGGCATCCACTCACGGGAATTGCCGCGCGCAGGAATGCTCTCCGCTTTCGACGGGCAGGGCGCCGCCCACGTCGGACGGGGTCTGCGGAGAGCTGGGAGCGTTTGCGAGGCGGTCGTCGAGCTCCCTGCCTTCTTCCTTCATCGAGATCATGAAATCAGGGACCGCGGGTCGAAACACTGGTCCGGGGCGGGTCCAGCCCCGACGCCGTCGGTCGTCGAGGCCGTTTCAGCTCGCCGCGCTCAGGTCTGCGGCGGTGATCGCATGGCGGCGCGTGACGATCAAGCCACAGGCGATCCGGTCCGGCCTCATCTGGAGGTCGTTCGTGAACAAGAAAAGGGAAGTCCCGCTCACGCGGGCGGAGATTATCGCCATCATCCGTGCCGGGCAGGCGAGCTTTGCGGAGATACCGCATGCTTGCACGGAGGCAGTGCTAGGAGAGAGGGTGGCGAGCCTAACGATGAAGTCCGTCAGGCACCGTCTTCTTGAAGCGAGCTCGGTACAAGAGACGACGCGGCCGCGCGAGCTGCCGCTGTTCGACTGGGTAGACGACCCGCTCGCAGTCTATCGAGGGCGGGCGGAGTGAAGCCCTGAACACCTCAGAGCGAGGGGCATCGGAAGGCCGGCGTCCTTAGCCACGGTTGGCCACCCGCAAGCTGCCGCGACTATCGAAAACGCGCGAGGCGACCATGGCTGAGTCCGGCCGACGGCGCCCTCAGCCATTGCGGCCGTCGACGGCTCGTAGATCGGGCTCGGGGTGGCACTCCGCGTCCAGGTTCAGGCGCACGGTACATCGCTCGCTGCCCATCTCGTCGCGGACGAAGGCCACGAAGGTGCGCTTGCCGTCGCTCGGCGGTCCTTCGCGGCCGATGTCGGGCAAGGCGGCGATGGCAGCGTCACGCGCTTCACGCAGGCTATCGTATTCCTGGCCTTCCTCATCCTCCAGCCAAACCGGGCCGTCCTGGAAGTCTAGGAAATAGCGGGGCATCGGACTGCGCGGGCTCTGTGACGCAAGCGGTTTCGTACCTAGAAACCCCTCGCTCGCCCAAAGTTGCATATGTTGGATTTCGCGCACGCGCCGGTCGGGCAAGCCTACGGAATGCGCCGCCCTTGCCCGGATATGAGCACTTGTGACCAGACAGCGGGGCAAGCGTTGCGATAACGCTTGCACGCAAGCCGATCTGGACCGAACTGCCGCTACCCACATGCTACCCGACGTCGACGCACTGCTCAGCGGCAACCTGCTCCTCAGCGCACTGCGCCTGCCCGATCAGGCACTCTTGAAACCGCATCTGGAACTGAAAGCGTACGGACGCGGCGAGGCGCTGTTCGAGGCCGGTGAGGACGTCGGCCACATCGCGTTCCCGCTCGGGCAGTGCGTGGCCGCCCTCGTCATCGGCCTGCAGGACGGACGCGCGGTCGAGACCGCCACGGTCGGCCACGAGGGCGCAATCAGCGGCGTGGTCAGCCAAGGCTCTCTACCGGCGTTCAGCCGTGCCGTCGTGCAGATCCCCGGTTCGGTCCTACGCATCGAGGCGGCGGTGCTGCAGAAGATCAAGCAGGCCTCGCCCGGCCTGCGCAACCTGATCACCCGCTACTCCGACTGCCTGCTCGCCCAGGTGCTGCAATCCGTGGCCTGTAACGCCAGCCACACCATCGAGGCGCGTTGCGCGCGCTGGCTGCTCGGCCTTCAGGACCGGCTCGGCGGCAACGTCCTCCCGATCACCCACGAGGTGCTGGCCGAACTCCTGGGCGTGCAGCGCTCCTATCTTTCGCGCGCGCTGAGGACGCTGCAGCAGCAGGGCCTGATCCAGGTCCGGCGCGGGCGCATCATCATCGTCAGTCGGCAAGCCGTGGAGGCGTCGGCATGCGAGTGCCACGGGGCGGTCAAACGGCACTTCGAGGCCGTGCTGGGCGCCGTCTACAACGCCGGCGGCACGCTGGTATCGCTCCGCCCGCTGCCGGCCTCCGGGAAACCGCTGTGCCAGGCCGTCTGAACACTGAACAAGAGGGATTTCGCTTGAAGGTCCGGTAGCCGTGCCCTGGTCCGACGATCCGCTCAACAACGTCCCGAAGCAAAGCTTCGAAGATGCCGCGCGCCTGGCGGCCGAACTGTGCCGGACGGCGCAGGCGGCAATCTGCCTGCACGATGCCGGAATCCCTCAGGTGCACGCCTCCTACACCGTCGCGGAGGCGAGTCGACGGCTCCCGCCGGTCGCGTGTGCCGAGGTGCCTGTGCCGGAACGGCTGCTCGTCGTGCCCGACCTGCGGCTGGACCGGGCGTATCGCGACGGCCCGCTGGCTCGCGCCGAAGCCGGTGCGCGATTTTACGCGGCCGTTCCGTTGAAGACTGCGCAGGGCGAAGTCCTGGGCACCCTCTGCCTGCTCGACCCAGCGCCGCGGCCGGAAGGCCTGACCGAGGCGCAGGGAGAGTGCCTTTGTGGCTTGGGCCGCCAGGTCGTGACGCTCCTTGAGCTCCGGCGAGCCGGGCAGCGGTACCGCGACCAGAAACTGCTGCAGGAACGCATCCTCGGCAGCGCGACCGACTACGCCATCATCGCGATGGACCGGAACGGCCATGTGACGCGCTGGAACGCCGGAGCCGAACGCGTCCTCGGCTGGCGGGAGGACGAGATCCTGGGCGACCCAGCCCATGTGATCTTCACGCCGGAAGACCGCATGGCAGGGCGGCCCGAGACGGAGATGGCGCTGGCCCTTCGTGACGGCAGCGCCCCCGACGAGCGCTGGCACCTGCGCAAGGGCGGGGAGCGGTTCTGGGCCAACGGCGAGATGATGCCGCTGAGGGACGAGCGCGGCACGACGCAGGGCTTCCTCAAGATCCTGCGCGACCGTACCAAGCAGCGGGCGGACGACGCGACGCTGCACAAGGTTCAGGACCAACTGCACCTGGCGGTCGCGGCCACCGACATCGGCATCTTCGACTACGACCTGGTTACGGGCGACCTAGGCTGGGACGCCCGCGTGTGCGCCCTGTTCGGGCTGCCGCCGGACTCGGAGGTCGGCTACGAGGTGTTCCTGGCCGGCCTGCATCCCGGCGACCGGGACTGGGTCGACCGAGCGGTCAAGGCCACCCTCGATCCCGCAGGTGACGGCACCTACGATATTGCGTACCGCACCATCGGCTTGACCGACGGCGTGGAGCGCTGGATCTCGGCCAAGGGACAGGCCTTCTTCGAGCAGGGACGGCCCGTACGCTTCATCGGCACGGTCCGCGACATCACCGAGAGCCGGCAGGCCGAGCAGACGCTGCGGGAGACCGAGGAGCGCTACCGTCTGGCGGCTCGCGCGACCAACGACGCGATCTGGGACTGGAACCTGCACACCGACCACATCCGCTGGAACGATGCGGTGCGGACGCTGTTCGGCTACGCGCCCGAGGAGGTCGGCCCGAGCGGCAAATGGTGGACCTCGCGCATCCATCCGGACGACCGTGAACGCATCAAGACCAGCATCCAGGCGGCCATCGACGGGGCGACCGAGAACTGGACCGAGGAGTATCGCTTCCTGAGGGCCGACGGCTCCCATGCGGACATCCTCGACCGCGGCTACGTCCTGCGTGACGAGGGCGGCAGAGCGGTTCGCATGATCGGCGCGATGCTCGACATGACTGAGCGCAAGCGCGCCGAGGAACACCAGCGCCTGCTCACGGCCGAACTGCAGCACCGGGTCAAGAACACGCTGGCGATGGTCCAGGCGATTGCCAGCCAGACCTTGCGCGGCGCCACGGACATCGACGAGGCGCGCGAGGCGTTCTCCGCGCGCCTGATCTCGCTCGGGAGGGCGCACGACATCCTGACCCAGGCGAGCTGGACCGCCGCGCCGATAGTCGACGTGGTTGAGGGCGCCCTCAGCGTCCACCGGCAGGCGGACGCGTCCCGGATCCGGGTGAACGGACCCAACGTGCTGCTGGGTGCCAAGCCGGCCTTGTCCCTGGCGCTGGCGCTGCACGAGCTCGCCACCAACGCCGCCAAGTATGGGGCGCTCTCGACCGCAAATGGCGCGGTCGACCTGCGCTGGCACGTCGTGCACGAGGGCGAGCAGCCGCGGTTCTGCCTGACCTGGACCGAGCAGGGCGGGCCGCCGATCCTGAGCCAACCCACCCGTCGGGGGTTCGGCTCGCGGCTGATCGAGCGCAGCTTCGCGTCCGAGGTCGGCGGCGAGGTAAGGCTGACATACGCGCCGACGGGTCTCGTATGCCGTTTGGAGGCGCCACTCGCCTCGATGCAGGAGCCGCGCGAGGCCGTCGCGGCCTAGTGGCGGCATCCTGCGCCGGCAGGTCGTGCCCACCAGCGCTGAAACCATCCGCCCGCCTCCGCGATTGGACTAACATGGATCAGACCACCCTGCCGCCCGCCGTCGCCCTGGTCGCCGAGGATGAGTTCCTCCTTCGCATGGAGGCCGCGGACACGCTGAGCGATGCTGGGTTCACGGTGCTGGAGGTGGCGAGCGCCGACGACGCGCTGCGCTTCCTGGAAGACAAGGATGGCGTCGACTTGCTGTTCACCGACGTGAACATGCCTGGTCGCCTCGATGGCTTTGGCTTGGCCCGTGAGGTTGCCCTACGCTGGCCAGGGATCACCATTATCGTCTGCTCAGGCGCGGCCAAGCCGTTACCCGGCGACCTGCCCGCCAAGGCTCGGTTCATAGACAAGCCGTACTCGCCCGCCCTGGTTCACGAGGTCGTTCGCGAGCTGCGCGCGGGCTGAGCGGTGCGTACGGTTCCCGAAACTTTGCAGCTTCCCCCACGATAAAGCTTGGACCCAGCCTTACGGAACAACGTTCCTCTGAGGCTGGCCCCGGTGAGACCACTCCCGCGGCCGGGATATTCGACAACAGGGAGATGGGATTAGATGGCCACCAAGCAGAAAACCTTGCAGGACGCGTTCTACGAGACCCTCAAGGACGTGTACTACGCGGAGAAGCAATCCGTACGCGCGCTGAAGAAGTCTGCCAAGGCCGCCGAGCACGAGGAGCTGCGCCAAGCGTTCGAAACCCACGCTGAGGAGAGTGCCAACCAAGTTGAGCGCCTGCAGCAGGTGTTCGAGATCATCGGCAAGCCGGCCCGTGCTAAAACCTGTGAGGCGATGCAGGGCCTGACCTCCGAGATGGAGGAGGACCTGGAGGACTTCGGCGGCACGCCGGCCGCGGATGCCGTGCTGGCAGGCTGCGCGCAGGCGGTCGAGCACTACGAGATCGCCCGCTACGGCACGCTGAAGACCTGGGCGTACCAACTCGGCTACGAGGATGCCGCCAAGCTGCTCGACGAGACCCTGCAAGAGGAGAAGAAGACCGATCAGCTCCTCTCGCAGATTGCCGAGCGCATCAACGTCGAGGGCTCAGGGGAAGAGGCCGAGGAGGGCCCCGCCAAGGGCAAAAGCGGCCGCAAGACCGCCTGAATCAAACCAAATCGTCTGCCGAACTTGGGTGGGCGCCTCTCGGCGTCCTCTCCCCTGCGGGTGGCGTTGCTCAATGCGGTGCGCACGTAGCACAATCCCCTCCCGAGCAAGGGGCATTCGTCTCCGTCTTGTCCAGAGACATGGCATTGCCATCTGCTGCACTTCACTCAAACGCGGATGACGGATGCGGCGCCAGCTCCGACGGCTGATGTACCAGACGATGAACGACATCCTCGAACTTGAGGATTACGCGCGTGACATGGCCGGGGCGGCCTACTGGTGCGAACGGGATGGCCAGCACGTCCTCGCCGACGAGATGCGGTGCGTGGGCCGGGAGTACCGCGTCCGCGGCTTGGAGATGCGCGCTACGCTCGCTCTTCTCGAACACATGTTAGCTCAGCCCGATAATACGGAGGCCTCAGGACCCAGCGCTGACGGCTGAGCGGAATCGATCTGCTGGCGTGGCGCGTTCCTAACCCAAATCCCTTGAGATCGAAGTTGCCGCCCCCGTGATACGGCTTGAGGGTGTTGTCCGTACGATGCCTGTGCCGGTTGATGCTCCTTTACGAATGAAGGTCACCGGTTGAGCCGGTTTGCAGGCTCGATGAGTAGCGCCACGTCCGAGCATCCACCCTAGCCATTCTTCGGCAACCCCGCCTGGCAGTTCAGCGCACGAAACCCTGCCTGGCCAGCCATGCGCGGCATAGGTTCGGCCAATCCGTCGTCGGGGTCCCCTGTCGGCCCATGCCGAAGCCGTGACCGCCGGTCCCGAACCGATGCACCTCAACCGGCACACCTTGAGCCCGGCAGCTCGCTTCGAGCAGGCTCGCGTTCTCGGGGCTTACGGTCGCGTCGTCCCCGGCCTGCACGATGAACATCGGCGGGTCGCCCGTGCGCACTTGGCTATCCACCGACAAAGCATCGCGCGTCTCACGGGTCGCGTGATCGCCCAATTCGGCACGGGCGGTCGCAGTCCGATCCGAGGGTGCGTCCAGGGTCGCGACAGGGTAAGCCAGCACGACGCAATCGGGGCGGGCCGACTGGTCGTCGATGGCGTCGACAGGGGCGTACGAGCGGGTCTCGCCGCGAACCGCGACCATCCCGAGGACGTAGCCCCCCGCCGAGAAGCCGAGCACGCCGACGCGCCTTGGATCGAGGCGGTAGCGGGCCGCCGCGGCGCGCACTGTCCGCATGGCCCGCTGACCGTCTTGCAACGGCGCCGGGGTGGGATCGCGCCATCCCTCCCGCGGGAGGCGGTAGGTCAGCACGAATGCCGTGACGCCCCGATCCGTCAGCCAGCGCGCCGCCGGGTAGGCCTCCGAGGCTTGGCTGATGCCCGACAGGCCACCGCCCGCCGCGACCAGCATCGCGGTGCCGTTCGGCCGGGCCGGTACGAACGTTTCCAGGAAGGGTGTGGCGACGTTCGTGATCACCCCGTCCCTCTCGTGGAGCGGTCCCGTCGGGCCACCGCCGCCGGGCGGGGTTCCTGGCCAGAGCCGGAGGCGTTCGGGCACGGGCTCGGCGCGGGAGGTACCGGCGATGGTAGTCGCGGCGGCGGCGAGGAGCGTACGGCGGTCAAGCGGCATGACACTTCCTGACAGAAGTCCCTGCCAAGCAAATCCCATGTCGGAGCGGACGCTGGGCGCCGGGCACCTCGCCATCGATCCCACGTCAGAATCGGTCCATTCCGCTCAGCCGAGAATGACGCCTACACCGTCGTTCGGCCGCACGGGCGCGCGCGAGGCCTGCAGCGCGCGGCCGCGACGCTGGGGTCGGTTGGAGGATCCGAACGACTACTTCGTGATCTTCACCGAGACGGGGTCGCTGCCCGGGAAAGTCTCTTCGAGCGCCTCGTCGAGTTTTTCCTCAAGACGGTCCGGATGGTCGCCGGGCGACGCCCAGTCCACGGACCTGTGCATCGCCTCGTCGGAGAGGATGCGGAGCCGCCGTCGCTCACCAGCCTGCCGCACGACCTCGTAGGCGAGGAAGGCGAAACCCGCACCGATGAGGAGCACGGGAAGCGGGTTCGCCCGCACCGTCGCGGCCAGGTGCTCGGTCGTCGGGGTGATGCCGCCCGGGTCGCGGATCCCGATCAGGTCCTCGGCCAGGCTCGACCGATTGAAGCGGGCCGAGAGGTCGGCGAGCGTGGTCTCCAGCCTGCCCCGGGCCGCCTCGACATCGTACTCCAACGCGTCTGCCGACTTGCTCATCCGTTCACGCGCTCCGTGATGACTGCTTCGCCAGCCAGCCTCGCTACGCTTCGCCGGGCGGGTTCGCTCACGGACGGCCCCCGATGTCCGGGACGGGCAGGACGTCGACAGGGACCACCGCGTGCGACCGCGGAACCGGCCGAAGCGCGGAAGCCTTGAGGAAGCGGAGGAGCGCGAAGCCGGCCAACGCCGCGGCGGCCAGGGCGACACCGGGCCTGCGTCGGACGGCGGCCTCGACCTCGTCGTAGAGCTCGCCGACCGTGCGACGTCCGATATCCCCGGAGAGCTCCTCGACGCCCTCCGCCGCGTTGTCGAAGAACGCCTTCAGGCGCGGCGCATCGGTGAAGGCCGCGCCCGCCTCGTGGATGCCCGCAGCGACGTCCGACACCGCCCTAACCGCGTCCTGCTTCCGGTTCGCGGCGTAGCGCTGGACCTGCTCTCGGATGGCCCCGGGGAGGCCGACGCCCGGCGCCGGGTCGTGCTCCAAGGCAGCGGCCGCGGGGTCCCCAGAGTGGTCCGGCATGAGTGAGGCTCCTCCACGCGAGCGGACGGCAGGCCCGTCGGAAACGGCAAGCCGCCGAGTGGGTTCCGCAATCCGCCGCCCGAGCCGCGGTGGTCCGAACGGGCCCCTGCCGCGTTGAGCCGCCGATGGCGCATCGCGCCGATGGAGGAAGCCATGGACGAGAAGCGTGTGACCGGCGAGGTCAGGGAAGTAGCGGGCCGGGTCGAGGGCGCCGTAAGGCGACTTGACCGGCGACAGGCAGACCAAGTCGGAGGGGCAGGCGACCGAGCTGCGCGGCACCGTCGAGAACCTGGTCGGGCAGGCGAAGGACGTGGCCAGCGACCTCGCGGGCCAGGCGAGCCAAGCCGCCGGGCAGGCGGGCGACATCGCGCGCGAGGCCCTGCGGGCCGGCCGCGAGAGGCTGCCGGGCAGTGACGAGGTCTATCGGCGCGGCAGCGAAGCCTACCAACGCGGCAACGAGGCCGTCCGGGGCCACGTGGGCGAGACACCGCTGGTCGCGCTTCTGGCAGCGCTCGGCGTGGTATACCTGCTCAGCCTGCTCATCCACGGGCGGGACTGAGACTTAGGGGCGGCCATCACTCGCCAGGCTCATGCTTCGGGCGTGCCGCCGACGGAGCCCGGAGTGCCCGACGCTTCGGGCACCCGTAGCCGCGCGAACCGCCGAGCCGGGCTGAAGCATGCGGAAATGGCGTAACGGCTGCCGTGCATCGCCGATGGGTGGCTCTTCCACCCATCGGCGCGTCAGTGCAAGAAGCGCACGGCCGCCGATTGTCGCGACCGGTCGGCAAGTGACCCGAAGCCGGCGCCCCTCGCGACCGTGACCCGGGTACCGCACGCGGCCATCAGGTCGCGAAGGATGGCCACGCTCTCCTCGACCTCGGCCAGGGTCCCAAGCCCACGCGTTGGAAGACCTTGCCGGAGGTGAGCACCGCGATGACCGCGAATAGCCCGTCGGGCATGTAGACGATGCGGCACTCGACCGGCTTGACCATGATCCCGTGCGTCCGACGGCTCAGGCCATGAGGCGGCGGGTGTTGGCGGCGACCAACTCCCGGTAGCGCGCGACAACCTGATCGTGGGATCCACCCGTCATCAAGGTATTGGCGGCCTCCATCGCGGCGACGACCTTCTCGCCGACCATGGATACTATCTCGGCCTGCGCGTCAGCGCCGCCCCAGGCGATGCGCACCAGCCGCAACTCGATGACTCTCTGCGCCTCCACGGCAAGCAGGAACGCGGCACAGAAGGGGTTCAGCATGGGGTCTCCGAAGGGGGCGACGCAACCGACAACGCGAGGGGAGTCGCCGCGTTGCCGGCGGACGCCTACGTAGACGGCGCCGCCCCTGGCGCCCGGGGGCGCTCCCGGCCACATCAACGGGGCATTAAGGATGATCTCTCGAACCGTTCAGGGACAACCTCCGACGAAAACGCCGCGTAAGGCATCCGACAGCCATAAAACAGGCAACGACAACGCTTGGGGGACGCCCCGATGGCCTTTCCGCTCCGTCATGCGCGACGGCTGCGTTCCGCCCGCACCTGGATCGCGACGGGCGTGCTCGCCCCCATCGGGATGCTCACGGTTTCGGGGCTGATGCTGCTCGACCTGCGGCGGGACGCCTGGGACAAGGCCGAGCAAACGTCGAGGAACCTGCTTCAGGTCATCGAGCGCGACATCGCCAGGAACGTCGAGATCGTCGACCTGACGCTGCACGCCGTCGTAGACAACCTGAAGGCACCCGGCGTGGCCGAGGCCACGCCCGAGATGCGCCAGCTCATCCTGTTCGACAGGGCCGCGACGGCCCGCGATTCCTCCGCCTCCCGGTTGCTTGAGACACCCCGTTAGCGGACGGTCGCCGCGACAG
>CAXDNE010000125.1:0-19820 GCA_963990595.1 uncultured Methylobacterium sp.
CGCCGCACGATCGCCGAACCCACCATGCCTCGGTGGCCCGCAACGAAGATGGTCTGATCACGCCCGTCCATCACACTTCCGATTCCTTGCGAAACGCTCGGCTCGTGAGGGCCCTATAGCCCCGTTCCGGCCGGATATCTCCGCGCAAAGACGCGTTTTGTGAGGCGCTGCGCGATCTCGCAACGCCCCCGGTCGGGATACGCGGCCGGGCCCGGTCAGCGGGTCGGCGGCTTGGTCCGTTCGGCGCCCGGCCCACAAGTTCGACAGTCACCACGTGTAAGGCGCGTTTCCATCTTGCGCCGGTCGAAATCCCCGCGGTAGTGTCAAGCAATGTTGACACTCGCCGCTGACCATCGAGTGACGCACGATGCCGATCGCCGGCCGCATGCCGCGATCATCGGCTCGGGCTTCGGTGGGCTGGCGGCGGCCGTGCGGCTCGGCGCGCGCGGGTATCGGGTCACCGTCCTGGAGCGACTCACCCAGGCCGGGGGGCGGGCAAGGGTTCACCGGCAGGACGGCTTCACCTTCGATGCCGGGCCCACCATCGTCACCGCGCCGCAGCTCTTCGAGGAACTCTGGCAGCTCGCCGGCCGGCGGCTGTCGGACGATGTCACCTTGGTTCCAATGGATCCCTTCTATCGGATCCGCTTCGCCGACGGCACGTCCTTCGCCTATAGCGGCGATCCCGAGCGGATGCGTGCGGAGGTGGCGCGCTTCGCGCCCGAGGATGTGGCCGGCTACGAGCGGTTCATGGCCCATAGCCGTGCCGTCTGCCGCATCGGATTCGAGCAGCTCGGCCACGTACCCTTCGACACGATCGGCACCATGCTGCGGATCGCCCCGGATCTGCTGCGCCTGTCCGGGCATCGCTCGGTTCACGACGTCGTGGCCCGTTTCATCCGCGACGAGCGCCTGCGCACGGTGTTCAGCTTCCATCCGCTGCTGATCGGCGGCAACCCGTTCCGGGCGAGCGCGATCTACTGCCTGATCGCCGATCTGGAGCGGCGCTGGGGCGTCCATTTCGCCCTGGGCGGGACCGGCCGGTTGGTCGACGGGTTGGTGCGACTGATCCGGAGACAGGGCGGCCGGGTGCGCCTCGGGGCGGATGTGGCGCGGATCCGGGTGGAGGCCGGTGCGGCGACCGGGGTCGAACTCGCGAGCGGCGAGACGGTCGCTGCCGACCTCGTGGTGTCGAACGCCGATTCGGCGGTGACGCACGCGCAACTCCTGCCGGAGGCGCAGCGCTGGAGCCCGGGCCGCTATCGGCGCGCCCGCTCGTCCATGGGCCTGTTCGTCTGGTATTTCGGCACCAAGCGCCGCTACCCGGCGGTCGACCACCACACGATCCTGCTCGGGCCCCGCTATCGCGGCCTGCTCGCCGACATCTTCGACCGCAAGGTCCTGGCCGAGGATGCGAGCCTCTACCTGCACCGGCCCACCGCCACCGATCCGAGTCTCGCGCCCGCGGGATGCGACGCGTTCTACGTGCTGGCGCCGGTCCCGAACCTCGCCGGCGGCCAGGATTGGCACGCGCTCGCCGAGCCGTACCGGAAGCGGATCGCCCAGATCCTGGAGACGAGCGTGCTGCCGGGATTGTCGGAGGCCCTCGTGACGTCGAAGGTCACGACACCGCAGGATTTTCAGGATGATTTCCTCAGCTATCGCGGCTCCGGCTTCGGCCTGGAGCCCGTGCTGACGCAATCCGCGTGGTTCCGGCCGCACAACCGCTCGGGCTCGATACGCAACCTCTACCTGGTCGGCGCCGGCACGCACCCCGGTGCCGGGTTGCCCGGCGTGCTCTCCTCCGCCCGAATCCTCGACAGCGTGGTCCCCGATGCCCGCGTTACCGCCTGAATTCGCCGCCGCGGCCGACCGGACCGCCTGCCGGGCCGCGATCCGCGCGGGTTCGAAGAGCTTCTTCGCGGCGGGCCGTCTGCTCCCGGGAGACGTCCGGGAAGCGGCCTACGGCCTCTACGCCTTCTGCCGCCTCTCGGACGACCTCGTGGACGAGGCGGTGGACCCGGCCGACCGGCGCGAGGCCGTGGCGCGCCTCGGGAGCCGGATCGACCGCGCCTATGACGGCCGGCCCGCCGACGCGCCGGCCGACCGGGCCTTCGCGGCGCTCGTCGCCGCATACGCGATCCCGGAGGCGCTGCCGCGCGCCCTCATCGAGGGGTTCGCCTGGGACGCGGAGGGGCGGCGCTACGCCGATCTCGGGGCGCTGCACGGCTACGCGGCGCGGGTCGCGGGCTCGGTCGGGGCGATGATGGCGCTGATCATGGGCACGCGCGAGCCGGACGCGCTGGCCCGTGCCTGCGATCTCGGGGCCGCGATGCAACTCACCAACATCGCCCGGGACGTCGGCGAGGATGCCCGGATGGGCCGGCTCTACCTGCCTCTCGACTGGGTGGCGGCGGCGGGTCTCGATCCGGACCGGTTCCTGGCCGACCCCCGGCCGAGCCCGGCGCTGGCCGGCATCGTCGCCCGGCTGCTCGCCGAATCGGACCGCCTCTATGCCCGTGCCGCGGCGGGCATCGCGGCGCTGCCGCCCGGCTGCCGGCCCGCGATCCGGGCCGCGGGCCTGATCTACGCCGAGATCGGACGCGTCGTCGCCGGGCAGGACCATGATTCGGTCACGCGTCGCGCCCGTGTGCGGAGCGCCCGGAAACTGGCACTGATCGCACGCGCCCTGCGGCAGCCCGCCGTCACGGCCGACCTTGCGGCGCCCGCCCTTCCGGAAGCCGCGTTCCTGATCGAGGCGGTGAGGCGCCGGCCGGTCGCTCCGCTCCGTCCGCGCCCGGCGCTTCGGCCCTGGTGGGATGTGGGCGGCCGGGTCGTGCACGTGCTCGATCTGGTCGAGCTTCTGCGCGAGCGCGAGGCGCTCGGCCGCTCGGCGCCGTTGTAAGGTGGGACGATGAGCGACGGGCTCTTCGCGGCTCTGGACCGCGGGCTCGTCGTCGTGGTGTTCGGGCTGGCCGTCTGGCAGCGCATCGCGGTCCGCCGCAGCATCCGGCGCGACCGCGACGCCGGATCGCCGTGACCCCGGCTACGGGGTATCGGCGCCGAGGGCGACGTCACCCTCCAGCAGGCAGCCGATCGGGCGTCCATCCGCGAAGCCGAGACGAACCCGGATCTCCGACAGGCGGCCCATGGCCCGGCCCTGGAGGATCCGGATCGGTCGGTCATCCGCCGCCACGAGGCCGTCCTCCAGCAAGCCGAACGCGAGGGCCGCCGCCGCGATGCCGGTGGCCGCGTCCTCGGGGTAGCCGGAGGCGCGCGGGAATTGCCGCGCCTCGAACAGCCGTGCGGGTCCGTCGAGGACCGCGTAGGGGTAGAGCCCCGTCGAGCCGATCCGCGCGCACGCGGCCTGGATCGCGGCGCCGTCCGGGGCCAGGGCGTTGAGCGCCGCGGCGTCCCGCATCGGCACCAGGGTCTTCACCCGCGACGTCACGGCATTGTGGACGGGCCGGTCGGCCAGGGCCTCGCGGCCGGTGCCCAGAGCCGTCAGAACGGCCAGTTCCTGCTCCGCCGCGAGCGGCCGGACGCTGCCGGCGGGCTGCGTGATCTCGATCGTCCACCCTCCGGCGGGCCGTGCCGCGACGAACCCGGTCACCGACCCGCTGCCCGTCGCGATCCGCACCGGCGCGCGCGGCAGCCGTCCCTCCCGGGCCAGCACCCACAGCGTCCCGATCGTCGCGTGGGCGCACATCTCCATCTCGTGGTTCGGCACGAAGAAGCGGAAGTGCAGGTCGTGCGCCCCGTCCTCCGCGGGAAGCGCGAAGCCGGATTCGTGGCCGTAGCGCCGGGCGATCGCCCGCATCGCCTCCGCGTCGAGGCCGCGCGCATCGGAGACGACGGGACAGGGATTTCCGCCGCGTCCGTCGTGCGTGAAGACATCGACCAGGGTCACCGCGGGCATGGGACGCCTTTACTGCAGGTGGCGGGCATAGGTGTCGCCGGCCGCCGCCTTCAGGGCGGCGCCGGCCTCGCGGCCGATCCGCTCCGCCTCCGCGATCGGGCCGTGGCGTGACACGGACCAGTGGCGGCTCCCGTCCGGCAGGAACAGCAGGCCGTCGAGGCTCAGGGTCTCGCCGTCGATCCGGGCGAGCGCGGCGATCGGCGTCCGGCAGGATCCGTCAAGCTCCGCCAGAAGGGCCCGCTCGGCGGTGATCGCCGTGGTGGTGCGGGCGCAGGCGATGGGGGCCAGGAGGTCGCGGATCGCGGTGTCGTCCGACCGGCACTCGATCCCGAGCGCACCCTGCGCCACCGCGGGCAGCATTTCCTCGACGGGCAGAATGCTGCGCGCCATGCCTTCAAGACCGAGGCGCTGGAGTCCGGCCAGCGCCAGCAGCGTCGCATCGCACTCGCCGGCCTCGAGCTTGCGCATCCGGGTGTTGGCGTTGCCGCGCAAGGGCACGACGCGCAGATCCGGCCGCCGCATGAGCACCTGCGCCCCCCGGCGCAGCGACGACGTCCCGACTCGGGCCCCCGCGGGCAATTCCGCCAATCCGTCGGCGTGCGGCGACAGGAACGCGTCCCGCGGGTCGTCGCGTTCGAGGATGCAGGCGATGGCCAGCCCGTCAGGTAGCCATGTCTCCACGTCCTTCATGGAGTGGACCGCGACGTCGACCTCGTCGGCGAACAGCGCCTGCTCGAGTTCCTTGGTGAACAGGCCCTTACCGCCGATCTCCGACAGCGGCCGGTCGAGGATCTTGTCGGCCACCGTGGTGACGACGACCAGTTCGGTTTCCAGGCCCGGATTGGCCGCGACGATCCGGTCGCGCACCATCCCGGTCTGCGCGAGTGCCATCGGAGAGCCGCGAGTACCGATGCGCAGGGGGCGGTTCAACATCTCGTTCCGGATCTATTCGCTGGACAGGACAGGGTCTTATAGACCGAGCACCGCTTCAGGCCACGCTCCGGTTCGCGATTCAGACTTCCTGAGGAGCGATCGTGTCAGGCTCGCGCGCGTCGCAGCGGCGCCAAGCTTTCGCCGGACTGGGCGCCTAGCCGAATGTCGATCCTTCCAGAGCCAACGGATTTGTCGCGATGCTGATCCTGCCGAGCCGGCGGCAGTTCCTGACGGGGCTCGGCGCGAGCGCGGGCCTCGCGGCCGCGACCGGGGCCTACGCGTTCGATATCGAGCCGCTGCACCGCCTCGTGGTGACGTCCTACGCGCCGGCCCTGCCGCATTGGGACCCGGCCCTGCGCCTGCGTGTGGCGGTGCTGGCGGATTTTCACGTCTGCGAGCCGTACATGCCGTTCGATCGCGTGGCGGAGATCATCGACGCCACCAACGCGCTCGAGCCCGATCTCGTGCTGCTGCTCGGTGACTACCCGGCGGGCACGATCGCGTGGCGCAAGCTGCCGCTCGCTCAGTTCGCCCGGATGATGGAGGATCTGAAGGCGCCGCTCGGCACGCACGCGATCCTGGGCAACCACGACTGGTGGGACGACGAGGACGTCCAGAGGTCCCGGCGCGGCTCGCCGGCGGTCAAGCACCTGCTGGAGGCGCGCGGCATTCCGGTGATGGAGAACGACGCGGTCCGCCTGATGAAGGACGGGCGCCCGTTCTGGCTCGCCGGCCTCGCCGATCAGCAGCCGTTCAAGAATGCCTGGACATCGGTCAGCCACGCGGACCTGCCCCGCACGCTCGGTCCCGTCACCGACGCGGCGCCGGTGATTCTGATGGCGCACGAGCCCGACATCTTCATGACCGTGCCCGAGCGGGTCTCGCTCACCCTCGCGGGCCATACCCATGGCGGGCAGGTCAGGGTGTTCGGCCGCTCTCCCGCGATCCGCAAGGTCTACGGCCACGATTACGCCTACGGCCACGTCGTGCAGGACGGCCGCCACATGATCGTGTCCGGCGGATTCGGCATGAGCCGGATCCCCCTGCGGTTCGGCGTACCGCCGGAGATCGTCCTCCTCGAACTGGGGCAGCCGAACCCGGCGGTCGCGGCGGCCTGAGCGCGGATGGCGGTTCGCCCGTGAGGGCTGGATTCCTTCGCCGGTCTCCGGCGTCGGGCAGGCCGTCAAACTGCTGCCCGCAGCCCGCTGTCGCAGAAGAGCGCAAGATCTTTCCCGTTCCTCGGAAGTGTTGATGAACGGACGAGCGCGACCGACTCGGATATGAAGGCTCGCGCGCTGTGGTGCGGCGCGATTTGACACCGGATGTCCTGCATGGAAGCGTTTCCCGTCGATTCTCTTCGGGTGCGCTCATGCCGATTCTGCTGGGCCTCATCGGCATCGTCGCGGCAGGACTGTTCTGGACCTTGCGAGTCCACGGCACCGTCAGAAGCTTGCAGGCGGTGGACCGCGATACGAAGGGGCTGCAGCGCCGGGCCCTGTCGACCTTCGAGGAGATTGTCGGGACGCCGCTGCAGCGGGTGCGCGACCCCCGTCTCGCGGCGACGATCCTGATGATCCAGCTCGTGCGCACGGGCAGCCCGCTCACCGCCAGCGAGAAGACGCGGATCCTCGAATTTATGGAGCGGCCGCTCGCGGTCGAGAGGATCTCGGCGACGTTCGAGCGGGCCTGGGGCTACACGCAGGCGCGACTCCCGTTCCCGCTCGTGGCGGACCCTCTGGTCCCGCTCCTCCGTGAGGCTCTGACACCGGCCGAGCGCTCGGAGCTGATCGCGATGCTGATCCAGGTGGCCGGCGCCCATTCCGCCCCGAGTGACCTGCAACGGGAAGGCATCAGACGCCTGGAACGCCGGCTTCTGGCCGGCAAGGTGCACGCCCTCGAAGCCAGGCGCTGAGGATCCGCCTGAATCCCGTGCGCGGCGACCTCGGACCCGACGGCTCGGATCGCGACGGGTCATTGGGTCGGGGCTGCCCCCGCGCCTCAACGCCGCGCCGCTCGTCTTCCTGGCATCACCGCGCTACCTCGCCGGCATGCGCGCTCTCATCCCGCTCCTCGCGTTCACGGTCCTCGCGGCCAGCCACGGATCCGCCCAGGCCCAGTCCTGCGAGACGCTTGTCGACAGGGTCATGGCCGAGACCGACGCCAAGGTTTCCGACCGTCGCAGCGACTACGCGAGCTTCACTGCCGGCCCGGATATGACCCTGACGCTCGCCTGCGGCGGCCCGGACCTGTCTTCCGTCGGGGCGCAATTCCGGGGCGCGAACCCGCCGGACCGCTACTACGACCTGTTCGGTCATGCCGGGCACGCGGTCACGGGGATCGAGGCGGCGGTGATCACGGAGGCCGCCCACCGGGCGCAGGCCACGGCCACCAAGCTGCGCCACAGCAACGTCGATCTCGGGGGCGCCCGGGTCACCTGCTCGGCGATGACATCGCCCGACAAGGGGCCGCTGACCCTGTGCGCGGTGATCGAGCACAGCGACCGGAGCTGAGGCCGGCGAGGCTCATCGCCGGCCCGCATCGCCCCGTCAGAGCGGGATGTTGTCGTGCTTCTTCCAGGGCTGCTCCATCTTCTTGGTCCGGAGCATGCCGAGCGCACGGGCGATCCGGCGCCGTGTGGAGTGCGGCATGATCACCTCGTCGATGTAGCCGCGCTCGGCCGCCACGAACGGCGACAGGAACCGGTCCTCGTACTCACCCGTGCGGGCCGCGATCTTCTCCGGGTCGCCCATCTCGCTGCGGAAGATGATCTCCACCGCGCCCTTCGCGCCCATCACGGCGATCTGGGCGGTCGGCCAAGCATAATTGACGTCCGCGCCGACATGCTTGGACGCCATCACGTCGTAGGCGCCGCCGAAGGCCTTGCGGGTGATGATGGTCACCAGCGGAACGGTGGCCTGCGAGTAGGCGAAGAGCAGCTTGGCGCCGTGCTTGATCAGCCCGCCATATTCCTGGGCCGTACCGGGCAGGAAGCCCGGAACGTCCACGAAGGTGACGATCGGGATGCCGAACGCGTCGCAGTAGCGCACGAACCGGGCCGCCTTCCGGGAGGCATCCGAGTCGAGCACGCCGGCCAGAACCAGCGGCTGGTTGGCCACGAAGCCGACGGTGCGGCCCTCGATCCGGCCGAAGCCGGTGATGATGTTGCGGGCGTAAGCCGGCTGGATCTCGAAGAAGTCGCCCTCATCGACCACGCGGCGGATCACCTCGCCCATGTCGTAGGGCTTGTTGGGATTGTCGGGGATCAGGGTGTCGAGCGACGCGTCGAGGCGGTCGACATCGTCGAAGCTCGTCAATTCCGGCACGCCGTCGATGTTGTTGGCCGGGAGGAAGTCGAGAAGCCGACGGATCTGGAGGATCGCCTCCACGTCGTTCTCGAACGCGCCGTCGGCGATCGACGACTTGGTGGTGTGCACCTTGGCGCCGCCGAGTTCCTCGGCCGTGACGACCTCGTTGGTGACGGTCTTCACCACGTCCGGTCCGGTGACGAACATGTAGCTCGTATCGCGAACCATGAAGATGAAGTCGGTCATGGCCGGCGAGTAGACGTCGCCGCCCGCGCAGGGGCCCATGATCACCGAGATCTGCGGGATCACGCCGGACGCCATCACGTTCCGGCGGAACACCTCGCCGTAGCCGCCGAGCGCCGCCACGCCCTCCTGGATGCGCGCGCCGCCGGCGTCGAAGATGCCGATGATCGGGGCGCGCATCTTGAGCGCCATGTCCTGGACCTTGACGATCTTCTGCGCGTGCGCCTCCGAGAGGGAGCCGCCGAACACCGTGAAGTCCTTGGAGAACAGGAAGACGGTGCGGCCGTTGATCGTGCCCCAGCCGGTCACGACGCCGTCGCCCGGGATCTTCTGCTTCTCCATGCCGAAATCGGTGGAGCGGTGCTGCACGAACATGTCGAACTCCTCGAACGACCCGTGGTCGAGGAGGAGTTCGATTCGCTCGCGTGCGGTCAGCTTACCGCGCTTGTGCTGTGCCTCGACGCGCTTCTCACCGCCGCCGAGCCGGGCCTGCGCCCGACGCTCCGCCAGCTTGTCGAGGATATCCTTCATGGCTGTTTCCGCCCTTCCCCTGCCCGTACGCTGCGACCCGGATCGGATCGGGTGCAAGCTTATGCGTTCACCGACCGAGCGCCCTTAGCACGGGCCTTTCGGGCGGCAAACCGACGCCCCGGATGGACGCCTCAAACCTTTGGGGGAGGGGATGGTGGACGGTGCAGGGATCGAACCTGCGACCTTTCCCGTGTGAAGGGAACGCACTACCGCTGTGCTAACCGTCCATGCCGGCGTGCCGCCGAGAGCGGAGCCGCCGCGGTCGCCTGGGCGAGCCGCATGCCTGCGTGTCTCGGCGACCGGATGCGGGGCCTTCTAGGGTGCAGCGGCCCGGCGCGTCAAGCGCGGAACGCGACGTTTCGCGGGGACACGAGGTTGACAAGGCGCGCGGCGCGGTGCGCTGTTCCGGCATGCACGAGGAGCCAGCGGGCGCGAAGCCCGGCCGCGACGTGACAGGAGAGGGCGCAGCGCGGGTGAGGCCGCCGCGCGTGGCGATCACGTATTGCACGCAGTGCAACTGGCTGCTCCGCTCCGCGTGGATGGCGCAGGAGCTGCTCTCGACCTTCCGCGAGGATCTCGGCGAGGTCGCCCTGATCCCGGCCTCCGGGGGAACGTTTCGCATCGAACTGGGCGAGGCCTTGCTGTGGGAGCGGGTGCGCGACGGCGGATTCCCGGACGTGAAGGCGCTGAAGCAGCGGGTGCGGGACCATCTCGACCCGGCGCGGGATCTCGGCCATATCGACCGGTCATGAGGCGAGGGAACGGCGAGGAGCCCGCGGGGCACCGCAGGCCGGGGACGGACCCCGCTTGAGTCCGCATCATCAGGCCGAGGGCGGCAGCGTCCCGGCGGTGATTCCGGCGCGCCGGTCATGGCTGTCGCGCCGGCTTCACCGTTTCGGGAGCAACGGCTTCTCCACGCAGGTCTACCTGATCGCCCTCGTGATCGCGCTGATCGGGCCCGGCCTGCTGTTCACCGGCATCCTGCTGATGCGCTACGCCTCGGCCGAGCGCGCCAGGTTCGAGCAGGACGCGCGCGAGAACGTGCGCGGGATCGGCCTGTCGCTGGACCGCGACACGGCGGGCCTCGTCTCGGTGCTGCAGACGCTGGCCACCTCGCCGCGGATCCGCCAGGGCGATTTCGCTGCCTTCGACGCGCAGGCTCGTCTCGTGCGCGAATCGATCGACCTCGACGTGCTGCTGCGGCGGCCCAACGGGCAGGAGGTGGTCAACACCGGCGTCCCGCGCGGCGCGCCGCTTCCGGTGGCGCCGCTGCCCTTCGATCAGGAGCTGGCCCGCGGCACCCAGCGGGCGACGGTGAGCGGCTTCGTGCCCGGACCGACCCCCGCGGAGGCGACCTACGCGGTCGGCGTCCCCGTGATGATGGACGGGGAGGTCGCCTACATCCTGAGCTTCACCGTGCCGTTGTCGCGCCTCCAGGGCATCCTGTCGCGCGAGGTCGTCCCGGGCTGGACCACCGGGATCAGCGACCGCTCCGGAATCGTCCTGGCCCGGTTGCCGGACCCCGACTCCGTGGTCGGCCGGCCGCGGCTCGCGAGCCTCCGTCAGGTGCAATCGGCGACGCCCGGCGTCTGGGAGGGGCAGGACCGTCAGCACAAGCCCGTGGTGGTGATCGAGGCCCGCTCGCGGCTGACCGGCTGGATGGTGGCCACCAGCATCCCGCAGGCGCTCGTCGATGCCCGGGTCCGGCGCTGGATCTGGGCCTTCGCGGGCTTCGGCCTGCTGGTTCTCGCCACCTCGTCGGTCCTGGCGGTCAATCTCTGGTCGCGGGTCTCGCGTCCGCTCCGGCTACTCGCCGCGTCGGGACCGGCCCTCGCCCGCGGCGAAGCCATCCCGCGCGTGTCCTCGCCGGTCCACGAGATCCAGCGGCTCGGCGCCGTGCTGTCGGACGCCTCGCTGCGGCTGCGCACCCGGGAGGAGGAGCGTGACCGCGCCCTCGCCGATACGCGACGGGGCTTGACGGCCCTCAGCGAGAGCGAGGCGCGCTTCCGCCACATGGCCGATTCGGCCCCGGCCCTCATCTGGATGACCGACGATACCGGGGCGGTCAGCTTCGCGAACCTCCATTTCGAGCACCTGTTCGGAATGCCCGCGGCCGAATTCGCCGATGACGGCTGGCATCGGATCGTCCATCCCGACGATCTCGCGAGCTTCCGCACGGCCTTCGCGGAGGCGTTCACGGCGCGCATTCCGTTCCGCCTGGAAGTCCGGGTGGTCGACAAGACCGGCACGGTGCGCTGGCTCCAGTGCGAGGGCGTGCCGCGCCTCGACGACGACCAGAACTTCCTCGGCTATACGGGCTGCAACATCGACATCTCGGACGCGAAGAACGCCGAGGAGCACCTGCTGCTCCTGATCCACGAGCTGAATCACCGGGTGAAGAACACCCTGGCCACGGTGCAGTCGATCGCCGCCCAATCCCTGCGCGGCCTCGAAGGCGCCGAGGCCGACGCGGCCCGGGCCGCGTTCGAGGCGCGCCTCCTCGCGCTCGCACGCGTCCACGACGTGCTGACCCGCGAGAGCTGGGAGGGCGCGGAACTCTCGGCCGTGGTGGCGGACGCGATCCGGCCGCTGGAGGCGGGCGACGGCCGTGCCTCGCGGTTCCGGGTCCTCGGGCCGCCCCTGCGTCTGCCGCCGCGGCTCGCCCTCTCGATCGCCATGGCGCTTCACGAACTCGGCACCAACGCCGTGAAGTACGGCGCCCTGTCGACCGAAGGGGGATGTGTCGAGATCTCCTGGACGGTGCGCCGCGAGGCGGAGACGCATCTGTTCCTGCGCTGGGCGGAGAGCGGCGGCCCGCTGGTGAAGAAGCCGACCCGAACCGGGTTCGGCTCGCGTCTCATCGAGCGCAGCCTCGCCCGCGAACTCGCCGGCGAGGTGACCCTGACCTACGAGCCCGGCGGCGTGGTCTGCACCATCAACGCGCCCGTCCCGCCGCCGGGGCTGCTCGAGCGCAAGAGCGTGGCCGCGCCGGCCCGCATCGCGCCGCTCCCGCTGGCCGGGTAATCCCGGCCCGCCGGTCCGTCAGTGGTAGGGGTCGGCGGCGTCGCGCAGGCCGTCTCCCATGAAGTTGAAGGCCAGGACCGTCACCAGGACCGGCAGGACAGGCAGCAGCAGCCACGGATAGAGCTGCACCGCTGCCAGGTTCTGCGCCTCGTTGAGGAGGACGCCCCAACTCGTCACCGGCGGCCGCAGGCCGAGCCCCAGGAAGGACAGGGCGGTCTCGCCGAGGATCATCGTCGGGATCGACAGGGTCGCCGAGGCGATCAGGTGACTCATGAAGTTGGGGATCAGGTGCCGGCCGATGACGCGCGCGGGCGAGGCCCCCATCAACTCGGCGGCCTGGACGAAATCCTCCTCGCGCAGAGCCAGAAGCTTGCCGCGCACCGCGCGGGCGAGACCGGGCCAGTCGAGCAGCCCGAGGATGACGGTGATGCCGAAGAAGACGAGCAACGGGCTCCAGTTCGGCGGCAGCGCCGCCGAGAGGGCGAGCCAGAGCGGCAATTCGGGCAGCGAGCGGACGACCTCGATCAGGCGCTGCACGCCGGCATCGACGATCCCGCCGAAATAGCCGGCGATCCCGCCGAGCAGCAGGCCCAGGGTGAAGGAGATCGCCACGCCCACGAGCCCGATCGTGAGCGAGATCCGCGCCCCGTAGATCAAGCGGGACAGGAGATCGCGCCCGAGCTTGTCGGTGCCGAGCAGGAACAGGGTTCCGTTCTCCGGCGGGCAGACGAGGTGCAGGTCGGAGCGGACGAGGCCCAGCCAGTCGTAGCCGTCGCCCCGGCAGAGGAAGCGGATGGGCCGGGGCGTGCCCGCATCCACCACATAGTCCCGGCGGAACGTGTCGAGGTCGAGATGGGCCCGGTACGGGTAGACGAACGGGCCCACGAAGCGCCCGTCATGGAACAGGTGGACGCCCTGCGGCGGCGCGTAGAGGAAGTCGCCGTTGCGCCGCGCCTGCCCGTAAGGGGCGAGGAACTCCACGAACGGCACCGTCGCGTAAAGGGCCAGAAGGATCAGCGCCGAGGCGACGGCGAGGCGATGGCGCAGGAACTTGCGCAGGATCAGCCGCCACGCGGACGCGGTGCCGACCGGGCTCTCCGCCCGCGCCTCGGGCTCGAACGGGGCCGGATCGACGAAGTGGCCGGCGGAGATCGCGTCGGTCATCGCAGCCCCATGCGGATGCGCGGGTCGAGCCAGACGAGGGTGAGGTCCGAGATCAGCATGCCGACGAGCGTCAGCGCAGCCACGAACATCAGGATGAAGCCGGCCATGAACTGGTCCTGGCTGCGCAGCGCGTCGAGCAGCAACGGGCCCACCGTCGGCAGGCTCAGGACCAGCGAGACCAGCACCGATCCGGAGACGAGATGCGGCAGCAGGTTGCCGATATCGGCCACGAACGGGTTGAGAGACATGCGGAACGGGTATTTCAGGAGCGCCTGCAGGGGCGGGAGGCCCTTGGCGCGGGCCGTCACCGTGTAGGGCTTGGCCAATTCATCCAGCAGGTTGGCACGCATGCGCCGGATCATCGCGGCCGTTCCGCCGAGCCCGATCACGAGGGTCGGCACGACGAGATGCGCCAGCAGGGAGCGGATCTTGGTCCATGTCCAGGGCTGGTTGGTCAGGGCGGAATCGTAGAGCCCGCCGATGGAGAGCCCGAACCACCGGTTGGTGTAGAACAGCAGGATCAGCGCCAGCAGGAAGCCCGGCACGGCCAGGCCGACATAGCCGAGCAGGGTCACCACGGCGTCGCCGACGGTGTGGCGGTGCGTCGCCGAGTAGATCGCGGCCGGTATCGCCACGAGGTGCACGAAGATCACGGCCGTCACGTTGATCAGAAGCGTCAGCCAGAGGGCGTCGCCGACGACGTCCGCCACGGGTTTGTCGTACTCGAACGACCAGCCCCAATCGCCCTGAAGCAGCCCCGAGAACCCACCCGGTCCGGGCATCACGCCGATCCACATCAGGTATTGTTGCCAGACCGGCCGGTCGAGCCCGTATTGACGGATGAGCAATTCGGCCTTGGCCACCGAACCCGCATCGCCGGTGGCGCGCAGTTCCATGATCTGGTTGGTGAGGTAGTCACCCGGCGGCAGTTTGATGATGAAGAAGACGAGCGCCGAGATGACGAGGAGCGTCAGCGCCATCGTCACGACGCGCCGGAAAATCTGGCCGATCACCGGACCTCCGCGCGCTTGTCGGCGCCCCCGTCCCAGAACACCTCGTCGAGGCGCTGCACGCCGATCATGGCGGTCGGCTGCCACGAATACAGGGCGCGTTTCGGCAGGTTGATCAGCCGGTCGGCGCCGACAACGGGTTGGAGCGCCCCGGCCACCGTGCCGATCACCCAGGTATTGCGCGCGTGGTTCATCAGCATCTCGCGCCAGATCGCCGCCTGCTGCGCGGCATCTTCGGTGTCGCGCCATTGCCGGTCGAGGTCGAGGAGCCGCTGGACGTCCGGGACGTCGCAGGGCTGCCCGCTCTTGCCGTGGCTCTCGACGTTGAGGCTCCAGAGCGGCCAGGAATAGTGTTCGGGCTGGGCGGGGCTCAGCTCCGCCGGAGGCATGATCGCGGTCGGGACCGCGAGGTCGAGACCTTGGGCGGCGACCATCACGGTCAAGCCGCCGATGGAGCGCCGATGCAGGTTCGTGCGCTCCTGAGGTTTGGTGATGAGGCGGATGCCGACCTCGCGCCAGAACTCCGTGATCAGCTGGAGCGCGTCGAGCACCATCTCGGCTTCACCGTCGCTCTCCACGACGATCTCCAGAGCGCGCCCGTCGGACATCAGGCGCGTCCCGGAGCCGTTGCGGCCGGTCAGCCCGATCGCATCCAGCAGGGCCGCGGCTTGGCCGGGATCGTAGGCGGCGTTCAGCGTCCGCAGGTCCGGCGAATAGAGCGGGCTGTCCGCCACGATCGTGTCGTTGCCCTCGGTGCCGAGGCCGAACAGAAGGGTGTTGTTCAGCGTGCGCCGATCGATGGCGAGCGAGAGGGCGTGGCGGTAGCGCACATCGCGGTTGAGGGCGCGCCAGACGGGGTCGGCCGTTGTGAGGTTCGGATAGAGCGCGATCTCCGAACCGCGGGCCACCGGCCACAGGTTGGTGCGGTAATGGTGCGCCTTCTCGCCCTCCTTGAGGCTCGGGATGTCGGGCATCGACAATCCGCGGAACATCAGGTCGGCCTCTCCGGCATTGGTCTTGGCAACCAAGAGGCCCTGGGAGGCGACGTCCATCACGATGGTGTCGATGTAGGGCAGCTGCGTCCCGGCTGTATCGAGCCGGTGATAGCTGCGGTTCCGCTCGAACCGGAAGCGCGTGGCGGGAGACCGGGTGCGCGGCACCCACCCTTGGAGCGTCGGGCAATCCGGATTGTTCAACTCGTAATTGTCATCGAGCCGATTGTGCAGCGCCGCCCAACTGCGCAGCTTCTGGGCCTTGGCTTTCGCTTCGGCCGCCTCCTTGCCGATGTAGCGGGCATGGTAGGGCTTCAGATAATGGGCCGGCCGGTAGATCAGCGGGTCCCGCGGCGCGGCCAGCGACGGGAGGAACATCGGGTTCGGCCGGTCCCAGATGTACCGGACCGTGAGAGGATCGGGATACTCGACTGTCGGCGGCTTGCCCTCGACCAGGAAGAAGGTGGGCGGTCCCTCGGGGCTGAGCGCCTTCTCGTTGGCCACGTCTTCCCAATAATAGCGGAAGTCTTCCGTCGTGAACGGATGCCCGTCGGACCAGCGGTGCCCCTTGCGCAGCGTGAAGGTGAAGCGTCCGCCCTCGACCTCGACCCGCTCCAGCACGTCGGGTCGAAGGTTCAGATCGGCATCATAGCCGACGAGGCGGGTGTAGCCGTAGACCGAGAGGTAGCGGACATCCCGGGCCTTCGCGATCAGCGTGCGGATCATCCCGCCGGCCTGGCCGACCTGGCGCCCATGGGCGGCAAGGTCAACCACCAAGGGCGATTCCGGGGGCGCGGGGCCTTCGACCGGTTGCGGTTCGGCGCGGGCCGGCGTCGCTGTCCGCGGCCACAGGAGGGCGCTGCCGGCGCCGGCCAGGAGGGCTCGGCGGGAGACGGCGGGCCGCCGCGGACCGTCTTCCCGCCCGACGCGGGGCGCGGGACCGGGAGTGCGGATGTCGAGATCGCTCATGGTCCGCGCCCCGACGGCTGCGGGGCGTGCAGCGTCACCGAGGTCAGCCGCGCCGGTGAATACCCCGTGGCCCGGTGCAGATCATCGAATGCGTGCGACCGCGCGATCAGACCGGCCGCCTCGCGCAGCAGGGTGTCGTCGGCGGGCTGCTCGAACTGGCGGCCGTTGCGGGTCCAGCGGATCGGCTCCGGACTGCGCTCGGGGCCGGTGATCATCGCGATCGTCGGATGCGCAGGGCCGCCATGGGCGTGGATCCGGTGTCCCGCGGCGTCGTCGTCGAAGAGCAGGCGGGTGAGGCCGCGGGCCTGCGCCTCCACGACGCGCCGGCCCTGCGCCACGTGATCGTCGAAGAACGCCACCGTGGCGGCCGGGTCGATGGTCGACCAATCGGCCGTCGACCAGTCGGCCGTGCTGTAGCGCGCCTGCCTGTCCCGATACTGCAGCCCGGACAGATCCGGGTCATGGCAGAAGATCCGGGCCTGCGGACGGGCCTGCCGGATGACCCAGGTGGTCAGCCCGCGGAAGACGCCGGATTCGATCACGAAATCCGGTTTCAGCGCCCGCATCGCCACGTAGAGTTGCAACGCGCCGTTGAAGCCGCTGCCGCCGCGCCGCTGGCGGATCGGTGCCGACGGGATCAGATCCCAGAAGTCCCGCACCTGCGCGCGGATATCGCCGTCCGCTGCGATGCCGGCGCAGGCGAGGTCCCGCTCCAGGATCGCCGCCGCGGAGTCGAGAAGGGTCGCCACCTCGCGGGGCGAGGTCGGGCGGTGGGTCCAGTCGGGCGCGGCGGGGACGAGATCGTAGCCCAGCCGGTCGAACAGCGGCGACAGCACCTTGCGGCGCAGGCGCTCCAGCATCACGGGCGGCCGCGGCTGCATCACGCGGCCTCCGCCGAGCGTTCGGCGCCGAAGCGCACCCGGTGGCCGGCCTCGATCGCCTGCATGGTCCCGGCCTCGTCGGGCGCCAGCCGGTAGGGCTTGGCCCACCGGGCCGGATCGTTCTGCTCGCCCGTGATGGCGGAGAAATCGAGGGGGTGGTCGAGGCTCGGATCCGGCACCGCCGCGAGCAGCGCCCGCGTGTAGGGATGGACCGGCCGGCGGAACAGGGCGGCGCGGGGCGCCTCCTCGACGATCCGGCCGCGGCACATCACGCTGATCGTATCCGCCATGTAGTCGATCACTGCCAGGTTGTGGGAGACGATGAGGTAGGAGAGGCCGAGGGCCGCCTGGAGATCCTTGAGCAGGTTCAGGATCTGCGCCTGCACCGACACGTCCAGGGCCGAGACCGGTTCGTCGAGCACGAGGAGGCGGGGCTTCGGGGCCAGCGCCCGCGCGATCCCGATACGCTGGCGCTGACCGCCCGAGAAGGCGTGCGGATAGCGACCGAGGCCGGCGGCATCGAGACCGACCATCGCCATGAGGGCGCGGCAGCGCTCCCGCCGCTCGGCCGCCGGGACGCCGTGGATCTCCATCGGCTCGGACAGGATCTGGCGGACCGTCATGCGCGGGTCGAGCGAGGCGTAGGGGTCCTGGAACACGAACTGGACCGTGCGCCGATAGGCGAACAGGGCCTCGCCGCTGAGGCGGTGGACGTCCTGCAGGCCGTTGCCGTCGTCGAACAGGATCCGGCCGGAATCCGGCTCGATCGCCCGCATGATCATCTTCGAGACCGTGGTCTTGCCCGAGCCCGATTCGCCGACGAGGCCGAGGGTCTGGCCGGCCTTGAGGCTGAGCGAGACGTCGGCGACGGCGTGGACGAGCCGCGGCTTCTGCCACAGGCGGCCGGAGCGCAGCGTGAAGGTCTTGGACACCCGCTCGACTTGGAGGAGCGGGCCGGTGATCTGCGGGCGCGCCTGCCCGGGCGGGATCTCGGCCCGGGCCGGGCGGATCGGCGTGAGGCGCTCGCCGGGCGCCATGTCGAACCGGGGCACCGCGTGGAGGAGCGCCCGCAGATAGGCATGGCCGGGGGTCCGCATCACCGTGTCGCGCGGTCCTGCTTCCACCAGGCGGCCGCGATAGAGCACCGCCACGTCGTGGGCGATGTTGGCGACCACCCCGAGATCGTGGGTGATGAGCAGGATCGCCATCCCGGTCTCGTCCTGGAGCCGGGCCAGCAGGGCGAGGATCTGGGCCTGGGTGGTCACGTCCAGCGCCGTGGTCGGCTCGTCGGCCACCAGCAAGGCGGGCTTGAGGATCAGCGCCATGGCGATCATGGCGCGCTGGCGCAGCCCTCCGGACAGCTCGAACGGGTAGGTCCGCAGCGCCCGGCGCGGATCCGGGAAGCCCACCCGCGCAAGGGCTTCCTGCGTCCGGGCATCGGCCTCCCGACGGTCGGCGCCGGTATGAAGGCGCAGGGCCTCGCCGATCTGGTCGCCGATCGTGTGCAGCGGCGACAGGCAGGTCATCGGCTCCTGGAAGATCATCGCGATGCGCTGGCCGCGGATCGCCCGCATTGCCGGGCCCTCGGCCGGCAGCCGGGCGATGTCGACCTCCGAAGACCCGTCGCGAAACAGGATCGCACCGCGGGTGATGGCGGCGGAGGGGGGCAGGATCCGCAGGATGGCCTGTGCGGTCACCGACTTGCCCGACCCCGATTCGCCGACAAGCGCCAGGGTACGCCCGCGCATGACGTCGAGGGACAGGCCGTGCAGTGCCTCGAACGGTGTGGGTTCCGTGCGGAACGCGACCGCGAGGTCGCGAATGGACAGCAGCGGGCTCAACCAGTCCTCGCGATCTGTGGGACTGGAGAATGAGGCGCCAGCCCATTGGTGTCCATTGCAACACGGTCGAAAAGGCCACCAAAACGCAGCGCCCGTATCGCCGGGTGCTTGAGCAGGACCGCCAGCAACGCCTCGACGAAAGCCCAGATCGCCGCATCATGGGCGAGGTGGTGCGTCAGCAATCCCACGGGCTCTGCCGGGTGCTGCGCGATGGCGCGCGTCAGGTCGCGCAGCAGCGTCTCGGGGTCGCGCAGGGAGCGCGTGCCGCGCCAGTCGATCGGGTCGAGCGTGGCGTCGAACCGGGCCAGCCCCGGAATGGGCGGCCCGGCGACCGCGGAAAGGCCGCGATAGCCGAGATCCGGCAGGGCGGCCGCGAGTTCCGGCGCGAGCCGGTTCCAGGGGGGCACGAAGACCGGCAGCAGAAGCCGGTTTGGCAGGCGTTCCCGGGCGACCCGCAGGCCGGCCGCGGCATCGGCCATGAGGGTCGCGAGCGGCCGGTGGGCGCCGAATTCCGCGGGCTTCTCCCCCGGCGGGGCGTGGTTGCGATGGGCGAGGCCGTGGACCGCGACGCACAGGTCCCGCGTTTCTTCGAGCCGTGTCCCGAGCGTGGGCGCGATCTCCGCCGGTATGGCGGCGAGCAGGAGCGGAGCGGCGTGTGCCTCGGCCAGCCCGATCAGCCGGTCGAGGGCCGGGGTCGCCGCCACCGCATCGTCGTCGCGCCAGAAGAACGGGATCGAGTCGCCGCGCGCCGCGCAACGGTCCAGAATGCCCCGCACGGCATCGAGACCCGGGACGGCCGGCCGTCGAGGCCGCCGCGGGGCGCGGTCGGCGCACATCGCCGCGACGATCTCCACCGAGCGCCGGGCCCCGTCGAGGTCGAACGCGTGCGGGCGCGGCGGAGGCGCGGCCAGCTGCGCGTCCACAGCCCGGAGGAGCGCGTCCGCCGTCAGCGCCGCTTCCGGGAGCTGTCTCTTATACACATCTGACGCTGCCGACGAAGAGGATAGT
>CAXDNE010000126.1:0-19820 GCA_963990595.1 uncultured Methylobacterium sp.
CCGCGGCCGCGTCCTCACCCGCCACGCCTACCGCCACATGGGCTTGCCGGAGCCCGAGCCGGCCACGGCCCCGGTCGCCGCCTGAGGCGCAGGCCCGTCCACGACGACGGGCCGCTCGGGACGGGGCCCGCCGCATCCGTCATCCGTGCGTCCACCCGGAGGCCGTCGGATTGGCGCGGCCCGCCGACGCGGATAGACTGTCGCACCGGCGCGGCTCGTCGTTCCATGCTCACGCTCGACCAAGAACAGGCGCAGCTCGTCAAGGCCGAGCTCGACATCGCCGCCGGCCAGCAGCGGGTCGCCACGCTGGAGCAGCGGATCCGCGAGATGCGGCTCAAGGGCCGCGATACGCGCCCGGCCGAGGAGCTTCTCGCCACCTTTCAGGCGACGCTCGCGCAATGGCACGCGCACCGCCGGGAGATCCTGCGCAGCATCCGCCGGCTGGAATCGACCTAGACGGCCGGCCGCGTCCGCATTCGCCACGGCATTGGACTTCCCGGTCGGCGAGGCGCATGCTGCCGCGACTATCGGCCTTTGCTTGTACGGGCGTCGGTAGCTGAGAGAGACGCGCGCTCCCGCCTGCCATGCGAGGAGTGCCGCCGTGAACGATTCGTCCGCCAAGACCCGATCGCCGGCCAGCTATGACCGGTGGCTCGTCGAGACCGCCCGGGAGACCATCCGGCGCTCGCGCGCGCTTCTGGAGCAGACCGCGCCCCTGGTCCGCAACCCCGCACCGCAGATCCGGCCGCCCGGCAGATCCCGGAGCCGCTAAGACCCGGCTCCCGGAGATCCAAGACGTCTGTCGCGGTGTTTCCCCCCGGGGAGGGAACCAGCGCAGCATGACCCATCGCGACATCATCGTCATCGGCGGATCCTCCGGATCGACCGTGCCTCTCAGGACCATCCTGAACGCCTTGCCGACGGATCTGCCGGCGGCGGTGTTCATCGTGGTCCATATCCCGGCCCGCAGCCTCGGGCTCCTGGCGACCGTGACCGCCGCGGCGGCCCACCTGCCGGTCCATCCGGCGGCGGACGGCATGACGGTCAGCCCGGGCAACATCTATCTGGGCGTGCCCGACGCGCATCTCATCCTGAAGGACGGGCGGATCCGGCTCGGCCACGGCCCCCGCGAGAACATGGCCCGGCCGTCCATCGATCCGCTGTTCCGCTCGGCGGCCGTGGCCTACGGCTCCCGGGTGATCGGCGTGCTGCTGAGCGGTCTCCTCAATGACGGGACCGCCGGCCTGGAGGCGATCAAGCGCTGCGGCGGCCTCGCCCTCGTGCAGGACCCGGCGGACGCGGTCGCCGACGAGATGCCGCGCAGCGCCCTCGCGGCCCTGGAGGTCGACCTCACCCTCTCGGCCACCCGCATCGGGGACGTGCTCTCGGACCTCGTGCGCGATCACGCGGGGCCGCCCCGGCCGGTGCCGCCGGAGATCCGGCTGGAGGTCGACATCGCCGCCGGCGCCCGGGTCGACAGCGACGTGATCCGCCGCCTCGCCGAACCCGCCGCGATCTCCTGCCCGCAATGCGGCGGTGTCCTCTCGACGATGCAGGGGGCCAAGCCGCTCCGGTTCCGCTGCCAGGTCGGCCACGCCTTCACGGCCGAGGTGGTGGCCAAGGAGCAGGAGAACGCGGTGGACGAGGCCCTGCGGGTCGCCCTGCGCATCGTCGACGAGCGCGCCGAACTCGTCCGGCGCATGGCCGAGGACGGACGCCGGGCCGGGCGGACCGCCCTGGCGGAGATGTACGAGGCGCGCGCGGCCGAGTATCGCGCTCATGCCGAAACGATCCGGAAAGCCGTCCTTCTCTCCCTGCCGCCGGCGGAACTCTCGGGTAATGAGAAGGCGCAGGAGGGGTGACGTCTCGGCCGCCCCGCTCTCCGGCACAGGGAGCCGGCCGCGTTCATGAGCCCTGGGAAGACGCAGAGATGGTAAGCTCTTCGACCGATGCGGCACCCCAGGACGGCCGGGCCGCCGTGGTCGCCGTCTGCGCGTCGGCGGCGAGCCCGCAGGCTGTCCTGCAGCTGTTGCGGCAGCTCACGCCGCAACCCGACATGGCGCTGGTCATCGTGCTGCAGCACCGGGAGGCGCTGGACACGGAGACGTTCCTGAAGGCGCTGCGCGAAGCCGGGCACGAACCGAGCCCCATCGCGCACGATGCCCCCCTGACGGCGGGCAGGACCTACCTGCCCGATCCCGACGTGATCGTGAGCCTGGACCAGGGCCGGTTCCGGATCCAGCCCGCCGAGCAGCAGGCCGGCGCGCGCGGGACCATCGACAGTTTCCTCGTGGCGCTGGCGGGCGACGAGGACGGGCACAGCATCGCGGTCATCCTAAGCGGCACGGGCGCCGACGGCACCCTGGGCGTCAAGGCGGTGAAGGAGGCCGGCGGGCTGGCCTTCGCGGAGGAGACCGAGGAGACCGGCTCCGGCGAGCTCGCGCGCAGCAACTATCCCGCCGCCCTGGCCGATGCCGTGCTGCCCATCGACCGGCTCGCGGACCGGATCCGGGACGGGGTCCGCCAGATCCTATCCACCGATCCGGCCCCTCCGGACGCCGCCGACGCCTCGGCGACGCTGGCGCGGGTCGCGGCGGTGCTGCGCAAGCGGACCGGCCACGATTTCCACGGCTACAAGCCCGGCACCTTCCTGCGCCGGGTCCAGCGGCGCATGCAGGTCGTCCAGGCCGACACCATGGACGCCTACCTGAACCTGCTGCGCGAGCGGCCCGACGAGGCGCAGGAGCTGTTCAACGACCTCCTGATCGGCGTCACCCAGTTCTTCCGCGACCCCCGGGAATTCGATCTCCTCGCCCGCGAGGTGATCCCCAAGCTGTTCGCGGGCCGCAGCCGGGAGGACCGGATCCGCGTCTGGGTGATCGGCTGCTCCACCGGCGAGGAAGCCTACTCGCTCGGCATCCTGCTGCGCGAGCACATGGCCACCCTCGACGAGGTGCCGCTGGTGCAGATCTTCGCCACCGACCTCGACGGCCGGGCGCTCGCCTCGGCGCGCGCCGCGCGCTACGCCCTGACGATCGCGGACGACATGGCGCCGGAGCGGCTGGCGCGCTGGTTCGTGAAGGAGGGGAACACCTTCTGCGTCGTCAAGGAGCTGCGGGAGATGTGCATCTTCTCGCAGCACAGCATCATCAAGGACGCGCCCTTCTCGCGCCTCGACCTCATCTCCTGCCGCAACCTGCTGATCTATCTCGACGCCGAGCTGCAGAACCAGGTGATCCCGCTGTTCCACTTCGCCCTGAAGCCGGACGGCGTGCTGTTCCTGGGCAATTCCGAGAACGTCTCCCGCCACGCGACGCTGTTCGCCGCGATCGAGCCCCGCTCGCGCGTGTTCCGCCGCCTGGACTCGTCCAGCCGGGCGCTCCCCAACTTCCCGTTCACGGTGGCGTCGCTGCCGGCGGAGCGGCATCCGGTCCTCAGCGCGCCGGCCACCAGCGCGCTCGAACCGACCCTGGCCCAGCGGGCCGAGCGCTTCGCGGAGCGCTACGCACCGGCCTACGTCATCGTCGATGACGGGTACAACGTCCTGCATTTCTCCGCCCGGACGGGCCGCTACCTCGATCCGATGGGCGGGGTGGCCACGCTGAACCTGCTGCAGCTCATCCATCCCGACCTGCGCCTCGACGTGCGCGAGGCCCTGACGCGCGCCGCCGAGGCGGCCGAGACCGTCCAGCTCGACGACAGGCGGATCGGGCAGGAGGGGCAGAATCTCGTCGTCGACCTCGTCGTCGAACCCGTGACGGCGTCCGGGTCGGTCCGGAACTACATCGTTCTGTTCAAGGATGGCCGCTCGGCGCCGGGCCTGGAGCAGATCGCCGCCCGGGCGGCCTCGTCCGACCAGCAATCCTACATCCAGCAGCTCGAGACGGAGCTGCGCGACACCCGGGAGCGTCTCCAGGCGACCGCCGAAGAGGCGGAGGCCACCAGCGAGGAGCTGAAGGCCTCCAACGAGGAGTACCAGTCCCTCAATGAGGAGCTGCAATCCGCCAACGAGGAATTGCAGACCTCCAAGGAGGAGCTGCAGTCGCTCAACGAGGAGCTGACCACGGTCAACGGCGAGCTCAGCCTGCGGGTGCAGGAGCTCGGCCGGAGCAACAGCGACCTGAAGAACTTCCTCGAGAGCACGCAGATCGCCACGATCTTCCTCGACAACGAGCTGCGGGTGACGAACTTCACCCCGGCGGTCACCGAGATCTTCCACCTCGTCGAGACCGATACCGGCCGGCCGATCGGCCACATCAAGTCGCGCCTCGCCTACGAGGATCTTCAGGTGGACGCCCGGCGGGTGCTGCGCACCCTGGCGGCGGCCGAGCGGGAGATCGAGAGCGCCGCCACCGGCACGCACTACCTCGTCCGGGTCCTGCCCTATCGCAGCGTCGACAACTTCATCGCCGGCGTGGTCATCACCTTCGTGGACATCACCGCGCGCAAGCGGGCCGAGACGGCCCTGCGCGAGAGCCAGGAGCGGTTCCGGCTCGTCGTCGAGAATGCCCGGGACCACGCGATCTTCACCCTCGATCCCGAGAACCGGATCACCGATTGGTATCCGAGCGCGGAGGCGGTGTTCGGCTGGAGCGCCGACGAGGCGATCGGGCAGCCCGGCAGCATCCTGTTCACGCCGGAGGACCAGAGGCACCGGGAGGACGAGAAGGAGCTGGCGGCGGCCTGCCGGGACGGTTCGGCGCCGAACGTGCGCTGGCACATGTGCAAGGACGGCTCGCGCGTGTTCATCGAGGGGACCACCCGGGCCCTGCACCACGGCGACGGATCCCTGCGCGGCTTCCTGAAGATCGGCCAGGACACCACGAGCCGGCGCGAGACCGACGAGGCCCTGCGGGCGAGCGAATCGCGCCAGCGCGCGCTGATCGAGGGCATCCCGCAGCTCGTCTGGCGCTCGGTCCACGAGGGGCGATGGACGTGGGCAAGCCCGCAATGGCTGTCCTATACCGGCCAGACCCAGGAGGAATGTGCCGGGCTGGGCTGGCTCGATGCCGTCCATCCGGACGACCGGAAGGCCGCGCTGGACGCCTGGGAGCGGGCCGGGCTGGAGGGCGTCCTCGACGTCGAGTACCGGGTGCGGCGCGCCTCGGACGGGGTCTGGCTCTGGCACCACACCCGCTCGCTGCCGGTGCGGGACGCCTCGGGCCGGGCCGTGGAATGGCTCGGCACCTCGACCGACATCGACGCCATCCGCCAGCTCCAGGCGCGGCAGGAGGTTCTGGTCAACGAGCTGCAGCACCGGGCGCGCAACCTGCTCAGCATCGTGTCCGCGGTCGCCGACCGCACCGTGAAGCAGGGCGGATCCGTCGAGGCCTTCGAGGAACGGCTGCAGGCGCTCAGCCGGGCGCAGGGCCTGCTCAGCCAAGCCAACCACGACAGCGTCGAGGTCGGGGCCCTGGTGCGGGCCGAACTGGCCGCCTACGCCGACGAGGTCGCCCCGTGGGTCACCATCGCCGGACCGGAGGTCTGGCTGCGGGTGCGGCAGGTGCAGAACTTCGCGCTCGCCCTGCACGAGCTGACCACCAACGCGGTGAAGTACGGCGCCCTCAGGGACGGGTCCGGCCGGCTCTCGATCACCTGGGACGTGGTGCTGGACCGGCGCGAGCACCGCCGGCTGGCGCTGAGCTGGGTCGAGAGCGGCGTCGCGGTGCGCCAGGACGGGCCGCCCCGGCGCGGCTACGGCACCAAGCTGATCCAGGAGGCGCTGGCCTATGCACTGCAGGCGGAAGTCGATTACCTCCTGGGGCCGGACGGGGTCCGCTGCCGGATCGAGATGCCGGTCTCCTGATCCGGGAGAACGCTTGGTCCCGCCGTCCGGTTGACTGGACAGATCCCGATCGATCCCGCCCGGAGGGTCCATGTCCCATCCTGCTGCTCACCCCGCCCGCCGCCGCATCCTGGTGGTCGAGGACGAGTACCTGATCGCCAGCGAGGTGAAGCGCTGGCTGCAGGCGGCCGGCTTCGAGGTGCTCGGCCCGGTGCCGAGCGTGGATCAGGCCCTCGACCTGATCGAGGGGCGCCGCCCCGACGCGGCGGTCCTGGACGTCAATCTGGGCGAGGGCGACAATGCCTATCCGCTCGCTGAAAAGTTGAGCGTGATGGGGGTGCCGTACCTGTTCGCCACGGGCGACGTGCGGCTGACCGACGCCTCGGCCTACCGGAACCGGCCGCGGCTGGAGAAGCCGTTCGTGGCGCGGGCGCTGGTGCGCGCCCTGAGCGAGATTCTCGCGTAGGGCGATCGACCGTGCCGGCCCGCCGCCGATCGCGTTCGATCGCGGCGCGGTTCGCCGGCCGCGCGCTCGACAAGGCCGACGGCGCTCACCATCTTGGCGGCAGCAAAGGACCTCCGCCATGACATCCTATCGCAAGACGCCCGAGGCCGTCGCGGCGCTGACGCCGGAGCAGTACCGGGTCACCCAGCAGAACGGGACGGAACGGCCCGGTACCGGCGCGCTCCTCGACAACAAGGAGCCCGGCATCTACGTCGACATCGTCTCCGGCGAGCCGCTGTTTGCGAGCTCCGCCAAGTACGAATCCGGCTGCGGCTGGCCGAGCTTCACCAAGCCGATCGACGCCGCCTACGTGACCGAACTCCGGGACACGTCGCACGGCATGGTCCGCACGGAGGTCCGGTCCGCGCACGGGGACAGCCATCTCGGCCACGTGTTCAACGACGGCCCGCGTGACCGGGGCGGCCTGCGCTACTGCATCAACTCGGCGTCGCTGCGCTTCGTGCATCGGGACGACATGGAAGCGCAGGGATACGGCGCCTACCTGCCTCAAGTGGAGACGGTCGCATGAGCATCGAGCGCGCTATTCTGGCCGGGGGCTGCTTCTGGGGCATGCAGGATCTGATCCGCAAGCTGCCCGGGGTGGTCTCGACCCGGGTCGGCTACACGGGCGGGGATGTTGCCCATGCCACCTATCGCAACCACGGGACCCATGCCGAGGCGATCGAGATCACCTACGATCCCGCGACGATCAGCTTCCGCCGCCTTCTGGAGTTCTTCTTCCAGATCCACGACCCGACCACGCTCAACCGGCAGGGCAACGACCGCGGCCTGAGCTATCGCTCCGCCATCTTCTACGCGGATCCCGAGCAGAAGCGGGTCGCCGAGGACACGATCGCGGATGTCGACGCGTCGGGCCTCTGGCCGGGCAAGGTCGTGACCGAAGTGGCGCCGGCCGGCGATTTCTGGGAGGCCGAGCCCGAGCACCAGGATTACCTGGAGCGCATCCCGAACGGCTACACGTGCCACTTCGTCCGGCCGGGCTGGCGGCTGCCGCAAAGACCGGACGCGGCCTGAAGACCCGCACGGATCGGGTCCGGCCGCGGCGCCGGATCCGGGCGTGACGGGCGTTCGATCGACAGGTCAGCCCGAACCGGCCCGCCTCGGCCCGGGCCCCTGCCGCGCGACGGGAGGGCGAGGGCGGCGAGGCGCTGGGCGGTGAAGCAATCGTGATTGCCGCGCGCCCGTGATCGCCGTTCTGCCGAGCTTCGCGCCGCTCGAAAGCAGTCTCAGCGAAGGTTTGGCAACCTCAGGATTAGAGAAGCTCAGTCCAGACCCGGCTGAGCGGGTCCGGTCGCGCGTCAAAACCTGCGCAGGGCGCATGCGAGATCGAGCATCCGCGCAGGCCGGGGGCTGTCGCAATCTGCCCTTAACCAACTCTCGTTAGGGTTGCATGACCTGCGCACATACAGCCCTATGACACGCCTCCGCCGCCTTCGCCCGCTGTTGACCGCAGCGCAGGCCAGATCCGCCGACGACCGGACGTCCGTCCGCCAGCTCGTGGAACTGCAGAAGCAGGTCCCGACCCTCTACGGGCTGCTCTGCGTCAATGCCTGTGCGCTGGCCATGACGCATCTCACGCTGGCGCCGGCTTCTCTGACGCTCGGGGTGCCGGGCATCCTCGGCGTGCTCTGCATGGTCCGCGCGATCTGGTGGTGGCGCCTGCGCCCGGACGCGTTCAGCGAGGAAGCGGCCGCCCGCCAGCTGCGCCGAACGACCGTCCTGACGGCCCTCTTCTCCCTCGCCTTCGTGAGCTGGGCGATGGTCCTGAACGGCTATGGCGGCCCGTATGAACAGGGCCACGTGGCGATCTTCGTGGCCATCACGGTGATCGCCTGCATCTTCTGCCTGACCCACCTGCCGGCCGCGGCCTTCCTGGCGACCGGCATCGTCATCAGCACCTTCCTGGTCTGCTGCGTCACGAGCCAGAACCGCGTCTTCCTGGCCATCGCGGTCAACACCGCCTTCGTCACCGCGGTGATGGTGCGCGTCCTCAACAACAACTTCCGCGCGTTCGTCCAGCTCGTCGCGTCGCAGGCCGAGGCGAGCCGGCTCTCGGAGGACAACGCGCGCCTCGCCCAGACCGACAGCCTGACCGGCCTGCCCAACCGGCGCTACTTCTTCCAGACGCTCGATGCCCTGATCGAGGACGCGGCGACAACCGACGCGCGTTTCGCCCTGGCGATCTTCGACCTCGACCGCTTCAAGCCGGTCAACGACACCTACGGCCACAATGTCGGCGATCGGGTCCTGGCGGAAACCGGCCGGCGCCTCGCCGCGTTCGCGAGTCCCGATGTGATCATCACCCGGCTGGGCGGCGACGAATTCGGCGTGCTCGTGCGCAATCCCGGACCGCCTGCGGACATCATCGCCGTCTGTGACGGCATCTGCGCGGCCCTGCAGAAGCCCATCCACCTCGGCGACATCCGGGTCGTCACGGGCTGCTCGGGCGGCCTCGCGAAATATCCGCGCGCAGGACGCGAGGCCGACGCCTTGTTCGACCGTGCGGACTACGCGCTCTATCACGCGAAGGAGCACCGCCGGGGCGTGACGACCCTGTTCTCGCAGGAGCACGAGGATGCGATCCGGGCCGAGCGGGCCGTGGAGGCCGCCCTGCGCACGGCCGATCTTCCGGCCGAGATGGAGCTGCACTACCAGCCGATCCTCGACACGCATTCGGGCGCGATCGCCCTCGTGGAGGGTCTGGCGCGCTGGACCAGCCCGACGCTCGGCCGGGTCTCGCCGGACCGCTTCGTCGCCGCGGCGGAGCGCTGCGGCATGATCCACGCCGTGTCACTCCTGCTGCTGCGCAAGGCGCTCGCCGATTGCGCGCGCCTGCCGCCCGCGGTCGGCCTGTCCTTCAACCTGTCGGCCCACGACCTGGCCTCGCCCGAGACCGTGGTGGCGATCCTGGCGGCCGTCCGCATGAGCGGCCTCGACCCGCGCCGCCTGACCCTGGAACTCACCGAGACCGCCCTGATGCGCGATTTCGATCAGGCGAAGGATGCCATCACGGCGTTGCGGGCGCTGGGCATCGCCGTCGCGCTCGACGATTTCGGGACCGGCTATTCCAGTCTGGGCTATGTCCACCGCCTGCCGCTGGACAAGATCAAGATCGACCGCAGCTTCATGGCCGACATCGATACGGAGCTGGGCCGCAGTCTGGTCTCGACCATCCTCGATCTCTGCAAGAATCTCGGTCTCGACGGGATCGCCGAGGGGGTGGAGACCGCCGAACAGCTGGAGGCGGCCCGCCGACACGGCTGCCGCTATGTCCAGGGCTATCTCGTCGGTAAGCCGATGCCGATGACCGACCTGCTTCAACGGCTTCGGCCCCGGACGGCGGTCGAGCGGCTCAGCGCATGACCCGTCGGTTCCGAGCCTGTCCGGCCCCCCTTGGAACCGCGGGGTCATCGCGCGGTATCCCGGAGGGGTGCCCGTGCCGCGCGGGTTTGGGCCAGCGCCCGGCCGTAATCTGGTAAGAGCCACCCATGATCGAGGCTGTCTTTCTCACCGCATTGGCGGCCGCGCTGAGCGCGGCCGCCGCTGGCGCGGTCAGCGGGCGAGGATCGGAATGACCGCGACCGCAACGGCGTTCGTCGTGATGCTGGCCGGGCTGCTGGGGGCCGTCGGCATCATCGTGTTCGCGGTCGATTGGGTGCCGGGCTCGGTGACCGGGCTGCGGAGCTTTCCGAGCGGACGCGTCGTCGGGCTGTGGTTCTACAACGGCGTGCTGTCCGTCGCCCTGGGCGCGTGGCTGGCCTGCACCTACTTCTGCCTGGCGGACGGCTACGACGATATCCCGGCCGTGCGGGACAGCTACTGCCGCCCGCATGTCGCCGGCGCCGGGCCCTGAGCACCGCCCGGGCCGTGTGGGAACCGACGCGCGCCCTACCGGGCGTGGCGCGCCCCGGATTCGCTCCTGTGGACCGGCCGCCGGCCGTCGAACAGGCCGCCGCGCCAGACCAGGTAGCCGAACCCTGCCGCCACCGCGGCGGCCGTGGTGATGAGGGCCGCCTCGCTCGACAGGATCCCCTGCGCTGCGCCGTGCCGCCGGTTTCGGAGGGCGTTCGTCTTGGCGCGCACGTAAGCGCGCGTGGCGCCGTGGACGGCCTCGGGCGAGAGCATCCGGCGGGCTTCCGGGATCAGCTCGTGAACGTGCCGGTGCAGATGCTGATCGACCAGGAAGGTGACATCCTCGAACGTGTCGAGCCAGCCGGCTGGGTTCCGCGCCCGGTAGCGCGCGAGCGGCCGGAGCTGCCGCATGAACTCTGCCTGGCCGCGCCGAAGTTCGGAGACGAGGCCCTGGGTCCCGCTCTCCCGGCCGAGGGCGGCGTAGAGGCTCGCCTCCAGACCGATCGCGTGAAGCTCCAGTTCATCCATGAGATCGGCCAGCATGCGTTCCCGGCTGCGGATGACGCCGCGGCCGTTGAGCGCGTAGGGAATCTCGCGGATGAGCCGGGCGATGTTCTCGTGGTCGCGCTCGATGAGCTGCCATATGTCCATGCGCGTTCTCCCTGTTGGTGGTCTCGCAACGGCTCCGAACCCCCTGCGCCGGCTGACGGTTCCTGATCGAGGCGCCGGTCCGGGGATGGCGCTGCCCGGCCGGGGCCGGCCCGGCACCGCCGCGCGCGGCCTGCATCAGTCGTGCGGGATGATAATCTGAGAAATCCTCAGCTTTCGTGCTGGTGCCGGGCATCGGTTTCGCATTCTCGCGCGTTGCCTGCCAGCAATCGTCCACGCCCTGTGTGCGATAGTTGACGGAATGGAGGTTGAAATGCTGCGCGGTGGCTTGCTCTGGCTACTCGGAATCCCGCTGCCGATCATTCTGCTGCTGTGGTTTTTCGGCGTGTTCCACTAGGCGCGGATAAGCCGTCACCATGCCCTACACGGTCGAGATCACGACGCCCCCGATGCAGGCTGACGGCGAGGAGCAGGCAGCGCGGATGTACCAGCTGCCCGAGCCCTTCGGCACCGTGGCCGAGGCCAAGGACGCGGCGATCGCGCATATCGCGGGGCTCGGGCTCGATCCGGCCGGTGTCCTCTACAACGTGTTCGACCGCGAGGGCTTCACGGTCGCGTCGAATGCCGAGCTGCCGACCGAGGCCGGGTGACGCGAAGACGGGGGCCGGCGCCGCGCGGCGTTCGGCTCCCCGCACGCACCGGGCCGCGCGACCGCCCGATCGGGGCGGCCCGTCGAGGATCCCCCCGCCAGCCCTCCGGCTCACCGCTCACAGGCCTGAGGGGCCAGCCGTGCCGCTCCGCATGTGCTAAGCGGGCTCCGGCTGACCCGCGTGACAGGGCTGATCGTGAAGCTGAATCCGTTCGCCGCGTGCTGTGCCGGCTTGGCGCTCGTCCTGCCGGTCGCGGCGCAGGGCGCCTGGACGGGGCCGGAGGCCCAGCCCCTCTTCATCAACGAGGCCAATCCCAGCGGCTACAACTATGCCCCGAGCCTCATCACGGAGAACGGGAAGACCGACATCTGGTGGTGCGGGCAGGGCAAGACCGACGTGATCTATCACCGGTCCTTCGATCCGCAGACGGGCTTCTCGCCGGCCCGGATCGTGTTTCAGCCGACCCCCGGGTCCTGGAACCGCCAGTATGTCTGCGACCCGAGCGTGATCCGAGGCAGCTTCACCAACCCGGCGGACGGCCGGCCCTACGCCTACGCGATGTACTATTCCGGTGCCGATAATCTGCCGGGCAACAACAACCAGACGGGCCTGGCCTTCTCCAACGACAAGGTGACCTGGGTCGATTATCCGGCACCGGTGATCGCGCCGCTCAATCCGGCCGTGGCCCAGGGCAATTACGGCACGGGGCAGCCGGCGAGCTTCAACGCCGACGGCCGATCGAGCCTGTTCGTCTTCACCACCGATCTGACCGGGCCGCAGGGCGTCCCCGGTTTCGGCGATCTCTACGTGCGGCACACGGCCGACGGTGTGCATTTCGACCCGCCGGTGCGGCTGCCGAACGTGGCCAGCGACGGCACCACCATCAATCCCAACTCGGATTTCGCCTACGATTACGCGTCCGGCGCGGTCTACGTGATCACCGGGCTGCCGGGCCGGAACTGCCGGCAGGTGGCCTGCAAGGACGCGGCCCGCAATCCCGACCGCGAGACCTACCAGCTGGGTCTCTTCAAGATGCCCATCAGGGCGCTGCTCAGCGGCAGGCCCGAGCGCTGGACGCCGGCCGGCTACCTGAACTCGGATGTCACGGGCTTCTATCTCAACCACAGCCCCGGTTTTCAGCGCGATCCCCACGGCAACATCACGCCGTTCCTGCCGAACATCACGGTCTTCTTCTCGGGCGGCGACCCCTATCCCGGCACGTGGCGGATCGCGACGGCGACGCAGACGCCCGGGACCGACCGCGCGCCGCTCAGACGGTCGATCGGGCCGGGCGGCCATTGGGTCACCACCGGTTACGTGGCGCCGGACTTCACCTTCGAATCCGCCCTCGGATCCGTGTTCCTGCTCCCGAGGCCCGGCACCGCGGCGCTCATGAGCTGCGTCGCGGGAAGCGATCACTTCCTCAGCCGGGATGCGGCCTGCGAGGGGCACACGCCCCTGGGCCAGACCGGCTACCTCTACGACGCGCCCCAGGCGGGCAGCCACGCGCTCTTCCGCTGCAGGGCCGGCGCGCACGACCACTTCGTGTCGCGGGACGGCGGCTGCGAAGGGCAGGCGGCCGAGGGCCTTCTGGGCTATGCCCTCGACTAGGCCGCCGGCCCCGCATCCTCACGGCATGATGGGCGGGTGGTAGGTCAGCGTGAAGGCCAGCGCCCAGAGCAGGAACAGCACCAGCGGCAGGTGCACGAGCAGCTGGAGGAAGCTGAACCCGACGATGTCGCGCGCCTTCAGGCCGAGGATGCCCACCAGCGGCAGCATCCAGAACGGGTTGATCAGGTTCGGCAGCGCCTCGGCGGCGTTGTAGATCATCACCGCCCAGCCGAGATGGACCTTCAGCTCGTTGGCCGCCTGGAGCACGTAGGGCGCCTCCAGGAGCCACTTGCCGCCGCCCGAGGGCACGAAGAAGCCGAGGATCGCCGAGTAGACGCCCATGGTCAGCGGGAAGCTGCCGGTGGTATTCAGGCTGACGAAGGCGTGGGTGATGACGTCGGAGGCGGAGGCACCCGCGGCGTTCTTCGGCCCGGTCAGCATGCCGCTGATCGCCGCGTAGAGCGGGTACTGGATCAGGATCCCCGCGGTGGCCGGCACCGACTTGGCGACCGCCACCAGGAAGCGCTTGGGCCGCCAGTGCAGCAGCAGGCCCAGGGTGAGGAACAGCAGGTTGTAGGTGTTGAGGTTCGAGATCGCGACGATCCAGGACTGGCGCGCGAATTCCTGCACGATCCAGCCGCCCGCGATCAGCACGAGGAGGAGGGTCAGGATCGGCGAGTGTTCGAGCCACTCGCCGGGCTGGCGGGCGGGGGCGATGTCGCTCGTCTCGCGGGCCACCTCGACACCGAGGGCCTCGGCGGTCACCGCCGTCTCGCGGCGGGGCGCGGAGGCGTAGGCGATCAGCACCGAGACCACGAACAGGATCGCGGCGATCAGCATCGACTGCCACAGGAAGATCGTCTCGCTGAACGGGATCACGCCCGAGATGGCGAGGAGGTTCTTGGTCAGGCTCGCCGGGTTCGCCTGGAGCTGCGCCGCCGAGGAGCTGAGCCCCAGGGCCCAGGTGGCGCCGAGGCCGAGATAGGCGGCGGCGCCGGCCGCGCGGTAATCCATGCGCAGATCCGTGCGGCGGGCAAGCGCGCGGACGAGCAGGCCGCCGAAGATCAGGCTCAGGCCCCAGCTCAGGAACGAGGAGATCATGGTCGCCGCAGCCACGAACCCGACGGCGCCGCGCCCGGATCGGGGGATCTGCGCCAGCCGCTCGATCAGCGCCTGGACCGGCGGCGAGACCGCCACGACGTAGCCGCCGATCGTCACGAAGGCCATCTGCATGGTGAAGGGGATCAGGCTCCAGAACCCGTCCCCGAAGCTCTTGGCGACGGCGGCCGCGGGCGCGCCGTTGGCCCAGGCCCCGAGCGCCACGATCACCACCGCGATCGCGACGAAGATGAAGGCGTCCGGGAACCAGCGCTCCGCCCAGTTCGTGAAGCGGACGCCGAGCCGCTCCAGGCTGCCACCCTCGGGTGAGGCGCCCGGTCCGACGGGCCGAACGCGCGTGGGTTGGGGTTGCTGGGTCGGCGCGACGGCCATGCGTGTCCTCCGGATTGGGCTCGTTGGGCCGAACACACGCCCAGGATGGCGCGCGGGGTCAAGCCGCCGCGGGGCGGCCCGGCCGCCAGGACGGAGCGGCGAGCGACAAGCGTGACGGTCTGTCTCGCGCCGCCGGCGCGGCGGCTCTCACGTCAGGACGATCGTCGTCCGGAACCGCAGGATCGCCGCGGCGACGAACGCCGCGCCGATCGCGCTCACCACCACGATGCGGGTCCAGACCGCGTCGAGACCGGCGCCCCGGTAGAGGATCGCCTGCGCGAAGGCCACGAAATGCACCGTGGGGGAGGCCTGGAGGAGCGTGGCGAGCCAGGGCGGCATGCTCTCCAGCGGCGTGTTGCTCCCGGACAGCATGGCGAGCGGCAGGTAGACCAGGAGATAGAGCAGCCCGAGCTGCGGCATCGAGCGCGCGAGGGTGCCCAGGAACAGGCCGATCGCGGTCGCGAAGAACAGGTACGCCGCCGTCCCGGCCAGGAAGAGCGGGATCGAGCCGGTCACCGGCACGTGCAGCAGGCCGCGCACGACGATGACGAGGGACAGGCCCACGGCCACCAGGATCACGAGGCCGTTGGACCAGACCTTGGCCATGGCGATCTCGAAGGGCGTGACCGGCATGACCAGCAGGTGTTCCAGCGTGCCGCGCTCGCGCTCGCGCACCACCGCGGCGCCGGCCAGGATGATCGCCAGCATCGTCACGCTGTTGAGGATCCCCATCACGCTCGTGAACCACGCCGTCTCGGCATTGGGGTTGAAGGCGATGCGCGCGACGAGCGCGACCGGCACCGGGGCGGCGATCCGGCCGCGGGTGACGAAGCGGGCCACCTCGTCGGCCACGATCTGCTGCGCGTAGGCCGCGCCGAGGCCGGCCTGCACCATCGCGGTGGCGTCGACGTCGAGCTGGATCCGGGCGGGCTTGAGCCCGAGCAGGTCGGACTGGAAGCGCGGCGGGATGTCGAGCACGAACGTGTAGGTGCCGGCGTTCATCGCCGGGACGATGTCCCGCTCGGCGATGGGGACGGGCGGCTTGAAATAGGGGGGCAGGAAGGCCTGCGTGATCTGCCGCGACAGCGCCGAGCGGTCCTCGTCGACGACGGCGATCGCGGCGTTGTGCAGCTCCTGCGAGCTGCTCTGCGCCTGCGCCAGAATGGCGAGGGAGAAGCTGTAGACGACCAGGCCCAGCAGGACGTAGTCGCGCCCGAAGCTGCGGAGCTCCTTCGTCCCCAGCCAGACGATGTTCGCGAGGGCTGTCATGGCGCTGTCCCGTCCGCGGTCAGCGTTCCTGCCGGGCCATCGCCAGGCAGGCCGCGCCGGTCAGGACCGGGATGAAGGCCGCCAGGATGGCCAGGTTTCCGGCGAGGTCGGCCCAGCCGAGGCCCTTGGTGAAGGCCCCGAGGCTGACCGGCAGATAGTAGCTCATGGGGAAGAGCCGCCCCAGGACGCGCCCCAGGCCCGTCAGGGCGGCGACGGGGACGAGCATCCCGGCGAACATCGTGGCGGGCAGCACAGTCAGGATGGCGGTGCCGAACAGCGCCGCGATCTGGGTCCTCGCGAAGGTCGAGACGAGCATCCCGTAGGCCGTCGTCGCCGTGACGTAGATCAGCGTGCCGACGAGCAGGACCGAGGCGCTGCCCTTCAGCGGGACCCCGAAGACGAACTGGGCCAGCGCGAACATCAGCGCGAAGTTCACCAGCGCGAGGCCGATATAGGGAAGCTGCTTGCCCAGCAGGAATTCCAGGCGGGTCAGGGGCGTCACGTAGAGATTCGTGATCGAGCCGAGCTCCTTCTCGCGCACCACCGCGAGCGCCATCATGATCGCCGGGATGAGGGCGAGCTGGAGCGCGATCTGCGCCGGCACCATCGCGAAGATGCTGTCGAAATCCTGGTTGTACTTGAAGCGCACCGCGATCTCGGCCGCCGGAGCCGGAGCCGGAGCCGCCTTCGCGGGAGACCTGCGGGGATCCGCGAGGTAGAGCTGGTGCACCCCGGACAGATAGCCCCGGATGGTCTGCGCGAAGAACGGCCGGGCCCCGTCGATCCAGGCCGCCACCTGGGTCGGCCGCCCGCGGGCCACGTCCCGGCCGAAGCCGGGCGGGATCTCGATCGCGGCCGCGATGTCCCCGCGGGCGAGGCGCCGTTCGAGATCGCCGAACCCCGACAGGGGCGCGGTCTCCACGAAGTAGCGCGAGCCCCGGAGCCCCTCGAGATAGGCGCGGCTCTCGTGGCTCCGGTCGTGATCGAGCACCGCGAAGGCGACGCTGTTCACGTCGGTGGAGATCCCGAAGCCGAAGACGAGCATCAGGAAGGTCGTGCCGAGGACCGCGAAGGCGAGGCGGATCCGGTCGCGGGCGAGCTCCAGCGCCTCGCGGCGCGCGCAGGCGAGGAGCCGGCGCGGGCTGAACAGGCTGGCGGGGCGCGCCGGCCGAGGCGTGCCCGGACCCGGTCCCGCCTCCGGGATCACGGGGGCCTGCGGCGGCGCGCCCGCGCCGCCGGCCGCCCCGGCGCCGCCGGCCGCCGCCTGGAGGAGGGCGACGAAGGCGTCCTCCAGGGTGGCGGCGCGGCAGCGCGCCACCAGACCCGCCGGTGTGTCGATGGCCAGGACCCGCCCGGAATCCATCAGGGCGAGGCGGTCGCAGCGTTCGGCCTCGGCCATGAAATGGGTCGACACGAAGATCGTCACGCCCTGGCGGCGCGCGAGATCGAGCAGCAGGTCCCAGAAGCGGTCGCGCGCCGGCGGATCGACCCCGGAGGTCGGCTCGTCGAGGATCAGGAGCTCGGGCCCGTGGACGACGGCGACCGCCAGCGACAGGCGCTGCCGGATGCCGAGCGGCAGATCCTCGGCGCGCTGGTCGACGTGGCGGGCGAGGTCGAACTGCGCGATGAGCTCGTCCACCCGCGCGCGCCTGATCTCCGGGGCGAGGTGGAACAGGCGGGCATGCAGGGCGAGGTTCTGCCGCACCGTCAGCTCGGCGTAGAGCGAGAAGGCCTGCGACATGTAGCCGACCCGCCGGCGCGCCGCGATGCCGCCCGCTTCGACGGGCCGCCCGAACAGGAGCGCCTCGCCGGCGCTCGGGGGCAGGAGGCCGGTCAGGACCTTCATGGTCGTGGTCTTGCCGCAGCCGTTCGAGCCGACGAACCCGAAGATCTCCCCGGGCATGATGTCGAAGCTGACGCGGTCCACCGCCGTGAAGGGGCCGAACCGCCGGGTGAGGTCCCGCGCCGTGATGATCGGCTGGTCGCGCCCGGGCGCGGCCCTGGGCGGCACCGGCTCCCGGGGCGGCGCCGCGTCCGCCTCCGGCAGCAGGGCCGTGAAGGCGGCCTCGACGCTGGCCGCCCGGGTCCGCCGCCGCAGCGCCTCCGGGGAGCCGGTGGCGACCACCCGGCCGTCATTCATGGCGACGAGCCAGTCGAAGGCCTCCGCCTCCTGCATGTAGGCCGTGGCGACCAGCACCGACATGGCCGGGCGCCGGGCCCGGATCCGTCCGATCAACTCCCAGAACTGCCGGCGCGAGAGCGGATCGACCCCCGTGGTCGGCTCGTCGAGGATCAGCAGGTCGGGGTCGTGGATCAGGGCGCAGCAGAGGCCGAGCTTCTGGCGCATGCCGCCGGACAGTTTCCCCGCCGGGCGATCCGCGAAGGGCGTGAGCCCCGTGCCGGCCAGGAGTTCGGCGATCCGCGCGGCCCGCTCCGCCGGCTCCTGCCCGAACAGGCGGCCGAAGACGTCGATATTCTCGCGCACGCTGAGGCTGGCGTAGAGATTGCGCCCGAGCCCTTGCGGCATGTAGGCGATCCGCGGGCACACGGCCGCCCGGTGCCGGGCCTGGGCGATGTCGCCGTCGAGCACCGCGACGCGGCCGGCCTGGATCCGCCGCGCCCCCGCGAGGATCGCCAGCAGCGACGATTTCCCGACGCCGTCCGGCCCGATCAGGCCCACGAGCCGGCCGCCGGGGATCGCCAGCGTGACATCGTCCAGCGCGACGGTCCGGCCGTAGCGGTGCGCGAGGTGCTCCACCCGGGCGACGGTGAGATCCCGCGGCCTCATCACGGCTCTCAGGGCGCCGTCGGGAGCGGCGCGGGGGCCGGCGGCGGGTTCGGCGGCGGGCTCGGGAGGAGCGCGGCCGGCCACGCGGCCGCCGCGTCGGTCCGGACATAGGCGATCCCCGGCAGGCCGCTGCGGACGAGGGTCTCGCGTCCCCGGAGGCGCTCCGGGTCGATCCGCACCCGGATGCGGAACATCAGCTTGTCGCGCTCGTCGCGGGTCTCCACGGTCTTCGGCGTGAACTGCGCCTGGCTGGAGACGAAGACCACCCGCGCCGGGATGACATGCCCGGGATAGGCGTCGAGCACGATGCGCGCCTCCGCGCCGATCCGGACGCGGCCCGCCTCCGGCGTCGGCAGGTAGATATCCATGTGGACGTCGGAGGCCTCGAGCATCGTGAAGACCTTGCCGCCGGCGCCCAGGACCTCGCCGACATTGGCGATGCGGTACTCGATGGGCCCGTCGCTGGGCGCGACGAGGGAATTGTCGGCGATGTTGACCCGGATGTAGGCGGCGCTCTGGGTGACGGCCTCGCGGGCGTGCTGGGCCGCGCCGACCCGCGCCGCGGCCGCCGCCCGGGCCGCCTGCGCGGCATCGGCGTTCTGCCGCGCGACCTCGAGGGCGTGCTGACCGCCGCCGAGCCGCGCCTCGGCCGCGCTCAGCGCCGCGGTCGCCTCATCGGCGGCCTGCCGGCGCATGTCGAGCTGCTCGCCGGTCGCGTAGCCCCGCGCCGTGAGATAGGTCGCGCGGTTCAGCTCCTGCTGGGTGAGCTTCACGTGGCTCTGCTGCTGCTGGACGTTGGCCTTGGCCTCCTCGACCGCGCGCTCGGCCTGGCTCACCGCCGCCTGCGTGGCGAGAACCTGGGCCTGCTGCTGCGCGAAGTTCCGCTCGGCCTCCTCCACGCCCTTCTGCGCCTGCCGGATCTGCGCCTCCGCCTGGCTCAGCTGCGCCTCCAGGTCCCGGGTATCCATCACGGCGACGACCTGCCCGGCCCGGACCATGTCGCCCTCGTCGACGAGAAGACGCGCGACGCGGCCGGCGAACTTGGTATCGATGTCGATGACGTTCGCCTCGAGCCGGCCGTTTCCGAAGGCGAAGCCCGGCGGCAGCACCGGGCGGCGGAGCTTCCAGAACCAGTATCCGCCGCCGGCGAGGCTCAGCAGCACGACGGCGGCCGCGAGCCACAGGCCCAGCGCCTGTCTCTTATACACATCTGACGCTGCCGACGAAGAGGATAGTGTA
>CAXDNE010000127.1:0-19564 GCA_963990595.1 uncultured Methylobacterium sp.
AGGGCGTGCAGCCTTCGATGGTCGAGCGCCTGCGCAGCGTGCTGCTCGCCGAGCGGGAATCCGGCCTGTCCATGCTGGTGGTGGAGCAGCACGTCGCCTTCGCGCTGGGGCTGGCCGACCGCTACGCGGTGCTGAAGCTCGGCGAGATCGTCGACAGCGGGGACGCCAAGGCGCCGGACGCGCATGACCGCGTCATCGATCACCTGGCGGTGTGAGCCATGACGGAGCTCAACACCTTCTCGATCGCCGCCCGCTGTCCCCGGACCGGGCAGCTCGGCGTCGCCGTGGCGAGCGCCGTCCCGGCGGTGGGCGGTCTCTGCCCCTTCCTCAAGGCGGGAATCGGCGCCGTCACCACCCAATCGTGGGTGAATCCCTATCTCGCCGCCCGGATCCTCGACGGGCTCGTCGGCGGCCGGGGCCCCGAGGCGGCCCTCGCGGCGGCGCTCGCCACCGATGACCGGCCGGATCTGCGACAGCTCGGCCTCGTCGATGCGCAGGGGACCGGCGCGGCCTGGACCGGGGCGGGCTGCACGGCGGAGGCCGGGCACCGCACCGGGGCGGGCTACGCCGTGCAGGGCAACATGCTCGCCGGACCCGGCGTGATCGACGCCATGGCCCGGGCCTTCGAGGGCAGCGCCGGATGCGATCTCGACGAGCGGCTCATGCGCGCCCTGGAAGCCGGCGACGCGGCGGGCGGCGACAAGCGTGGGAAGCAATCGGCGGCTTTGCGGATCGTCGGCGCGGAGGATTATCCGCTCCTCGACCTGCGCGTCGACGAGCACGCGGCGCCGGTGGCGGAGCTGCGCCGCGTGCTCGGTGTGGCCCGCCGGCAGCTCGTCCCCTTCGTGGCCGGCATGCCGCGCAAGGACGGCCCGGCGGGCGCCCTTCCGGACGACGTGGTCGCGATGCTCCTCGAAGCGCCCGGGAAGCGGCCGGGCGCGGTTCCCGCGAGCGCGCCCGACCCGATCCGGGAGGTCATCGGCCTGCGCCAGGAGGCGGGGCGGATCGCGCACCTGCTGGCGCAGTTCGCGCCGGTGCTCGCCGAGATCGAGACGCTGCGCACCCTCGATCTCGCGCACATCCATCCGCCCCTCGTCTTCGACCCCACCCTCCCCTACCGCCCGGTGCCCCATGACTGACGCGGTCTGGCAATGGCCGATCACCGAACTGTCGCGGCGGATCGCGGCCCGGCAGCTGTCGAGCGCCGAACTCGTCGGCGCCTATCTCGCGCGGATCGAGCGGCTCGACGGCGATCTGAAGAGCTTCGTGCGCCTGTCGCCCACGGCCCGCGACGCGGCGCGCGCGGCGGATGCCGAGATCGCCCGGACGGGCCCGCGCGGCCCGCTGCACGGCATCCCCATCGCCATCAAGGACAATTACACGACGGCCGACCTGCCGACCCGGGCGGGCACCGCGGTGGAGGCCCTGACCTTCCCGATGGAGGACAGCCACTGCGTGGCGAAGCTGCGCGCGGCCGGCGCGGTGATCCTCGGCAAGCTCAGCATGCATGAATTCGCCTGGGGCACCGTCACACCACAGTCGCGCAATCCCTGGGATCTCGGGCGGGTGCCCGGCGGCTCCAGCGGCGGCTCGGGAGCGGCGGTCGCCGCGCGGCTGTGCCCCGCCGCCCTCGGCTCGGATACGGGCGGCTCCATCCGCATCCCGGCCGCCCTGTGCGGCGTGGTCGGGCTCAAGCCGACCTACGGGCGGGTCGGGCGGTCCGGGATCGTGCCGCATTCCTGGTCCCTCGACCATGCCGGACCGCTGACCCTGACGGCGGCCGATGCGGCCCTGATGCTGCAGGTTCTCGCCGGTCCCGATTCCGGCGACCCGGCGGCGCGGGCGGCGCCCGTCCCCGACTACGCGGCCGGGCTGGCTCGGCCGGTCCGCGGCCTGCGGGTCGCGGTGATCCGCAATCACTTCTTCGACGCGGTCGACGCGGCGGTCGGCGGTGCCGTCGAGGGCGCGATCCGGTTCTTCGCCGGGCAGGGCTGCACGGTCCGGGACGTCACCGTGCCGTCCCTGCGCTACGGGCTCGGCGCCATCTACGCGATCGAGCTCGCCTCCTCGACGGCCTATCACGACCGCAGCGTCGCGCAGGGCCACGTGGCGGGCTTCGCCGACGACGTCCGGGACCTCGTTGAGATGGGCCGCATGGTGACGGGGCCGGACTATCTCCGGGCCGAGCAGGTGCGGGCGCTGATCATGGCCGAGATGGCCTCGGTTCTCGCCGACGCGGACGTGATCGTCACCCCCGCCACACCCCTCACCGCGTGGGAGACCGACGCGGCGAAGGTCGCGATCGCCGGGCGGCCCGAGAGCGTCCTCGCGGCCTCCTGGCGGCTCACCTATCCCTTCAACCTGACGGGGCTGCCCGCCATCGCCCTGCCCTGCGGCTTCGACCCGGGCGGCCTGCCGATCAGTCTCCAGCTCGCCGCGCGTCCGTTCGCCGAGGACATGCTGCTCCGGTTCGCGCACCAGTATGAGCAGGCGCATGATTGGTGGCGCCAAGTCCCGCCGTTGATGAACGACGCGTAGCGGCCGCCTCCGGCGGAACCGGGCGGGTCTCGCCACCGCGCGCGGCGGCCGCCCGCCCCCGCCTGAGACGCCTATAGGCTGGCCCGCCCAAGAACGTTCGCTTTCGGGTGCTCCGGCGTTCGGGCGCAGCCCAGCGCCCTCGGCCGCGAAGCCGTGGCGGGGCCGGCGAAGGGGCGTTTCCCGCCGCGTGTCACGCGCCGACTCCCGAAGCTCGAACCTGCGCGGATCGGGATGATCGAGTCTCGCCGGATGGAGTGGATGCCCTCTTGCGGCTGCCTTTAACCTGCCTCCGCCGATCGTCGAGCTTTGCGAATGGCCAAAAGCTGCCGATCTGCTTGGGAGGGACGAAACATTGAAGCGGACACGCCGCCGCAGACTCGGCGGGCAACGACCTCGTTGGTGGTAGGAGCCTACCGCTGTTCGGAATCCAGACGTCCAGGGTGAGCCTCCGCTTGTACGCCGCAGTCATACAAGCATGTTTGATGCTTTGAGAAACATCTTCTCTATCAACTCACGGCATGATTCAATAAAAACATCACGCACCCAATGGCTCCACCGACGATAGTTCCGTTGATTCTGATGTATTGCAGATCGCTGCCGACGGTAAGCTCCAACCTTTCTGAGAGAATCTGAGCATCCCAGTTTCGAACAACATCCGAAACAAATCCGCCGATCTCGCTCCGCCAAGATACAACGCGCGCCGCAAGATATTTCATCGCTCGATCGACATACTGTTGCAGGGCTGGATCGTTCGCCAGTGCTTCCCCAATCAACCTGATCGTATCAATGAGCACGAGACGGGTGCGGGAGTTCGGCTGCTTTAGATCGTCCACAACCGCCTGCGAGATGTCTCGGCCGATCGCTGCGAGCCAGATTTGGACGTCTGGGTGCTCGAAAACCCGGCGTTTGGCAGCTGCGATCTGCGCCTTGCGTTCCGGCGAGGTGAGGAGTTCCGTCACCAGCGCGTCGAGCGCTTCTCGGAATTTCTGCCGCACTTCGTTGTCGGGCTCCTGCAAGTCTTCCAAGAGTTCCAGCACTCCCGTGACGATTGCTTGGGCAACCCGGCGGTTGATGGCCTTCGGAATCCACCAGCGGCTGTGCTCCGCGACAAGCCGGTCAATGCGGCTGCGGTTCTCCTGAATCCAGTCCATCGCGACGTCGGCAACACGTTCCAGCAACTCATCCGCTTCACCGCTGGCGGTGAGCACCCGGATGGAGCTCCCGAGAATGGGGGCAAGATCAGCATGCCGGAGCTGTTCGCCGAGGGTGCGCTGAAGAAACTCGTGCAGATCGCGATGAGATAAGGAGTTCACCAGAGGCGGCAGGGCAGCCGCGATCGTTTCGGCGACGAGGTCGGCCGCGTCCGGGGCGGAGAGCCAGACGGCAAGCTTATGCCCGATCCGGACCTCTCCCAGCTTCCGCAGCAGCGTGGCCTGCGTCAGGAAGTTCTGCTCGAGGAAGGAGCCGAGCGCTCTTCCAATGCGATCCTTGTTATTGGGAATGATCGCGGTGTGCGGGATCGGTAGGCCGAGCGGCCGACGGAACAGCGCCGTCACGGCGAACCAGTCCGCCAAACCGCCCACGAGGCTGGCTTCGGCCGTCGCGCGAGCTACGAGCGTCGCGAGGCCGGGTTGCGGAACAAGGTGTGTGACGACCGCGACAACGCCCAGGGCGACGAGCAGCCCGGTCGCGACGGCGCGATTGCGCCGCAATCGCCGCGCGGCGTCGGGCCGCGACGGTGGCGTTGGCCCTGAAGGTGTCGGCCGAAGGGAAGACGGGTATCGGGTTGCGCCTGTCGGCATCGGCGTTCCTCCACGCCTGCCCCTGCATACGTCCGGCCGCACGCTCGGCCAGCCGGCCACAGCAGGATGTGCTATAAGTGAAGTTGGACCGGAGGAAAGGCTGCCACGAATAGGCCTTTCAGGCAGCCTCCCCGCGGAGTGAGCCTCATGGAGACGGCACGCCATGCCTCCCCTTGCCTATGTCGCCCACCAGAGCCGCGGGCGTCTCCGTCTCAAGGTCCCATCGCGGCGCGGTGACGGGTCCTACTTCGCCGCTCTCGTCCAGGAACTCTCAAAGCACGGCGCGATACAGGAATTAAGGGCCGATCCGCGTCGTGCTGGGCTGGTCATCCACCACGATGGCCTCGCTGACGCGATTATCGCCCTCGCTGCCGAGGAGGACTTGTTCTTGATGGCGCCGGGGGACATCGAACCCTCTGGACGCGTGTCTCCGACGATGCTGGACACGACTGCAATTGCCCTGTCGGGCCTCGCGCTGGCCCAAGCTGCGGGAGGCGAGCTTCTCGGCAGCGCGAGCGAGAGTTTCTGGAGCGCGTACGGTTCCCTCCGGATCTTGAGGCGCCCAGGGCTCGCAGCGCTCTTCACGGGGTTCAGCGTGGTTCAGCTGATCCGCGGCGAGATCATGGGGTCGGCATCCTCGCTGCTGTTCTACTGCCTGCTGATGCGGAGGCAGGCCGAGGAATTGTCCCGACCATAGGGTCTCTTCCGACGCAAAGGCGGCCGGTGTCTGAGGCCGCGATCGTCCGCGTTCGCACGCGCCCGGAGGACACGTGCCTCGGCATCGGCTCGCGGGCCTGAAAACGCCCATAGCCCTCCAGCGCAAAATTCAGCCGCGCGTGGGTCGGCTGTTACATAGTTTTCGCATGAGAGGCCTATCCCTCCCTCTGCCGGTACGGTTCTCGGATGAACAAGCTGCGCCCGTTCGGCGCAGGTGGGCGAGGTCAGATGAGTGTGGCGAAGGCATTCCTGGTTCATCACTTGCCGATGCGCTTGCGGATCGTCATCCCGAGCCGGCGTGGCGATCGCCTCTACTTCGTCCGCCTGCAACATACGCTCTCGAAGCTGCCGGACGTCATAAGGATCGGGATCAATCCGACCGCCGCCAGCGTCGTCGTCCACTGCCAGACCGGCTTCGATCCCGAGTGCCTCAACGGCCAGGGTCTCGAATTGGTGCCGAGCAGAGAAGCGGCACGCCCCCGGATCAGCCAGGTAGCTGCCCGCCCGGCGCAAATGCCCGGGATCAACCCCGATCTGGCCTCGCTCATCAGCAAGCTGGTCCTCGCACTCTCGACGCGCCAGATCGGCGCGCAGATGGTGGAAGCGTGCGTCGGGGCTCTCATCGCGGCGGCTATCGACGGGATCCTTGGTCCGCGACCTGTCCGCCTTCGAGCGCAGTCTGTGACGCGCCGCTTGGCTGCGGCGTGACATCGTGGCTGGTCTGCGTCCGGCGGAAATACAGCGCCTCGTTGGTGCGCGGCGATGCGAGCGTTCTCGCCGCTGCGTAAGAGCCGAAGGCACTGGCCAGCATCACGGCGGCGTCCGCCACCCCGATGGGCGCGATCCCGAGGGCCCGGCGGATCTGGGGCACCAGGAAGGCCGTGCCTTGGGCCAGGCATGAACCCGCGAGAATGCGTCCGAGAGCCGGATTTCGCGCGAGTGATCCCGTGTGGTCAGGGACGCCGCGACAGTTCAGGGTGTGGAGAAGTTGCGCGGCCGTCAGGCTGCCGAACGCCATCGTCCGTGTCTGAGCTGCGTTTCGACCGTAACGCGCGGCACCGAAGAGCGTGGCGGCGAGCGCGCCCGCGGCAAGAAGGACGGCTTCCTTCGTGAGACGGAACATCTGATCGGGGCTGACGAGCGAAGCGTCCGCACGCGTGGGCCCGGCACTCAAGGCAGATGCTTCGGCCGGCTCCATAGCTAGCCCAATCCCGGGAAGAACGTCGGAGATCAGATTGATCCAGAGTAGCTGGACAGGCGAGAGCGCTTCACTGAAGCCCGCCGCGGTCGCGACGAGCATCAGCAGAACCTCGCTGGCGTTCGTACTCAAGAGATAGTGGATGGACTTGCGAACATTGGCCGCCGTTGTGCGGCCGCGCTCGATCGCGACGAGCAGTACCCGGAGGTCGTCGGTCTCAAGGTAAATGTCGGCCACCTCGCGGGCCGCTGCCGGCCCGCCCTGCCCGAGGGCGATGCCGACGTCAGCGGCCCGCAAGGCCGGACTATCGTTGATCCCATCGCCGACCATCGCGACGACGGCGCCTGCGCGTTGCAGGTCCCGCACCACCGCCAGCTTCTGCGCCGGGCTGACCCGGGCGAACGCGTGCGTTCGACGCAGGATCGATCGACGCGCCGCCTCCGGCATGCCGTCCATCTCCGCCGCGCCAACGACCTGTAGGAGCGCGTGACCGTCCGTGCCGCCGAGATTGATCCGCTCACCGACGGCTCGCGCGGTCGCGGACTGATCGCCAGTCAGCATGATCGTCTGGAGGCCGGCCCGGTGCAATCCGCACATAAGGTCGGAGAGACCCGGACGAACCGGGTCCGCAAGCCCCACCAGACCGACCCAGGTCAGGTCCTCGACAAGGATGTCCCCGTCCCATTCGCGTTCCCGGTGCTGGTAAGCGAATCCGAGCACACGCAACGCGCCCCGTGCCATGTCGGAATTGGCATTCTCGATGGCGACACGACGGTGGAAGGTGAGAACCTGGCTGTGCCCCCCTTGTAGCAATTCGTGGGTGCAGCGCGCTAAGACCTCGGCCGGATTCCCTTTCACGGCGATCAGCGTTGCGCCGGCGCTCGAATGCACCGTGGCCATGAAGCGGTAGGCCTCGGTGCGGTGCTGGATTGTGCGCAGCGGGAAGTCACGCCGCAAGCCTTGAACATCCAGCCCGACATCGAGCGCGGCCTGAAGTAACGCGGCCTCCGTCGGGGACCCAACGGGCGCGAGCTTTTCCTCGCGCCGCTCAAGGCTGGCCTGGCTGCACAGACCGCCTATTGCGAGAAGCCGATTGATTCGCTCGTCGGACGGATCCGCGGAGTTCCCGTCCTGATCGAGGAAATGCAACGCTTGCCGTCTGTAGGTTCGACCCGCCACCGCGATCGCGTCGACCGACATCGATCCGAGCGTGAGGGTGCCCGTCTTGTCGAAGCAGATCACGTCCGCGGCCGCGAGGGTTTCAATGGCGTCGAGGCGGCGCACCAAAACATTGCGGCGGCGCAGCGCTCCGACGCCGAGAGCCAAGGTTGAGGTCGCGACCATCGGGAGGCCCTCTGGGACAGCCGCCACGGCGGTCGCGAGCGCCAATCGAAGGATCTGCAAGGGCGAGAAGCCGCGCAGCAGCCCGATCCCGAAGATCAGGGCGCCCGCCGCAAGCGTCATCCAGACCAGCCGGCGTCCCAGGTTCTCAAGGCTACGCTGCAGCGGTGTGGCGGGTGCCGCGACCGCGCCGACGAGGTGCTGGATTCGTCCAACTTCGGTCCGGCCGCCGGTCGCGACGACGATCGCCGTCCCACTTCCCCCGGTCACGGCCGTACCGCGATAGACCATGTTGGTCCTATCAGCGAGCGGCGTGTCGAGCCGCGCGAGGAGGCCGGTCGTCTTGGCGACAGGCAGGCTCTCCCCCGTAAGTGCCGCCTCGCTGATCGTGAGGTCCCGTGATGTGACAAGACGCGCGTCGGCCGGAACGATCATGCCGCGCCGCAGGACGATGAGATCGCCGGGGACCAACTCTTCGGCCTGCACTGTGCCGGCAATCCCATCTCGGACCGCTTGCGCCGAGATGGCCTCCGGAAGCCCCAAGCTTTCGATCGTTCGTTCGGTCTCGCTCTCGGTGCGAAAGCCGATAGCACCGTTCAGGGCGACGACCCCCGCGATGGCCGCGGCCTCGAGGAACGCACCGGTGAAGACCGAGATCGCCCCGGCTCCCAGCAGCATCAGCACCGGCAGGCTCTCGAACTGGCCGGCGAAGATGCTCCACGACGAGCGCCGTCGCGGCGGCGGCAGAGTATTGGCGCCCGCAGCGAGCCGCGTGATCACCTCCTGAGGTGTCAGGCCCGACTCCGCGTCCGAATGCAGGGCGCGTGCGACGGCATCGGCCGTCTCAGTGTGCCAAGCTGTTTGCTGGGCCTCATCAGCCGGCGTGGTCTCGCCGTACAGCAGCGCGGAAATCCATTCGGAAATCGCGCTCACCGCGATGGGAGGCTCGTGATACACAGTCACGTTGCCCGTCAGAATACTGGCACTGACGGAACGAATGCCCGGAATATTTGAAAGGCCATGCTCCAGAAGAGCTGCGCGATCGGGCGCCGCCTTCAGGCCAGCCACCGATAAACGACTGCGGCCGGCAGCGGCGTGGAGTGGCGCCACGCAGATTTTCGCCGCGTGAGACGTCGCGTTGGCTGAAGCCTCGCGCGGAGGTCGACAATCGCCGGTTCGCTCGAGCTTCGGGGTCAGCCCCTCTCCGAGCGCGGTTTCACGCGTCGCGTCCATAGCCGAGGCGGACGCCAAACCCACCGGTTCTCGGAGCCATCACGTGGCGGCGGGCTCGGGCTGATCTGCATGAGCTCTCCTGCGGCGGCGCTCTTCGCGCCTGCTGCGCTCATCGGAATCGCGCGCCTCGGACATTTCGGCGATCTCCGCGCGCGCTTCCCCGACGATATCGCCGGTGCGTTCGTTGAGTTCAGCTAGGGCAACCCGCCCCTGATCGTAGGCGAGCAGCCCAGCTTTGATCACGCCCTTCGCCACGGGCCTGATCAGAGGCAGGATAACAGGAGCGGCAAGCGTCGCGACGAACGCGACGCCCAAGCCGGTGCCCAGATTTTCGCCTTTCATCAGATCTTCGAACAGCGCCATCTCGCTCTCCCAACTTCCTCGATGGTCAAGCTCTGGAATTTAACTCGTCACTCTCGCTAGGATGCGGCCTCTCGTCTGTCGGCTCCGATTTCTGGAGCTGTCGAAGCCGGTGAACTCTCGGCCAGCTCCGCTCGCGCCTCGGCGATGAGGTCGCCAGCCTGCTCGCTCAACTCGCTATACGTGACGCGACCCTGATCATAAGCCAGGAGGCCTGCCTTGATGATCGCCTTGGCCAGTGGCCGTATGGCAGGCAACACCTTGGGTGCTACGGCGGCAGCTCCGACACCGATGAAGAGTGCCTTCACTGGGATACTTCCTCCTGGGGCGGCTTCCAGAGCGGATTTGCTGATTACTTTATCCATCATTTCCCGTCAGAGCAAGATTCCTATTCAGCAAAACGGAATGCACTTATTCAGAGCTTTACCATGATTTAACTCAATCTTCACGCGGATATATGAATCATTCCGACAGATTAAAATCAGTTATTGTCCAGTTTATCAGCTCTACGGCACAAAGTGATTGAATTTTTTATCTATCGATCTTCAATTAACGCTTGATAGTGGTTGAGGTCGGTGGATTTCTGCCGGCTGTCACCCTGCACCGGCGCAGCGGCGCGCAGCGTAAAAATGCGGGTGCCGGAAATTGCTTCCCAGGCGGTTCAAGCGGCAACAGTGCCCAGGCAGGGCGCGATCTGAGCGAGACCGGACATGACTTGGTCGCCGGTTCGTACATGGCGCGCAAGCCATCATCCTCAATCGCCGCGCTCCGCGGCTCGTACCCTGCGGGCCGACGACTGGCTGTTCCCAAGCCGCAACCGCCCAAAAGAGCGCCTGACGACGCGGCAGTTCGGCCGGCCTGACGGCATACCTCAGCAGCCGAATTGGTTTGATCATCCCGGGACCTCAGGTCAACTTGGATTCGTGCCTGCTGTCCTGACGAGCTCGGAGCCTCGCTGCCGATGAGGTCTCGGAGCGTCGTTCATCCGCAATCTCCGATCGGGCCTCTTCGGCAAGTTCGGCCATCGCATGATAGGCTTGTCGGTACAGGACGATCCCCTTCCGCAGTGTCATCGTGAGCGCCGGGCGGACTAACCGTCCGATGTATGGAAGCACGACCGGTGCGACCAGCACCGCTCCGACGGCGCCAACAACTCCAGAACTTGGTCCGCCCACCGTCTTGAGCGTGTCTTCGACAAAAGCCATTCAGGCCTCCTCGTTGCCATCGACCGGCCGGCTCAGCGCGAGAGCGTTATGGTTGGTTGAGCCGCTGCTAGCCCTCATCGATCATCGTCGCGATACGGCCCCAGTTGGCCTTCTTGTCATCCGAGGCTCTGGCATGCCGACGCGCCACCTTGTGCCGAAGGCGCGCCATGTGTCTGTGCAAGCGTGCCGCACAGTCCTTCTCATCATAGCCATGGCGATCGGCTCGAGCCCGAGCCTGGCGCCTATAGCTCGCGATCACGGCCGCTGCGGCCTCGTGGCGTTGTTCCGGCTCGCGATGCGCGATGACATCAACGAGCTGATCGATGGCCTTCTCAGCCAAGCCATCGATAATGTCGCCTTCGGCGCCCCCCTCCGCCTCAAGGAACAGCTTCGTGCCGCCCTTGACAGCCGCTGCCCATTGCGGGCGCAGGGATGGGAAAAGGACGGGCACCGCAACAACGGCAGCGCCTATCCCGATTGCCGTGATGGGATTGCCTTTGAGGAGCTCTTCCAAGCCAGCCATAGCCGCCTCCACTCACTTGGCGACCCATTCTGAAACGATGGACAGTGGATTTCTACTGATACCTTCTCCATCGTCTATGGTCGGGGTCCTGACCGCGCGGTCAGAAACAATGCGCTGGATCTGACGAGCTGAGCTGCTGCAGCGTTCGCTTCGGAGATACCGCCGAAGCCCGCTGAATGGCCGAATTGGGTGCCTATCCGAACGACCGATCCTGCGAGCGATGGCGATCCGGCGTGACCGATGCACCTCCCCGACAGCCACCCGCTTTCGGATCGTTGTCATCGAGGCGTCACGGAAGCCGATCACGGCCGAGCGTAACGGATCGCGAACCGGGCGCCGAAAACCTCCGAACATTGAGCTGAGAGCACCGTTGGCCAAGCGGCCGCGGCAGCGTTCACACGCGCGAGGCGTGATGGCAACGAGGATCCCGATGTCCATCGACGACGGGTCGCGCCGGACGAGACCGAACCCGCCCTACGCGGCCGCGTGTATCGCATCCCCCTGACCGGTGCCACGCTGTGCGAGCAGTTCGCGGACCCGCGCGGCGCCGACGGGTCGGCTGAAGAAGAAGCCTTGAACCTCCTGGCAGCCCTCCGCTCGCAGATGTGCGAGTTGGGCCGCCGTCTCGACCCCCTCCGCCGTGGTTACGATGCCGAGGCTCGCGGCGAGGCCCGTCACCGCGCGGACGATCGCCGTGCAGTGGGCGCTCTCGCCGATCTGGCTCACGAAGGAGCGGTCGATCTTGATCTTGTCGAAGGGGAACGAGCGCAAGTAGCTCAGGCTGGAATAGCCGGTACCGAAATCGTCCATGGCGATGCGCACGCCGAGCGCGCGCAACTCGTGCAGCATGGCGAGGTTCGCCTCGTTCTCGGCGAGCAGCACCCCCTCGGTGATCTCGAGTTCGAGGCGCTCGGGCGTCAGGCCGGAGGCTTGAAGCGCGCTTCGCACACTGTTGACGAGGTCGCGCTTGCGAAACTGTATCGGCGACAGGTTGACCGCGACGCGCAGCGCACCTGGCCAGCCGGCAGCCTCGGCGCAGGCTTGGCGGAGGACCCAGGCGCCGATCGGGCCGATCAGGCCCGTCTCCTCGGCCAAGGGGATGAACTCGTCCGGCGAGATCAGGCCTTCGACGGGATGGTGCCAGCGCAGCAGCGCCTCGAACCCACAGATCTGGTTCGTCGCGGCATCGACCTGAGGCTGATAGGCGAGTGCGAACTCTCCGCGCATCAGCGCCTCGCGCAGGTCGTTCTCCCGTTTGCGCCGCGCCTGAACCCAGGCGTCCATCTCGGGCTTGAAGCAGCAGAAGCTGTTGCCGCCCTGCGCCTTGGCTCGATAGAGCGCGAGGTCGGCGTTGCGCAGCAGGATCTGCGGGTCGTCGCCGTCCTGACCCATGCAGGCAGCGCCAATGCTGGTCCCGATGTGACAGTCGTGGCCGGCGATGGTGAAGCAGCGGCTCATCTCGCCGATGATCCGACCCGCCAGGGTATGGATCAGGTCCGGGCTCCCGGGACGGGCGACGAGCACCGCGAACTCGTCGCCGCCGAGGCGCGCGACGCAATCCTCCTCGCGCAGGCAGTGAAGCAGCCGCGCAGCCGCCTCGCGCAGCAGGGCGTCGCCGATTGGATGACCGAGGGTGTCGTTGACGATCTTGAACTTGTCGAGGTCGAGGCAGAGCAGGAAGAAGTCGCCGCGCCCTCGCTTGTACCGCTCGACCGCCTCGGCCAATCGCCTACCGAACAGGACCCGGTTGGGCAGCCCCGTGAGCGCGTCGTGGTGGGCCATGTGGTCGATGCGCGCGGCGTTGCGCCGGCTCTCGGTGACGTCCACGGCGGCTCCAAGCCGGACCGGCCGGCCCTCAAAGGTCATCGTGCGCTCGAACAGCGTCACCTCGATCGGCGTGCCGTCGGACCGACGATGCCGATGGACCACGGTGTCACCGCCGATCTGCTCTGCGCCCGGAGCCGCAAGATCCTTCAGGTGCAGCGAGAGGAAGGTCTCCCGATCGTGGCCGTAATGGGCGATGGCCGCTTCGTTGACAGCCAGGAAGGCCGCGGTGTCCGGATTCGTCAGCCACATCGGCAGCGGGTTGTGGTCGAACAGGAGGCGGAAAGATTCCTCGCGCGCCTTGATGTCGCCGACGTCGGTCACGGTCAGCGCGACGAGGTCGCCCATGGCGCCGGCTTCCACCTTCAGGTGCAGGCATGTGCCGTCCGAGCGGGGATAGCTCATTTCATAGGTGGCCCGATCCGAGCGCCTCAGCGCTGCGGCCAAGCGATCGACAGGGTCGAACCCAGTCCGGGACGGGATCAGCTCCGTGAGGCGCTGCCATTGAAGCGCAGCCGCGGGACGCCCGAACATCCGAGCGGCCCCGTCGTTGAGGGCTACGACTTTGAAATCGACGAGCTCGCCGGCGCTATCCCGCATGGCCGCGAGGGCCAGCATGCCGATCTCGGTGGCGCCAAACAGCGCCTGAGCGAGTTCCGTGCGCACCACCTGCGTGTCCAGATGCAGCAGGACGACCGGCTCGCCGCCCTTCGCCTGGACGAGCGGCACCCCGGTGAGGCTCCGGGATGTGACGACACCCTCTGCCACCCGGTCACAGCGCGCGACCGCCGGTTCACCGGTCCGCAGGGCGCTGACCACGATCTCTTCGATCGGGCGACGTACCTCCTCCGACAGCTTATGAACGGGAACGTCCGAGGCGCGATGCTGCAGCCAGTCCGCGAATTCGCTGCCGCTCCAGACGATGGCGGCAGCCTGACCGCTGCGCGTCGAGATCAAGGCGCAGCGGTCGGCCAGCCGCCCGAGACGGCCGAGCACGACGCTCTCGTAAGTCGGCAGTGCCCCTCCCGCACGTCGATTGTCCAGCCAGTGCTGCACCACAGTTTTGAGCTGGCTGGCCGGTAAAGGGGGGGCGGGCATCGAGGCTGGACTCCGGAACCGCCGCACGTACGTCCTTGATATCTTAAGACCAAGTTCATGTGCCGGCTATTGAGCGGTGTATTCCATAAGCAGAACAGCCAGAAGATCTGTCCAAATTCGCCAAAATCCCCTGTCCGATGCGACCCACTGTTCATGCCTCTTGCGGAAATGGCGCGATCAGGCTCCGCGGAAGGGGGCGGAAGGCTTCGCGGCCCTCGTCATGGGTTTCGCGATCTCGGAGCAACACGCTTGAACCCGGATCCGGCCGTAAACTCACAGGGCTTGCCGTTCCGGCTGTTCTGAGCTGTCCGAGTTGAGACGGCCCAACGCGCAGGTCTCGGTGATAGCCGACATGGGCGCTGAGCGCTTCACCAAGGCCCTCGACCGTGCCCTCACCCCCCGATGGCGCTAGACCGGCATGCCCCGGCAGCGTGCTGGTGGGCGCGCACCACCGTGGCGTCCACAAAGTGTGGATCCCAGTCCAGGGCGCCGCGGGCGCCCGCCTGCGCCTGCAGGCGCTGCAGCATCCGGTCGAATAGGCCGGCCTTGCGCCAGCGGTAGAACCGGCTCGACACAGTTCCCACAGCACCATAGCGCGCCGGCAGATCCTCCCAGGGCGCGCCCGTGCGCTTCGATCCAGAGCATGCCGTTGAGCACTTGGCGGTGATCCTCAGCAGGCCGACCCGTACGCGGCTTCTGCGGAGGCAGCAGCGGGGCGATCTGCTCCCACTGCGCGTCAGTCAGTTCAAAGCGTCGCATCAGACCCACATGGGGCCGATCCCGCAGCCTCTGAACCCTTTGCAGAGACGCCCTAGGCGCGGCCACGCCGGCGGTGTTCCGGGTCAACAGCGCCAACGGCGAGCCTCGCGAGATGCCGCAGTGGATGGCCCTGACCGGACAGAGCCACGCGCAGATGCAGGGGCTGGGCTGGCTGGACGCCGTCCACCCGGACGATCGCGCCCGCACCCACGCAGCCTGGACGACAGCGATCGCGCACACCGCGCCTCACGATACAGATTACCGCATCCTGTGTGCGGACGGGATCTACCGCTGGTTTGACGCCCGCGGCGCACCGGTGCTGAACAAGGACGGGCCCGTCCGCGAATGGGCCGGGGTCTGCCTCAACATGCCGGGGCGGAGCCGCTACGACGCTCCGTCCTCCGAGGCATCGGCCGCGCCGTCATCGCCGATGGGCGCGGGGTTGACGCTCGATGACGGTCACTTGGTCCCGAGCCAGATCCGCGCGGCACGCGCTCTCACGGCGCTGTCGAAGGACGAGCTCGCGGGTCTGGCGAACGTCTCGGTCTCGACCCTTCACCGGCCGGAGGATCCCGGTTCCGCAATCCGGCCCCGGCACGACACGGTCCTGTCCGTGCGGCGTGCCCTGGAAAGGGCTGGCGTCGAATTCACCTTCGAACCGGGCAGGAAGCCCGGCGTCCGTGAGGCGTGAGGGATCTCGACCCTCGCGCTCCCGCCTCGTTCGCGCCAGCCTGGCAGTTCGGCCAGTGGTCGCCGGTCACGGACCGGGGGCGCCCGCACATGTATCTGCGGCACAGCGACCGTTATGGCCACAGGCAAGCCTCCTGAACCGGGAAGCCGGGCGGAAGGCGGCTCAAGCGTCGCAGGGTGCCCGAGGGCGAAGCTTTAACCCTGACTGGAACCTGTCTGAGGATGAATGGCGTCCCTGGCGAATCCGCACCCTATCCCCTCGTCGTGGACGACGGGCTCATCCGCAAGACGTCCTGGAAGCGCGACCGCAGCGAAGGCGGCCGCGGCGTGCGGGTTGGCGTCGTGGATCGGCAGGGCAAGGTCCGATCTGCCCATGCGGCGGGACCGCCCATCTTTCGGATCGAGTGCGGTTGCGTTCAGGAATGGCGGACGTGCTTGGGATCCTCAGGTAACGGAATGAACTCGAAATCGCCCAGGACGCTGTCGAAGCGAGCTTGACACCAATCCTCCTTGGTCTGCTCGGGCCGCGAGGAGACGAAGTTGCACCATAGGTGGCGCGGGCCGTCCATCGGCTCACCGCCCAGAACCATGAAGCGTGAAGCCTGCGTTGCCCGCACACTGATGCGGTCTCCGGACCTGCAGACCAGGAGCTGCTCGGGTCCGAAGCCATCGCCAGCGATCCCGTCCGCACCCGCCACCGTGTCCATCGCCCGTTCGTCGTAGATTGGGTCGAGGGCCAGGACGGCGCTTCCCCGCCCGCGCGCCGAAATCCGAGCGGCTTCCTCCGGGATCGTGAACTCGGGACGCAGGCGTGGCCGCCGGCAGCGGTCGGGCGAGACGCCTCAAGCCCGTTCCTGGCGACAGAACTCGAGCAGCCCGCTCGTCAGGATCATGGTCGCCGGGACGAGGAGCGCCAGGACCTTGATGGTCGCGACCAGCGCGTGGAAGACCAAGCTTCCGGCGTTGTGGATCAAGGTAACGGCAAGCAGCGCGAATGCGGCGGCCAAAGCCAGTCCCCCGACGGCGACCGCCGAGACAAACAGCGCTGCGAAGGCGCGGATTGGGCTCCATGCGAGGGCAAGCGGACGGGCGCTCATCGAGGTTCTCTCCAGTTGAACGTCGATGCTGTCACACGGCCTGGAAAGCTTGGCCTTGGGGTGGATCAAGGACAGCGCCGAGGCGCCGCGTCCGGCGGTCGGCGGCCTCGGCCCGTCCGTGAACTCGGTAGGCTTGGCCGCGCTGTGGTCACGACGAGCCGACCCAGGCAGACGTGCAGTACCCCGGCCCGCATGCGGCCGGTCGCGAGCAAGACGGGTGACCGGGCCCCTCCCCCTGAGACGGTGCGAACGTCAGGCCGGCCTGCGACGGCGGACGCGCCCCGCCTCACGCTTTTGGGCTCCCCCGCCTCGACTTGCCGAGCCCGGCGCAGTGTCGCGACGCGCGTACGCTGGTGCCGCCGAGCCGCCTTGATCCAGCTTAAGGAGCCGAGTGGCCCGGAACGCGAGGGAGGCGGCGTACAGGCAACTGAGCGTTTAGTCGCCCACGCCCGGGGACGTCACATGTTCATCCCGAGAGCTACCGACCGGACTCTAAGCGACGCTGTCGCGGTCCTGCTCGCCTCCGCGGTTGCTTCGTCCGCGACGATGGGCCTGTACGCGTCCGACACCCTGTTCTCGGTCGCCCTCTTCGGAGCCGACCTATCCCTCTCCGGCACGGTGGCGACCGCAATCGGATTAGGGTCGACGGTCCTCTCCGTAGGGCTCGCCGCGGCGGCCTGGGCATTCCGCCAATCGCATCGGAGGTGACCCGCAGCGGGCCTGTGGAACGGGGATCCGAATGGTAGGTCCCGCCTCCTCGGCGTTGCCCACGCGGACCGTGCCAGGATGTGTCGGGGATCCGCACGGGCTGTCAGAGGGGTCACTCCGCCGCCTCGACGAACACCGTCCCGGCGCGCGGCAGGTCGAGGGCCTCCCAGGTCTCGGCGAGCGCCTCGGGCAGCCGGGCGATGTGGGTCGCATCGTGGAACGGCGAGGGCGTGATCCGCAGGCGCTCGGCGCCGCGCGGCACGGTCGGGGAGTTGATCGGCTGGATGTAGATGGCGTGGCGCTCCAGCAGGTGGTCGGCCGCCGCCATGCACAGCTCGGCATCGCCGACCATCACCGGAGCGACGACTGCATACCGATCGCCAACCGCAACGCCGCCCTGAGCGACGGAGCACCATCGAGCCCGTTTGGCCAGCGAGACTTCCGCTTAAGCTATCCAGCTCAAAATACCGGCTATGCCACACTCTTTAGGTGCACAGAAGACGAGTTGGAGGTGGGGCTTTGGGGATCGTCTCCGGGCCGACGAGCGACCATTCCAACGTCTGGTATCGAAGGATTTCTTACGGTGTGGTCAGGCTCCGGAACCTTCGTGGACGTAGCGTCCGCCGACCAGAATACTGTTAGGGTCAGCTGAACGGCAGAAATGGGCGCAAAACTGAATGTCGGCTTTCGGGCGGCACGCCAATGACGGCTCGCCATCCGTTGCGACTCAGGCGAGTAGGTATCAAGCGTCAGACTTCGACGACTAGTTAGCGGCCGCTGACCACAAAAGCGCTGCGGGATGGGTAGCGCTGGCCAGAGACGTGCCAAACCGACCGAAGTATCTCGCTGTCAGCGCCGGCTTATCCGAGCCGAGGCGGGGTGGCCAGGCACTTTGAACCGCTTCCCCGTATCGGTGATCTCGGTGCCGTCGACCCGCAAGATCGAGAAGTCTTGGTCGAGATAGTTGCCGACGAGCAGGTAACGTCCGTCCGGGGTGAACACCGCCGCTTCCGGCAGTCCACCGACCTCAATTTCCTTGATGTTGTTAACCGTCTTCCCGTCGATCTTCAGGACGCTGAGGCTGCCATTCTTGTTGTAGAAATAAGCCTTCTTGTTCGCGTTCGAACCCCTGAGGATGACTGCCACCCCGACATCGCCCTTGGGGCTGATAGCGATGCCTTCCGGGCCGTCTCCAACCACCACGCGGTCCGTGATCCGCGGCGGCTGGGCTTCGAGATCGATGACGCTCACCGTGTCGACGCTGCCGTCCGAGGCGCCGGAATTGCCGTTATCCGCGGTGAGCGCGATCTTGCCCGTGGGGCTCACGACGACGTTGTAGGGCCAGGGGCCGGTCGGCAGATCGAGCTTGTTGTAGGTCACCTTACCGTCCGCGCCGATGTCGAGCAGCGAGGCCTTGCCCGCCGGAAACTTGACCGCCACGGCGTGACGGCCATCCGGCGTGAAGGTGACCTGTGAGACGATGTCGCCCATAGGCACGGTGTCGACCACCTTCACCTCGGTACCTTTGATCGACAGCACGGCGACTGCATTGTCACCGCGTAGGGCCACGAGGGCCATGTCGCCTTTCGGGCTGATGTCCAGTCCCGACGGCATCTTGCCGACCTGCACTGTAGCGGCGCGCTGTGGCGGACTCGCCTTCAGGTCGATGACGTAGACCTTATCGTCCGGCACCTGCTTGAGCGCCTCGCCCTCTTGGATGACGTTGACGGAATCCGCCACTAAGGCAATCGAGCCGCTCGGGTCTATGGCGATGTTGGCGGGTGGACCCACCACGGAGTTCTTCAGCGGCAGGTTGGCGATGATCTTAGGGGCTTCCGGGTCGGCCAGATCGACGACGAGCACGTTGTCCTTGCCGGGAAGCGACATCACCGGCTTGCCCTCGTCATTCCAGACGAGCTTCTCGTCATTGCCGACAATCATGTAAGGCGCGCCGAGCACGGTCGTGCTGCACAAACCGGTCACAAGCCAAGCGCCGAAACCTGCCGTTACCAAGACACGTGCCATCGCTGCTCCCTCTCGCGGACTGAGTCGCTTTCCGACTGCGTTTTCTCCCGCGGGTCAGTGTAGCGGTGCCGCGAGCTTGCACAATTCTGCTCGACTGCTTTCCGAGGCTGCCGGTTACGATTTGCGAGAGTTCAAACCTCGGGAAAGCGGTTCAATCTGACGGCCGGTTCGGTCGCGGCCCACCGCTGAGCCGTCGCGCTCAGCCAAACGATCGACGTGGTCCGCACAGTGCGCTTGCTCTCAGGCTCGAGCCTTCCGCTCGGCGCCCTGACCGACTTCGGGAGTGTGTCTGACGATGTTGGTGCACGAGCAGCCGGTTTCGGGCGAGCCGGTTTAGGTCGCGGACTCATTAAGCTCGCAGCCAGACTCGCAGGGCTGCGAGCTTGACGCTGGCTAGTGCACTGACTCAGACGGATGGTTCAGGGGATCGGCCGACGGCTTCGAGG
>CAXDNE010000128.1:0-19512 GCA_963990595.1 uncultured Methylobacterium sp.
TACACTATCCTCTTCGTCGGCAGCGTCAGATGTGTATAAGAGACAGGCAGGGCGGCCTGACCCGCCGAAGGACGGGTCATCAGCCCGGCATGCACACCGCAGAGCTTGGCGCAGCGCGGGCCGCAGGGGGGCGGAGGGGATGATGGAAGCGGGCCTTGGCTGGACGGATGATCGCGTAGCGCTGCTGCGCCGGCTGTGGGAAGATGGACAGAGCGCGAGCAAGATCGCCGCGCAGCTCGGCGGCGTCACCCGCAACGCGGTGATCGGCAAAGTCCACCGCCTGGGCTTGGCCGGGCGCGCCCGCGGCAGCGACGAGGCAGCGGCCGCCGCCGCCCCGTCGAAGACCGTCGAGATCGAGACCGCCATCGCGGTGGTCGCCACGCAGGCCCCCGAGCCTGTGGCGATCCTGTCGCATCGGCCCGCGCCCGAATTCCCGGCCCCCGTCCCGGCTCCGGAGCCGGTCGCCCTGCAGGTCTCGCAGCGCGTCACGATCATGGACCTGCGGGAATCCATGTGCCGCTGGCCTTTGGGCGATCCGACCACGCCGGAATTCCGGTTCTGCGGCGCCCGCTCGATCACCGGACTGCCCTACTGCACCCACCACGCCGAGATCGCCTACCAGCCGGCCGCCGAGCGGAAGCGGGATCGTCGCGTCGCCTCGTTCCGGTGAAGAGCCGGGGTCTCAGCGCGGGCTGAACCCGGCCTCGGTCAGGTAACGGGCCGTGCCGGGATTGATCCAGGCCGCCGGGACGATGCCGAGGAGATTTCTGGGCTGGGTCGCGCCCAGATCGGCCCGGGCGAGTGCCCGGACGATCCGGTAGGCCAGAGCGTCATCGAGGCCCGGGCGCGCGAGCACGAAGCTCCAGGACCCCACCGTCTCGATCGGCGCGGCCTGTCCGGGAAAGCTGCCCGCCGGCACCGTGAGCCGCTTCATCGCCGCTCCGGGCTTCGCCAATTGCGCGATCCCCGCCTCCGACGGTCCGAAAAAGCGGGCGCCGCCCGGCTCCCGGGCCATCGCCTGGAAACCGGGCCAGTCGAGGCCGCCGCCCCACAGCGCGTCGGCCTGCCCGTCCCGCACGAGGTTCGGACCATCCCCCGCCCGATCGAGCAGGATCGGGTGGATATCGCGCTCCGGGTCGAGACCCGAGGCGCTGAGCGCGCTGCGCCCCATCACGGTCAATCCGGATTTGCGGGTGCCGAGCACCACATTGCGCCCGCGCAGATCCGCCACCGTCCGGATCTGGCTCCCCGCCGGAACCGCGAACAGGCCCGGTGTCGGGTACATCGGCGCCAGCACGGTCAGACCTCTCGGGTCGGAGAGGGCCGGATAGGCGTACTCGCCCTGGACGAGGGCGAGGTCGACGCGGGCGTCGCGCAGGAGGCCGATATTCTCGGCCGAGCCGCCGCTGTTCCGGGTCTCGATCGCCAGCGTCGGATCGGCCGTGTGGATCGCCGCCACGAAGGCCTCACCGAAGGCCGGGAAGCCGCCTCCCGGCGTCGCGGTCGCCAGCACCGCGCGCGCGGGCTCGGCCGACCGTGCCTTGCGGGCGAGGATCAGCCCGAGCGCGGACAGCAATGCCGCCCGGCGAGTCGGTCGCCCGGTGCAGGCAGATGCGCCCGGCTCCGGTATCATCGGCACGCCCGTCGCACCGCGGGCTGTCCGCGGCGGAGAGCCGGAGAACGATCTTCCATCAAGCCCGGAGTCCTCAGCAAAGCCGTCCCATCCTCGGCCGGAATCGTCACGAGAAGCGGAAAGAACTTTTGGTGACGGCACTTAGCCCGATTGCTCCCGCGGCGGCAACGCGATATCGCAGCCTCCCATCCGGGGCCGGACAGGGCAGCGGCCGATCGTTTCGCGCGGCGCGGCCCATTCGGACCCGAGACTTATCCGACCCTTACACGAGCAGGAGCTCCGCGATGGCCGATTCCCTCAACGCGCCGGCGAAGGTCGGCCACGGTCGTGTCTACGGCTCGATCACCGAGACGATCGGCAACACCCCGCTGGTGCGCCTGAACCGTTTGCCGAAGGAGCACGGCGTCGACGCCGAGATCCTGCTGAAGCTTGAGTTCTTCAACCCGATCGCCAGCGTCAAGGACCGCATCGGCGTCAACATGATCGATGCGCTGGAGGCGTCCGGCCAGCTCAAGCCCGGCGGCACCCTGGTCGAGCCGACCTCCGGCAATACCGGCATCGCCCTGGCCTTCACGGCAGCAGCCCGGGGCTATCGCCTGATCCTGGTGATGCCCGAGACCATGTCGCTGGAGCGGCGCAAGATGCTCGCCTTCCTGGGCGCCGAACTGGCGCTCACCCCCGGTGCGCAGGGCATGAAGGGCGCGATCGCCAAGGCCGAGGAGCTCCTGAAGGAGATCCCCGGCTCGGTGATGCCGCAGCAATTCTCGAACCCCGCCAATCCGGAGATCCACCGGAAGACCACCGCCGAGGAGATCTGGACCGATACCGGCGGCCAGCTCGACGCGTTCGTGGCGGGCGTCGGCACCGGCGGCACCGTGACGGGCGTCGGCGAGGTGCTGAAGCCCCGCCTCCCGAACCTGAAGGTCTTCGCCGTGGAGCCGGAGGATTCGGCGGTGATCTCCGGCGGCCAGCCGGGCCCGCACAAGATCCAGGGGATCGGCGCCGGCTTCATCCCCGACAACCTCCACACCGCGATCCTCGACGGCGTGCTGAAGGTCTCCAACCAGACCGCCTTCGACACCGCGCGCGCCCTCGCCCGGCTCGAAGGCATTCCGGGCGGCATCTCGACGGGCGGCAACGTCGCCGCCGCGCTGGAGCTGGCCAAGCGGCCGGACTTCCAGGGCAAGCGCATCGTCACCGTCGCCTGCTCGTTCGCCGAGCGCTACATCTCGTCGGCCCTGTTCGACGGGATCGGCTGAGCGGACTCGCCGGAGCGGCCCCAGAGGCCGCTCACGGCGCACGAGGCTCGCGACCGGCGCCGACCGATCCGGCGCCGGTCGCGCCGCCCATGCGTCCAGCTTCTGACGCTAGCGCTTCCCAGACCTGGGAAACAGGTCACCCGGAAATCGAATATCACCACCCCTGATTCAGTACTGATGCATATTCCGCTGTAGCTCGCGGCACTTTCTTCCTCAAATCTGGTATCTCTTCGACTTGAATTCCGCGCAGCAGTCGGCGCAGGCGGATCTTTATCACCATCTGTCCCTCCGCTATCGCATGTCGCGCAGCTGGCGGGGAATCGTTGCATGCGCGGCCTCTTCGTTCTCTTGTCGGTACTCTGGGCGCACGCCGCGCTGGCGCAGGGTTTCGCGCTCCACGACCTGACGACGATCGCCGGGGACGCGCGGATCGCGCTCGACCGAGAATCCGAGGTGCAGGCGGAAGCGCAGCACCTCATTCTGACCTGTTCGCCCTGCAACGGCGCGCCCACGGTCGATCTGCAGCTCGGACGGCTGACGGACGGGACCGAGGCGCGCGTCCGGTCCGGGAAGACCTCCTTCGGCGCCCTCGAGTCGATCTGCGTCCGCCGGAATCCGGATTGCCGGCTCACCAGCCTCGCCGCCGGTCCGGCGATCGCCTGGATCAGCGTCTACGCGCTGGAGCGAGGCGCGGGTGCGACGGCGGTCGTCCTGCGCGACGGAGATCTGCTGACGATCGAGGCCCGTGCCGCGACCCGCGGCGCCGCCGAGGATTCGGTTCTGCACGTGGCACACGCGGTCTTGCCGCGGATCGTCGGCCCCTGACCGAGCGGCCGCAGCCGTGTCGATCGGTCCGGGCGGCGCAACCCTCCTTCTCCGCCTCCGTTGTCCCGCGAAGACGCAGAGAGGCGAGCCATGGCAGATCAGACAGGACGACCGTCGCTGAAGGACTTCGATGCTTATGCCGACCGCAACGGGCAGGATCTCGGCCAGGATTCTCCCCGCGACCTGGGGCAGCCCGCCAGAACGCAGGCCGATCTGAAACGCGATCCGGCCGGCGATGCCCAGGCGGCACGCATCGCCTCCGGCACGCCCGGCTCCGACGCCACGGAGGCGACCGAAGCCGAAACGCCGCGCGAGAACCTCGACCGGCTGGCGGGTAAAACCGGTCCCGGTCCGGACCTGCGGGAGGCCATCGACCGCGCCACGGCCGCGGTCGGCCAGGATGACGGGAAGCGGTGATGGTCAGGCCGACGAGCGAATCCGGAACGGTCACCCGCAAGCCCGACGACAAGGTCGGCTCGCGCGGCTCGCCGCCCGCCGGGGGCGGCCACCAGACCCCCGATCAGGCTGCCATCACCGACATCGGCTCCGGCGGAGCGCCGCAAGCGGAGCCGAAGGAGGGATGGGGCCGCACCGGCGAGCCGGGGCGGTCACCACCAGCGGTCGGCGGGTCCTCGGCCGGTCATTCCGATCAGAAGGCCGCGCGGGGCCCGGCCGCCGACGAGAAGGTCGCCGGAGGCCACTCTCGTGCCGAACGGGAGAACCGGGAATGAGTGAGCGCGAGGACACCCGCTCGACACCCGACAAGCCGAAGAACGTCGCGCCCGACGCGGTGAAGGACCCGAACGAGAAGACCGACGGCAAGCCCGGGCAGGGTACGCCGACCGGAGGGACCCAGCACGACGAGACCGATCCCGGCAGCAGCTGACGAAGCTCCTGCCGACGGCTGCAGAGAGGCGCGGCGGAGCGTCCGCCGCGCCCCGTCGGACCGGCGTGTCGGAACTCAGGTCAGTCGAAAGCGGATCGGACCCGCCGCCATCGGCACGTCGCTGGGCCGGCAGCCGATCTCGATGGAGGCGAAGCGAATCGCGTCCTGCCGGGTGCGGAAGATGCCCCCGGCCCGTCCGCCGGTCTCGACGGCAACTCAGTGGCCCTCCCCGTCCTGGCCGACGACATAGGCGGGCGGCGCGGCTCCGGCTGACGGGGCCGAGGGGAGCGGGTTCAGCACGACGGGCATGGAAGTCACGGGGTTCACGCGGGCCTCCCGGGTCCGCCACGCCGAGGTAACGCGGTCGGCGTAAGGGTGCGATGGGCCCGGGTGAGGCCAGTCATAAGGGCTGCATCAGCAACCGGACCTGAGCGCCCGGTTGCCGGAAATTCACGACCTGTGGCGGCTCACGCTCAGGCCGCGTTCTCCTTGGCACGCTCGGCGCGCTTCCGGTCGTTCGGGTCGAGGACGGCCTTGCGCAGGCGAATCGACTTCGGGGTCACCTCGACGAGCTCGTCGTCCTGGATCCAGGCGAGCGAGCGCTCCAGGGTCATGCGGATCGGCGGGGTGAGGCGCACGGCCTCGTCCTTCGAGGTGGTGCGGATGTTGGTGAGCTTCTTGCCCTTGAGGACGTTCACCTCGAGATCGTTCTCGCGGTTGTGCTCGCCGACGATCATGCCCTGGTAGACCTTCCAGCCGGGCTCGATCATCATCGGGCCGCGATCCTCCAGGTTCCACATGGCATAGGCCACGGCCTCGCCCTGGTCATTGGAGATCAGCACGCCGTTGCGGCGACCCGGCATCTCGCCCTTGTAGGGCTCGTAGGCCTTGAACAGCCGGTTCATGATCGCCGTGCCGCGGGTGTCGGTGAGCAGCTCGCCCTGGTAGCCGATCAGGCCGCGGGTCGGGGCGTGGAAGACGAGGCGCAGGCGGTTGCCGCCGGACGGCCGCATCTCGAGCATCTCGGCCTTCCGCTCGGACATCTTCTGCACGACGACGCCCGAATGCTCCTCGTCGACGTCGATCACCACCTCCTCGATCGGCTCGAGAAGGGCGCCGGCTTCGTCGCGCTCGAACACCACGCGCGGGCGGGACACGGCGATCTCGAAGCCCTCGCGGCGCATGGTCTCGATCAGGATCGAGAGCTGCAGCTCGCCACGGCCCGAGACGTAGAACGAATCCTTGTCGGCCGCCTCCTCGATCTTGAGCGTGACGTTGCCCTCGGCCTCCTTGAACAGGCGGTCGCGGATCATGCGGCTCGTGACCTTGTCGCCCTCGGTGCCGGCGAGCGGGCTGTCGTTGACGATGAACGACATGGTCACGGTCGGCGGATCGATCGGCTGGGCCTGGATCGGGGTCTCGACCTGCGGGTCGCAGAAGGTGTCGGCCACGGTGCCCTTCATCAGGCCGGCGATCGACACGATGTCACCCGCCTCGCCGATCTCGATCGGCGCGCGCTCCAGGCCCCGGAAGGCGAGGATCTTCGACACGCGGCCGGTCTCGACGACCTTGCCGGTGCGGTCGAGCACCTTGATCGACTGATTGGGCTTCACCGAACCCGACGCGATGCGGCCGGTGATGATGCGGCCCAGGAACGGGTTGGCCTCCAGCAGGGTGCCGAGCATCCGGAACGGACCCTCCTCGGTCCGGGCCGGCGGGACGTGCTTCAGCACGAGCTCGAAAAGCGGCTCCAGGCCCACCGACGGATCGGCCTCGGGGCTGTCGGCCATCCAGCCGTTGCGGCCCGACCCGTAGAGGATCGGGAAGTCGAGCTGCTCATCGGTAGCGTCGAGGGCGGCGAACAGGTCGAAAACCTCGTTCACGACCTCGTTGATCCGCGCGTCCGGACGGTCGACCTTGTTGATCGCCACGATCGGGCGCAGGCCGATCTTGAGCGCCTTGCCGACCACGAACTTGGTCTGCGGCATCGGCCCTTCGGCCGCGTCCACCAGCACGATCACGCCGTCGACCATCGACAGGATGCGTTCGACCTCGCCGCCGAAATCGGCGTGGCCGGGGGTGTCGACGATGTTGACGCGGGTATCCTTCCAGAGGACCGAGGTCGCCTTCGCCAGGATCGTGATGCCACGCTCCTTCTCGAGGTCGTTCGAATCCATCGCCCGCTCCTCGACCCGCTGGTTCTCGCGGAAGGTGCCGGACTGGGCCAGCAGCTTGTCGACGAGAGTCGTCTTGCCGTGGTCGACGTGGGCGATGATGGCGATGTTGCGCAGATTCATGGCGGCCCGAAACGGGTTGTGCCGGCTCCCTGGCGGCCGCGCGGCGCGGCCGTCCGCGCCGGTTCAGGTACGGAGTCGTGGTGGTTGCGTCGCAATATAAGGACGCGCGCTCTGGGGCAAGACCGCTGAGGACATGGCGGGGGCGCCGCGCCCGGATTGCTGGGGGCCCGTGCCGCGGCGGCGACGGGCGGGCCCGACCCGGGCCGTCCTTGCAGGGCAGCCCTGCAGACTCACCCGTTAAGAGATTGACGCCCTATATCAGAACCCGCTTGCGCCCAGATGCCGGCCCCCGCGCCCGCGGAACGCCGGATTGGCTGGAATCGGGCCGCTCGGGTACCGTATCGACCGTGATTATGACCATGCGTCCATCTGCGTCGATTCGGCCTTCCCGTCGTCAGGACGGGCTTTCGTCGGAAGCACACGATGCGCGCGCTTGAGCCGCGGCTGTTCCCCTATATCTGGCGCTACTCCAAGGGCGATCAGATCAAGATCTGCGCCGTGGTCCTGGCGTCGCTGCCGTTCTACTTCGCCTCGCTCGACCTGCCCAAGCGCATCGTCAACGACGCGATCACCGGCAAGGCCTTCTCCCACGGGGAGGCGACCGCCTCCTTCCTCGAACTCACCGTGGAGTGGCCCCGCGCGCTCGGCGGCGGGACGACCCGGCTGTTCGAAGGCTTCCATCTGGACCGTCTCGAACTGCTGTTCGGGCTCTCGACCCTGTTCCTGTCGCTGGTCCTGATCAACGGCGCCTTCAAGTTCTGGATCAACCTGCAGAAGGGCATCCTCGGCGAGCGGATGCTGCGGCGCCTGCGCTTCCAGCTGTTCTCGCTGATGCTGCGCTTCTCGCCGGAGACGCAGCGGGAGGTGAAATCCTCCGAGACCGCGACGATCATTCGCGACGAGGTCGAGCCAATCGGCTCCTTCATCGGCGACGCGATCGTGGTGCCGGTCTTCCTCGGCACGCAGGCGGCCACCGCGCTCGCCTTCATCATGATGCAGAACATGTGGCTCGGCCTCGCGGCCGGCGGCATGGTGGGCGTGCAGATGACCGTCATCCCGCGCCTGCGGCGCGAGATCATCCGGCTCAGCCGTCGACGCCAGATCGCCTCGCGCAATCTCGCCGGCCGCGTCGCCGAAGTGCTCGACGGGCTGCAGGCGGTGCTGCTCAACGATACCGGCCGCTGGGAGCGGGCGGAGATCGGCGGCCGGCTCTACAGCCTGTACGACCTGCGGCTGCGGATCTATCGGCGCAAATTCGCGGTCAAATACCTCAACAACCTGCTCGCGCAGGTCACCCCGTTCCTGTTCTACGCCATCGGCGGCTACTTCGCGCTCAAGGGCGAACTCGATATCGGCCAGCTCGTGGCCGTGCTCGCCGCCTATCGCGACCTGCCCCCGCCCCTGAAGGAGCTGATCGACTGGGATCAGCAGCGCCTCGACGTCGAGGTGAAATACGAAACCGTGGCGGCGCATTTCGGGCCGCAGCGCCTGCGGCCCGCGGAGCCGGACTCGGAGCGCGCGCCGCCCCGGCTCGGAAGCCCGCTCCGGATCGAAGGCGTGGTCCTGCGTGACCCGCAGGGCACCTCACTGGTGGAGATCACCGACGCCGAGGTGCGGCTGCCCGCGCGCCTCGCGCTGGTTCCGTCGGGCCCGGTGGCTCAGGAATTCGCGCGGGTGCTGGCGGGTCTGCAGAGCGCGTCCAGCGGCTCGATCCGGGTCGGCGTGCATGATCTGTCGACCCTGCCGCGACCGGCCCTCGCCCACCGCATCGCCTTCGCCGGCGTCGAACCGGTCCTGTTTCCCGGAACGGTGCGCGACAACGCGCTCTACGGCCTGCGGATCCGGCCGCTGCGGACGAACGGCCTCGATCTCAGCAAGACGCGGATCAACGAGGCGGTGAAGACCGGCAATCCGTGCGACAGCATCGACGACCCCTGGATCGACTACCAGCGTCTCGGCGTCCGCGATGCCGGCGACCTCGACGAGCGCCTCCTCGACCTGCTCGGCCGGCTCGATCTCGGGGACGACCTCTACCGGTTCGGCCTCGGGGCGCTCAGCTCGGTCGCCCACGATACCCCGGTCGGCCAGCGCATGATCGCGGCCCGGGAGCACCTGCGCGAGCATTTCGCCCGCAATGGCCTCGCCGACCTCGTGATCCCCTTCTCCCGCGGCTGCTACAACGATCAGGCGACGGTGAGCGAGAACCTGCTGTTCGGGGTGCCGCGCGACCGGACGCTCACCGATCCCCACCGCCTGGCGGGCACGCCGCTGTTCCGGGAGGCGCTCGAGAAGGTGAAGCTCCTCGACGAGCTGGATCGCATGGGCGTCGCCATCGCCAGCAATCTCAAGGACATCTTCGCCGACGTGCCGCCCGGCCACCCGCTGTTCCGGCGCTTCTCGCTGATCACCCCGGACGCCCTGCCGGATTACCTGCGCCGGCTCGCGCGCGTGCCCGCCGAGGGGCGCCTGAGCGAGGCGGACAGCGTCGCTTTCCTGGCGCTCGCCCTGGCCTATGTCGAGCCCAGGATGCGCTTCGGCCTTCTCGATCAGGCGCTCACCAAGCGGATCGTCGGGGCGCGGGGCATCGTGCAGGGCTTCATGCACGGCGACGACGGCTGCGACGTCGAATCCTACGATCCCAACCGGATCAACCCGCGCAGCACCGTGCTCGACAACCTGCTGTTCGGCCGCATCGACACGGCGCGGATGCACGGTGAGGCTCTCATCCAGCGCGAAGCGCGCGCGGTGTTCCGCGAGTTCGATCTGGAGCGGCCGATCCAGCGGCGCGGGCTCGAGAAGGAGGTCGGCAACCGCGGACAGCTCCTGACCGACCGCGTCCGCGTGCGGATCGGCCTCGCCCGGGCCATCCTGCGGGAACCGGAGATCCTGGTCGTCGACCGGGTGGACGAGTACCTGGAGCGGGGCGTCGAGACCCTCCTCGACGTCATCGGCTACACCCTGCCCCGCGCCAGTCTCCTGGCGAGCCTCTCGGCGGAAGCCGACCCCGCGCGGTTTCCCGAGCAATTGCCGCTCCGGGGTGCCGAGGCGCGCCTGCGCAACGCCGCCGAATGACGTCAGCGTGACCGGCGCGCGGGCGGCGCCCGCGGCGGTTTACAGATCCCTCCCTGTCCGCCACAGGATGGCAGCCCATGCCCCATGTATCGGACGCGACCGTGAGCCCGGCCCGGACGACTGCGAGCCTCGCCGGCCTGCCCCGGGTGGTGCCGCCGCACCGTGCGCTCCCGGAGCGCGAATTGCCGATCTGGGCCTATCTGCGCTCGATCCGCGACAACAGCCTCCAAGGCTTCCCCCGGCGCGCCTTCGAGGAACCGGTGACTCGCCGCGGGCTCCTCGGGCGGTCGAGCTTCGTGCTCAACGACCCCGAGGCGATCCGCCGGGTTCTCGTGGAGAATCAGGCGAACTACGCGCGGACGACCGGGACGACCCGGATCCTGCGCCCGATCCTCGGCGACGGACTCTTGATCAGCGAGGGCGCGGCGTGGCGCCACCAGCGCCGCACCCTGGCGCCGGCCTTCACGCCGCGCGCGATCGACGGCCTCGTGCCCCATATCGCGGCCGCGGTGACCGAGGGGCTGGATCGCATCGCCGCGGAGGCCGCGGCCGGGCCGGTCGACCTGTTCAACGCTTTCTACCGGCTCGCCCTCGAGGTCGCCGGGCGGGCCATGTTCTCGGTGGGCATGGACGAGCACGGCCCGGAGCTGCGCCAGTTCATCGCCGACTATGCCGAACGGATGGGCCGCCCCCATCTGCTCGACATCGTGACGCCGCCGGGCTGGCCGGTGCCGCTGGACTGGCCGCGGGCGCGGTTCCGCCGCCGCTGGATCCCGTTCCTCGATCGGATCATCGCGGCGCGCCGGGAGGCGGATCGGGGTCCCGCCCACTCGGGGGACCTGCTGGACCTGCTCGCGGCGGCGCGCAGCCCGGATACGGGGGCGGCGTTCACGCCCGACGAGCTGCGCGACCAAGTCGCCACCATGATCCTCGCCGGCCACGAGACCACGGCCGGCACGCTGTTCTGGGCCGCCTACCTGCTCGCCCTCGCCCCGGAGCTCCAAGAGCGCGTCGCCGCCGAGGCGCGGGGCGCCGACCTCGCCGACCCCACCGGGTGCCAGAGCGACGGGCGCCTCCCCCTGACCCGCGCCGTGATCGACGAGACCCTGCGCCTCTATCCGGCGGCCTTCGTCGTGGTCCGCCGGGCGCTCGGCCCGGACGTGGTCGCGGGCCACCCGGTGAAGAAGAGCGACATCGTCATGGTCAGCCCCTGGGTGCTCCACCGGCACCGGGCCCTCTGGTCGGACCCCGAGGCGTTCGATCCCGGCCGCTTCCTGCCGGGAGCCCCGCCGCCGCCGCGCTTCGCCTACCTGCCCTTCGGAGCGGGGCCGCGGGTCTGCATCGGCGCGCAGTTCGCGCTGAGCGAGGCGGTTCTGTCGCTGGCGCGCCTTCTGGCGCGGTTCCGGCTCGTCCTGGACGAGCGCGAGCCCGTCCTGCCCCAGGCCGTGGTCACCACCCAGCCGGACCGGCCCGCCCGGTTCCGGCTGATCCCGCGGGAGCCCGTCAGCCCTTGATCCCGGTGATCGTCGCCGACGCCGCCCGCGGATCGCGCATCGGCCAGCGGCCGCTCTCGACCTGCGCCAGGAACGCGTCCAGCAGCCGGTTGTAGGCCTCCGGCTCCTCGACGGAGAGCGCGTGGCCGGTATTCGGCACGACCGCCAGGGCGGCGGACGGGATCGCCCGTTTCATCATCAGGCTTGGAGCGAGGCAGGGCCAGTCCTCGTCGCCGGCGACGATCAGGGTCGGCACGGTGATCGACGCCATCGCGTCCGCCAGGTCGTAGAGCGAGGGGCGCTCCTTCTGCACGCCGGCCTGCGTGTTGGCGGAGCCGAGGGCGGAATGCTCGGCGAGCATCCGCTTGAACTCGGCATGCCCGCGCGGATCCTTGTTCTCGAACTGCACCCGGGTCGGCCCGGTGGCGTAGCGCTCCGCGAAGGCCGCCATCCCGTCCCGGCGCAGCATCGCGGCGGTGGCCTCGGCCTCGGCGCGGAACAGGGCCTGCCGCTCGGGCTCCGCGCCGTAGCCGCAGCCGCCCAGACAGAGCGACAGGGCCCGGCCGTGGTGGCGCAGACCGAAATGCAGGGTCGCGAAGGCGCCCATCGAGATCCCGGCAACGTGGGCGCGGGGCGCGCCGACATGGTCGAGGATCGCCAGGATGTCGTCGGCCGCGCGGGCCTGCGAATAGGCCGAGATTGCCTCCGGGACGTCGGAGGGCGGATAGCCGCGGGCATTGAAGGCGATGGCGTGGTAGCGCCGGCCGAAATGGCGGAGCTGCGCCTCGTAGCTGCGGTGGTCGCCGGCGAACTCGTGCACGAAGATCAGCGGCGTGCCCTGCCCGCTCTCCTCGTAATGGAGACGGATTCCGTCATCCGTCGTGGCGCTCGGCATGGCGGTCCTCCCGGCGAAATCCCCCGAGGGCTCGGACATGGGGCGGCACGGCGCCCGGTCGAGGCCCGGCGCTGCGCATGGCGAAGCCGCACCCGGCTGACCGGGCGCGGCTCGCGCTGTTCGATGCCGGCGGGGTCGGCCCCGATCCGGCTCAAGCGGCCTTCTTGGAGGAGGCCGGCTTGGCGCTCCCCTTGTTGGCCGCGACCTCGGCCAGCTTGGCCGCCAGCTTCGCGTCGAGCTTGGCCGAGGCACCGAGCGGCAGCTCGATGTCGAGGCCCAGCGTCGAGACGCCCTCGCCGCGCTCCAGGGTGACCTTCACCTTGTCGGGCTCCACCGCGACATGGTTGGAGATCACCGCCAGGATCTCCTCGCGGAGCTGGAGCACGAGGTCGGGGCGGCCCGACTCGGCCCGCTCGTGGGCGAGGATCAGCTGCAGGCGGTCGCGGGCGACCACACCGGAGGTGCGCTTCTGGAAGATCCCGAGGATGCTCATGCCGCCCTCCGCATGAACAGCTTGTCGAGGAAAGACTTGCGCTCGACCGGCAGGCTCATCGGCACGCTCTCGCCCTTCAGCCGGCGCGCCGCGTCGGCATAGGCCCGCGCCGGGGCGCAGAGCGGGTTGTTCAGGGTCACCGGGCAGCCGAGGTTCGAGGCGCGCAGCACCTCCTGGCTCTCCGGGATGATGGCGAGCAGCGGGATCGACAGGATGTCGAGCACGTCCTCGGTCTTCAGCATGTCGCCGCGATCGGCCCGGCCCGGGTCGTAGCGGGTGAGGATCAGGTGCTTCTCCATGTCCTCGCCCTTCTCCGCCTTGGCGGTCTTGGAATCGAGGAGGCCGATGATCCGGTCGGAGTCGCGGACCGAGGAGACCTCGGGGTTGGTCACGACCACCGCCACGTCGGCGTGGTGCATGGCGAGCTGGGCGCCCCGCTCGATGCCGGCGGGGGAGTCGCAGATCACCCAGTCGAACTTCTCGCGCAGCTCGTCCATGACCCGGGCGACGCCCGCGTCGGTGAGGGCATCCTTGTCGCGGGTCTGCGAGGCCGGCAGCAGGTGCAGGGTCTCGAGCCGCTTGTCCTTGATCAGCGCCTGCGGGAGCTTGGCGTCGCCGTTGACCACGTTGATGAGGTCGTAGACGACCCGGCGCTCGGCGCCCATGACCAGGTCGAGGTTGCGCAGGCCGACGTCGAAATCGACGACGCACACGCTCTGGCCGCCCTGGGCCAGGGCCGCTCCGAGGGCTGCGGTCGTCGTCGTCTTGCCGACGCCGCCCTTGCCCGATGTGACGACGAGAACCTTTGCCACGCGTCGATCTCCCTTAATCCAGGCTTGCCATTCGGATGTTGCCGCCATCGAGCCAGACCTGGGCGGCCTTGCCGCGCAGGGCCGTGCCCATGTCCTCCGCCGTCCGCACGAGGCGGTCGATCCCCAGCAACTCGGGCTCGAATTTGCGGCAGTAGATTCGTGCGCGCGGGTTGCGCGCGGCTCCGGCGATCGCGCGTCCGCGCAGGGCGCCGTAGACGTGGATGGAGCCGCCGGCCAGGATCTCGGCCCCCGAGGAGACGGACCCCATCACGGTGACGTCGCCGGTCGGGTTGATGACGCTCTGGCCGGAGCGGACCGAGCCCTCGACGGTGATCGAGGTGACCACCTGCGGCTCCGGCTCGGCCGGGACGCTCGGGATCTCGACCTTCTCGGACGGGTGTCCCTTGACCAGGAGCGGCGGCAGGCCCTCGGCAACCGTGTCGGCGCCCTCGATGCCGAGGACCGCGATGCCGCGGGCCTTGAGCTCACGCATGAGCATCTCGAGGGCGTCCGGCTCGGGCTTGAGCTGGGCGCAGTCCAGGATCACGGCCCGGCCTTTCAGCAGGGTCGGCGAGCGCTTGAGCGCCGCGTCGAGGCCCGCGAGCCACTCGGGAAGCGGCGGCTCGGGGGAGAGGGCCAGGGCCTTGAAGGCCCGTCCGCGCAGGCTGAGCGGCCGGGGCGCGGAAGGAGCCGCCGCTCGGGCGGTCTCCGGATCGATCGGCTCGGGGAGGGTCTCGCTCATGTCCGCCCGTTAAGAGTCCTTACCGGACCATTGACGGCGGGTATGGTTACCGAAGGGTTAAGTTTTGGATCCGGTCGGCAAATTCTGCCGGGATCCTGGTATCGAAGGCCTCAACCCCGCTCGAACAGGTTGAGCCTGATCGCGTCCTCCAGCAGCCGCACCTCCACGGCCTGCCCCCGGAAGGCCGGATCGAGGTCGTCGGCGGCGCGGTAGAGGCCGTCGATCGCCACCAGCTCCGGCTCGAACCGCCGGCACCAGATCCGCGCCGTCGGGTTCCCGGCCGCGCCGGCGATCGCGCGTCCACGCAGGGCGCCGTAGACGTGGATCGAGCCCCCCGCGATGACCTCGGCGCCCGACGCGACGGCGCCCAGGACCGTGACGTCGCCTTCGAGATGCAGGATGGTCTGGCCGGAGCGCACGGGCGCGTCGAGGATCAGCGAGCGGGCCATCTCCTTGGCCTGCGGCTCGGCCGGCGCGGGCGCGTCCGCGGCGGACTCGTCCGGGGTGGCGATCTCGCCCGCGGGCCGCCCACCCGACAGGGCCGGCGGGGCTCCGGAGCCCAGGAGCGACGGCGCCGCGCCCTCGATCCCCAGGATGGCTATGTTGCGGGCGGCCAGCTCGGCGAGCAGCCCGTCAAGATCCTCGCGGTTGAGCCGCAATCCGGACAGGTCGAGGATCACGGGCCGGCCGGCGAAGAAATTCGGGGCGCGGCGGTTGAGGGCGTCGAGGTCGCCGAACCAGTCGGCGACCGGGGGTATCGGCGCCAGGACGGTGGCCATGAAGGAGCGGCCGCGGAAGCGGATCGGCGGGCGCACCGGCTCGGATGTCGGCTGGGTCACGGGCATTATCGATGTCGCGGAACGGTTCGCCTGCATCCATGCGGCGCCGCCGCGCCCGGGGCAATCCCGCAAGGCCCGGTGTGACGCCTTGCGCGGTCCACCGGCGCATTTCTGTTGTAGAGAGAGGCCGCAACCGGCTCGGATCCATCCGTTGAGCAGCGCCAGCACGCACGCGATCAAACCCTTCGTCGTCGACGACCTGACCCGGGCCAACCAGCGCCGGGCGGCCGATCCGCGCGCCTCGGCCTGGGTCTCGGCCAATGCCGGGGCGGGCAAGACCAAGGTGCTCACCGACCGGGTGGTGCGCCTGCTGCTCGACGGGGCGCCCCCCGGGCGGATCCTCTGCCTCACCTTCACCAAGGCGGCCGCCGCCAACATGGCGATCCGGGTGTTCAGGCTCCTCGGACGCTGGGTGACGCTCGACGACGAGACCCTGGCCGCCGAGCTCGCCGAGCTCACCGGGGAGCGCGCGGGGCCGGAGCGCCTGCGCATGGCGCGGCGGCTCTTCGCCCGGGCCGTGGAGACGCCGGGCGGCCTCAAGATCGAGACGCTGCACGCCCTGTGTGAGCGGCTCCTGCACATGTTCCCGTTCGAGGCGAACGTGCCGGCCCGGTTCGTGGTGCTCGACGAGAGCAAGGCCCGCGAATTGTTCGAGATCGAGATGGCCAACGTCCTGGCCGACGCGGTCTCGAATGGCGACACGCCGCTGAGCGCGGCCCTGGCCCGCGTGACACCGGAGGCGACGGGCGACTCCCTCCGGGCCGCGATCCGCACGGCCATGCGGGCGCGCGGCCTGATCGGGGATCGGACCGGTCTGGAGGCGGCCTTCGCGCGTCTTCACGGTGCCCTCGGCCTCGCCGCGGAGGAGACCGCCGAGCGGATCGAGGCGGCGATCCTGGAGGGCGGCCCCGGATGCCGTCCGCACGACCGGGCCGCCCTGATCACCGCGCTCCGGACCGGAAAGGCCAACGACGAGAAGCTCGCCGACGCCCTCGCCGCCGCGGAGGCCGAGCGGAGCCGGGCCGAGGCCATCCCCGACCGGGCCGAGGCGCTGGGCCTCTACCGCGCGGTCTTCTTCACCCAGAAGGACGAGCCCAAGGCGGATGGCAGCCTCGGAACCAAGAGCGTCCCGGCCGCCGCCAAGGAGGCGCTCATCGCCGAGCGCGACCGGCTGACGCCGCTGTTCGACCGGCTGCGCGCCGCCCGGGCCCATGCCCGCACGCAGGCCCTGTTTCAGCTCGCCGCCGAGATCCACCGGCGGGTCGAGGCGCAGAAGGCCCGGCTCGGCGCCCTGGATTTCGATGATCTCATCCACAAGGCTCTGGACCTGCTCGGCCGCGTGGGCGCCGGCTGGGTCCTGTACAAGCTCGATCGGGGCATCGATCACGTTCTGGTCGATGAGGCGCAGGACACCAACCCGGAGCAATGGGCGATCCTGCGGGCGATCACGCAGGAATTCGCCGCCGGTGAAGGGGCCCGCACCGGAAGCCGCACGCGCTTCGCGGTGGGCGACCCGAAGCAGTCGATCTACGGGTTCCAAGGCGCCGAGCCGCGGGAATTCGCCCTCACCCGGGCGTCCTGGGTCGCGGAATCGCGCTCGGCCGGGCTGACCTTCGAGGACGTCCCGCTGACGCTGTCGTTCCGTTCCACCAGCCTCGTCCTGCGCGCCGTCGACGCGGTCTTCGCCCTCGACGCGCACAATGACGGGCTGTCGTTCGAGGACACGGTCCGCACGACCGTCCATGCCAGCGCGCGACCCGGCGCCCCCGGGGCGGTGGAGCTGTGGCCGATCGCGGAGCCGGAGCCGGCGGCGGAACCCGACGCCTGGACGGCGCCCCTGGACGCGCCTGAGATGAGCGCCCCCGCGATCGTGACCGCCCGCCGCGTGGCGCAGGCGGTGCGGACCTGGACCACGCGGGGCGACGCCACGGGCCGGATCTGGCGCCCCGGCGACGTGCTGATCCTCGTCCGCAAGCGCGGGCCGGCCTTCGAGGAGGTGATCCGGGCCCTGAAGAGCCTCGGCGTTCCCGTCGCCGGGCAGGACCGGCTGGAGGTCTCGGCCCATATCGCGGTCGCTGACCTCGTCGCCGTCGGGCGGTCCGGGCTGCTTCCGGCCGACGACCTGACACTCGCCACGGCGCTGAAGACCCCCCTGGTCGGCCTGACCGACGAGGATCTGGTGCGGATCGCCGCCCGTCGCGATCTCTCCGAGACCCTGGAGGATGCCCTGCATCGCCACGCGGCCGCGGGCGACGCGGCGGCGGCACGCGGGCTCGCGGCGCTGGCGGGCTGGATCGCGCTGGCGGGGCTCCACGGCCCGTTCGGTTTCTACGCGCGTCTCCTCGGGCCTCTCGGCGGCCGGGCGAAGCTGGTGGCCCGGCTCGGGGGCGAGGCGGGCGATGCCATCGATGTCTTCCTCACCGCCGCCGCGCAGGCCGAAACCGGCGAGGACGCCCCCTCCCTCGGCGGCTTCCTGGCGCGCTACGTGGGTGCCGAGGCCGGGCATACGGTCAAGCGCGACCTGGAATCGGGGCGCGACGAGGTCCGGGTCATGACGGTGCACGGGGCCAAGGGTCTGGAGGCTCCGGTCGTCGTGATCCTCGACGGCTGCGAGCCCCTCGGCCGCAACGATCCGCCCCTGCTGCCGCTGCCCGCGACCGAGGCCCTGCTGCCGCCGGTCTGGTCCAGCGGGAAGACGCAGGATTGCGCGGCCACCGACGCGGCCCGCGCGGCGCTCCTCGCCCGGGCCCGTCAGGAGCACAACCGCCTGCTCTACGTGGCCATGACCCGGGCGGCCGACCGGCTGATCGTCGCGCCGTTCCGCGGTCACGAGCGCGAGAGCGAGGCGGCGTGGTGCCGGATGATCCATCTCGGCCTGGAGACGGCGCTCGGCGCGGGCCGCGCCCTCGATCTCGCCTACGGGCCTGCAACAATCTGGCAGGACGGGATCGACGCGGCCGGCGACGCCGCGCCGCCGCCGCCCGCCCCGTCTCCCGGGCCGGCGCCGGACTGGCTGCACAGCCCCGTGCCGCCGGAACCGGAGGTGCAGACGCTCAGCCCGTCCGGCGCACTCCAGGCCGCCGACGGGACGCGCGTGCCGCCGCCGCGCCTCGCCGATGCCCAGGCCCGGCGGCGCGGCATCCTGATCCATGCCCTCCTGCAGCATCTGCCCCGGGTCGAGCCCGCACGCCGGGAGGCCGCCGGCCTGGCCTTCGTGCGGTCGCGGGCGCCCGGCCTGCCCCGTCCCGCCTTCTACGGAATCGTGCGCTCGGTTCTGCGGATCATCGAGGATCCGGACCTCGCGCACCTGTTCACGCCCGATGCCCGCGCGGAGGTGAGCCTGTCGGGACGGGTGCGGACGGACCGCGGCGAACGGGTGGTCCAGGGCCGCGTCGACCGCCTCGCGGTGACGGCCGAGACAGTCTGGCTGGCCGACTTCAAGACCGGGCGCCCGCCGGACGCGGACGCCCCGCTGCCGCCCGCCGAGGCCGGTCAGATCGCCCTCTACGCGCGGCTCCTCGGCCAGATCTATCCCGGCCAGACGATCCGCCCGATCCTGATCTGGACGTCGGGCCCGGTGATTCGCGGGCTCGACGCGGCGGACATCGCGGCGGCGCTCGACCGGGCCGGGATCGAGGCCTGACCGCGCGCCTGCGAGCGCCGTCACGGTTCGGCCCGGCCTCCCGGGCCGACATGCGCCAGCGCACACGCGAGGGGCGCGTCCCCGTCCGAGCCCCAACGCAAGCGCGCGGACTTCTTGACCGGGCGCAGACCCGTCGCCAATTCTGACCGGACCGCGCGGGCCCCTGCCCGCTCGACGCCGCCCGACGCGCGGCGACTTCCGAAAGGTGACGTTATGGCGACGGTGAAAGTGACCGACGCGAGCTTCGAGCAGGACGTTCTCAAGTCCGCCGAGCCCGTCGTGGTGGATTTCTGGGCGGAGTGGTGCGGCCCCTGTCGCCAGATCGGCCCGGCGCTCGAGGAGATCGCCACGGACCTTCAGGGCAAGGTGAAGATTGCCAAGGTCAACGTCGACGAGAACCCGCAGATCGCCGCCCAGTACGGCATCCGGTCGATCCCGACCCTGCTGCTGTTCAAGAACGGCGAGCGGGTCGACCAGAAGGTCGGTGCCGCGCCGAAGGGCGACCTGTCCCGTTGGATCGGCGCGCAGACGGCCTGATCGCATCGGCAGGACGACAAAAGGAAAGCCCGGCCGCGAGGCTGTCTCTTATACACATCTGACGCTGCCGACGAAGAGGATAGTGT
>CAXDNE010000129.1:0-19344 GCA_963990595.1 uncultured Methylobacterium sp.
CACTATCCTCTTCGTCGGCAGCGTCAGATGTGTATAAGAGACAGAGTAGACGGTGCCGTCCGCACGAAAGACCTTCGGGCAGTCCGTCGCGTCCATCAGGCGCTGCGCCGCCTCCAGCGAGATGTGGCGCATCTGCGCGATCTCCGGCAGCGTCATCCATTTCGCGGTCATGCCGAGGCTCCATCGGTGATCCAGGAAAATCGCGAGTCAACGGTGGAGCCGGGTTCCGGTTCACCGCGCCGTCGTCCCGGGCGACGCGGGCGTCGGGGTCGCGGACGAGCCATCCGGACGGCGCGGCGCGCGCGGTGGCGCTCTCGCGGAGCAGGGTGGGCACCCGCGCCCAGGGCTCGGTGACCGGCCCGGCAGGCGGACGGATCGGGGCCTGCTCCCGCCCGCCAGCGACGCGGATGTCGGCTCAGCGCGCGCAGAAGGCCGCGACGCAGGCCGGGTCGAAGTGGCGGCCGCTCTCGGCACGGATGCAGGCCAGCGCCGCCTCGAAGGACAGCGCCGCCTTGTAGGGGCGCTGCGTGGTCAGGGCGTCGAACACGTCCGCCACCGCGACGATCCGGGCCGCCAGCGGGATCGCGGCGCCGGCGAGCCCCCGCGGGTAGCCGCTGCCGTCCCATTTCTCGTGATGCGCCTCGGCGATCTCGGCGGCGAGGCGGATCAGCTCGGAGGCGCTGCCGCCCAGGATGCGCCGGCCGATCGCCGTATGCGTCTGGACCAGGGCGAACTCGTCCGGATCGAGCCGGCCGGGCTTCAGCAGGACGCCGTCCGGGATCCCCACCTTGCCGACATCGTGCAGCGGCGCGGCGAGATAGAGGTTGCGGCAGAAATCCGGCGCCAGGCCGAGCCCTTCGGCCACGATCCGGCTGTAGCGGGCCACCCGCCACGTATGGTCCCCGGTGTCGTTGTCGCGGTACTCGACGGCCAGCGCCAGGCGGAAGATGATCTCCTCCTCGCGCTCGCGCATGTGGCGCAGGGCGGCCTCCGCCGCGCCGTCGAGCCAGGCTGCCTGCTCGGCCAGCCGCCGCACCGCCTTGGCAAGCCGGATCATGTTGCGCAGCCGCACGGTCAGCTCGACGCCCGGCATGGCCGTGTCGAGGACGTCGGTCGCCCCCGCCTCCAGGGCGGCGAGCCGCACCGCGTCCGAGATGGCGCCGGTGACCATCCCGATGGGCACCTGGGCGTAGTGCGGGATCATGCGCATGCGCCGGATGAAGGCGATCCCGTCCATGGCGGGCCTGTGGCCATCGACCAGCACGAGGTCGAAGGCGTGCATCTGCGCCGCGACGAGCGCCGGGGCCGGATCGCCGTGCTCGGTCACGCTCACGTCCGGCTTGGCCTTCAGGAGCCGGCGCAGCCGCACGCGCAGGGTCGGGCTGCCGTCAACCAGGAGCGCGTCCATCAGGGGCACTCGGAGCGCTGCGCGGGCAGGCCCGGCCTGATCAGGCGGGCCGATTCGGATTTGGGCCGTCGCCGGCGCGCACAGTTCGGTCCGATGGCCGGCCTGAGGACAGATTCTGGCGCCATGTCGATGTCTTCGATGACTGTTTGACGGTATTGAATTACTGCGCGTTAACGCGAAGTAAATTGCATGTAAGATGATCTTGTGATGCGTATGCGCGGATCAGGCCGGATCAACATGGACATTCGTTGCGCGATGTCGATCTACAGGATATCGATACGGATGATCTCGGTGTTCTGAGGTGCCAATAGCGGCTGTGACGGGTCCGGTTTACTGGCCGGGCCATGGACCGGATCGACGCGGCCGGGGGCGGCGCTCCGGGGCGCTGACACGGGGGCGGGCCGCAGCTACGGTCGGGCGACGGCACGATGCGGCGGACGGAGGGGGCGTCCCGGACCTTCCGCGCGTCGGCGCGGGGGGCGTGCCGGGAGGCGCCGGGGCGATGATGCGGTTCGATCTCACCGATCTCGGCCTGTTCCGGCACGTGGTCGAGGCCGGCTCGATCACCCACGGGGCGGGCCGGGCGAATCTTGCCCTGGCGGCCGCCTCGACGCGGATCCGGCTGATGGAGGAGTCGCTCGGGGCCCCGCTCCTCACCCGCGGGCGGCAAGGCGTCGACCCGACCCCGGCCGGCCGCGCGCTCCTCGTCCACGCCCGGGAGGTCCTGGCGGCGGTGGAGCGCCTGCGCGAGGAGATGTCGGCCTTCTCGGGCGGGGCCTTCGGCCAGATCCGGGTGCTGGCCAACACGAACGCGCTGACCGAGTTCCTGCCGGACGCGCTCTCGGCCTTCCTGGCCGATCATCCCGGGATCGGCGTCGAGATCGACGAACGCACCTCCGAGGAGATCGTCGGACTGGTGGCCGAGGGGGCGGCCGATCTCGGCATCCTGTCCGGTACGGTGGATACCGGATCCCTCCAGACCTTCCCGTTCCGGGAGGACCGGTTCGTGCTGGTGGCCGCCCGGGACCATCCCTTGGCGGCCTGCGCCGCGATCCCCTTCGCCGCGGTGCTCGGCCACGACCTCGTGGGTCTCGACCGCCGCAGCGCCATCAGCCGGTTCCTCGTGGCCCAGGCGGTCCGCGCGGGGCGGCCGATGCGCCTGCGGGTGCAGCTGCGCGACTTCGACGCGGTCTGCCGTCTGGTCGAGGCCCGGGTCGGGCTGGCGGTGCTCCCCGAGAGCGCGGCCGCCCGGGCCGCGCAGGGCCTCGCGCTCGCGGTGGTGCCCCTCGCCGACCCTTGGGCGCGACGCGACCTGACCCTGTGCCTGCGCGACCTCGAGGGGCTGCCGCCCTTCATCCAGGCCTTCGTGGCGGAGCTGCGCGGCTAGGACCGCGCCGGCGCGCATTGCCCCGTGGCGCCCATGGTTTAGCGTGGCGGGCGTTTCCGTCAGGGCAGAGGGGCCTGGGCATGGCGATCGAGACCGTCGCGGCCGCGGGCCACCGCCGGGGCGCCGACCTCCTGGTCGAGGTGCTGCGCTCGGAGGGTGTGCGCTACATCTTCGGCAATCCCGGCACCACCGAATTGCCGCTCATCGACGCGCTCACCGAGGCGCCCGATATCGGCTACGTCCTGGCCCTGCAGGAGGCCACCGCGGTGGCCATGGCGGACGGCTACGCGCAGGGCGCGCGCCGGCCGGCCTTCCTCAACCTGCACACGGCGGGTGGCCTCGGCCACGCCATGGGCGGGCTGGTCAATTCCCAGGTCTCGGGCACGCCGCTGGTGGTCACCGCCGGGCAGCAGGATCTCCGCCACGCGCTCACCGACCCGCTGCTCATGGGCGACCTCGTCGCCATCGCCGACCCGGTGATGAAATGGGCGCGCGAGGTGACGAGCCCGGACCAGATCCCGATCCTGCTGCGCCGGGCCTTCCACGATGCCGGCGCCGCCCCGTCCGGCCCGGTCTTCCTGTCCCTGCCCATGGACGTGATGGAGGCGATGACCGCCGTGCCGGCGGGCGAGACCTCCACCATCGACCAGCGGGCGGTGGCGGGCTCCCTGGACCGCTTGGCCGAAAAACTCGCCGCCATCGCGCCGGGCCGTCTCGCCCTGATCGCCGGCGACGAGATCGACGCCTCGGACGCCTCGGCGCAGATGGTGGCGCTCGCCGACCTGCTGGCGGCGCCGGTCTACGGCTCGTCCTGGCCGGCCCATATCCCCTTCCCCACCGCGCACCCGCTCTGGGCCGGCAACCTGCCGACCCGGGCGGACGCCATCGCGGAGATCCTCGGGCGCTACGACGCGGTCTTCGCGCTCGGCGGCAAGTCGCTGATCACCGTGCTGTACTCGGAGGTCTCGGCGGTGCCGCCGGGGACGCGGGTCTTCCAGCTCTCGGCGGATGTGCGCGATCTCGGGCGCACCTACGCCACCGGCCTGTCGACGGTGGGCGACATCCGCGCCTCGCTGGACGCCCTGCTGCCGTTGCTTGGCCCCCGCCTCGCCGACCGGGCCGAGGCGTTCGCTGAGCGGCGCGGCCAGGCCGTGACCGCCCGGGCCGAGCGCCGGGCGATGCTCGCCGCCGCCGCCGACGCGGCCTTCGAGGATCCGGTGATCGCGCCGCTGGTCGCCGCCCGCGAGGTGGCCCGCGCGGTCGGGGCGGAGACCACCATCGTCGACGAGGCGCCCGCGACGCTCACCCACCTGCGCACCTTCCTCGACAGCCCCTCGGCCCATCAATATGCGGCGATGCGCGGCGGCGTGCTCGGCTGGGGCATGCCGGCCGCGGTGGGCTTTTCCCTGGGGCGCGACCGCGCGCCCGTGGTCTGCGTGGTCGGCGACGGGGCCGCCATGTACTCGCCCCAGGCCCTCTGGACGGCCGCGCACGAGACGCTGCCGGTCACCTTCGTGGTGATCAACAACGCCGAGTACAACATCCTCAAGACCTTCATGAAGGGGCAGGCGCACTACGCCTCGGTGCGCGCCAACCGCTTCATCGCCATGGACCTCACCGACCCGCGGATCGATTTCCCGGCGCTCGCCGCCTCCATGGGCGTGCCGGCCCGGCGGGTGACCCGGGCGGCCGACATCGCCCCGGCGATCGAGGCCGGCATCCGGTCGGGGGCCGCCAATCTGGTCGAGGTGGTGGTGCGGGCGACCTGAGCGGGGCGGCTAGTCCAGCCCCGGCACCGGCACCCCGAAGGCCGCCGCCAGCAGCACCGCGTTGAGGCCGAGCACCACGGCCGCCCCCGCCACGGCGGCCGCCTGGGTCAGGGGCCCGTTGGCGAAGGGCCCCATCACGCTGCGGCGGCGGGTGAACACCACCAGAGCCACCATCGGCACCGGCAGGGCCAGCGACAGCACCACCTGGGACAGGACCAGCGCGCGCGTCGGATCGACCCCGATCGCCACCACCACGAAGGCCGGCAGCATGGTCACGAGCCGGCGCACGAGCAGCGGGATCCGCCAGCCGGTGAAGCCCTGCATCACCAATTGCCCGGCGAGGGTCCCCACCACCGAGGAGGAGATCCCGGAGGCGAGGAGCGACACCAGGAAGGCCGCCCCGGCCGCGGGGCCGAGCAGCGGCGTCAGGGTCCGGTAGGCCTCGCCGATCTCGGCGACCGCGCTGTGGCCGGCATGGAACGCCGCCGCCGCCATGATCACCATCGCCATGTTGACGAGGCCCGCGAGCAGCAGCGCCACCACCACCTCGCGGTTCGAGTAGCGCACCAGCAGGCGCCGGTCGGCCTCGGTGCGGGGATTGCCCCGCCCCTGGGTCAGCCCGGAATGCAGGAACAGCGCGTGCGGCATCACGGTGGCGCCGATGATCCCCACCGCGATGGTGAGCGCCTCCGCGTCCGGGATCTTCGGGGTGACGAGGCCCTGCGCGGCCGCCCCCCAGGCCACCGGGGCGATCAGGAGCTCGACCGCGTAGCAGAGGCCGATCGTGCCCACCATCGCGCCGATGGCGATCTCCAGCGGCCGGAAGCCCTCGTTCTCCAGGAGCAGGATCGCGTAGGTCACCACCGCGGTGACCGCCATGCCGGCCATCAGCGGCATGCCGGTGAGCAGCGACAGGCCGATGGCGCCGCCGAGGAACTCCGCGAGGTCGGTGGCCATGGCGGCGACCTCGCTGATGCCCCACAGGGCGAGGCGGACCGGGCGGGTGGTCGCGTCCCGGCAATGCTCGGCGAGGTTCTTGCCCGTCACGATGCCGAGTTTGGCCGACAGCGCCTGGAACAGCATCGCCGTGAGATTGGCGAGCAGCACCACCCAGAGCAGCCCGTAGCCGTAGCGGGCCCCGGCCTGGATGTTGGTGGCGAAATTGCCGGGGTCCATGTAGGCGATCGACGCCGTCACGGCCGGCCCCGCGAACAGCAGGAAGCGGCCCCGGCCGCCGCCCCGCCCCTCGAGGACCTCGCGGATGGCGCTCTCGGTCCGCCGGCTCATTGCCCCGGGCGCGGCGCCCCCGGGGGCCGTCACGGCGTTCGGCGCCACCATGCTCACCCTCTCCTCAAAGATATAGCCCGAGCTATATTCAGGGCATCCGCCGCCGGATTCAAGGGGCAGACCTGGGTCTCGCGGGACTCCCCTCCCGGGGGTGGACTTTGCTAGAGAGGGCCGGGGCGGCGTGTGCGTGCCGGGAGGGAGAGTCCATGCAGGAACCGTCCGAGCAGGGCTCGCCCGAGACCGTGCTGGTCGATCCGGAGCGGCACGTGGAGAGCTTCCGCCAGGCCCGGGAGGCCAGGCGCTCGGAGCTCGTCGAGGATTACGTCGAGCTGATCGACGACCTGATCGGCGACGGCGGCGAGGCGCGGCAGGTGGACATCGCGGCGCGCCTCGGCGTGGCGCAGCCCACCGTCGCCAAGATGCTCAAGCGCCTGTGCGAGGACGGGTTCGTCCAGCAGCGGCCCTATCGCGGCGTCTTCCTGACCGAGGCCGGCCGCCGGCTCGCCGCCCAGGCGCGGGAACGCCACCGGATCGTGGAGCGCTTCCTCTGCGCGCTGGGGGTGAGCCCCGAGACCGCCCGGCGGGACGCCGAGGGGATCGAGCACCATGTCAGCGCCGAGACCCTGGCGGCCTTCCGCGCCTTCGCGGAGCGGCATGGGGGGACGTGACCGGTAACGGGTCGCGTTGCATTCGCGGGGCGATGTCGACCAGGCCCTTCTCTGACGGGGTACATCCCACCCGCGTCCTCATCCTGAGGTGCGGCGTGAGCCGCCTCGAAGGAGGGCTCCAGCCGGCCGCGCGCCCTCTGGAGCCCTCCTTCGAGGCCTCCGCTGCGCTCCGGCGCCTCAGGATGAGGGCGCGGTCTGGACTTCCGTGTTATCGCGCGCGCAGCGCGGTGACCGGCCGCGGGTTTAGCGAACGCGGCACGATGGGGCGGCGCCCTCAACCCGTCGGCGCCGCCACCTTCTGGCGCAGGCCCATGATCACCGCCCGGAGCATCTCGGCCCCCGCCTCGCCGGCATCCGGCAGGGTGCCGGTGCGGGAGGCGTAGATCCGCTCGTGCACGAAGGCGAGCTTGGCGATCACCGTGGGCGTCAGCTTGAACGGGTAGAGCGCCGGCTGGCCCATGCTGTGGGACAGCGAGTTGATCGCGTAGGTCAGCGGCAGCCACGCGGCGATCAGCCGGTCGAGGTCGGCCGTGTTGTAGGGATCGAAATCGATCACGGTCGGCGCCTGCGGCCCGTGACGCAGGCGCGGGCGCACGTGCAGCTCGAAGGTCGAGGCGGTCTCCACCGTATCGACGATGTGCAGGTAATGCGCGAAGGTCTCGGCGAAATCCTCCCACGGATGGGCGGTGGCGTAGGCCGAGACGTAGGATTCGTCCCAGTCGGCCGGCGCGCCCTTCGCGTAGTGATCCTGCAGGGCCTGGACGTAGTTCAGGCGCTCGTCGCCGAACAGCGCCCGGAAGGGCTCCCAAGTGGGGCTGTTCAGCACCAGCAGGTACCAGAAGTAATGCCCGATCTCGTGCCGGAAATGGCCGAGCAGGGTGCGGTAATGCTCGCCGAACAGGATCCGGCGGCGCTCCCGCTCGACGTCGTCGGCCTCGGCGATGTTCATGGTGATCAGGCCGTTGATATGGCCCGTCAGCACCGGCGGCCCGCCGGAGAAGCTCTCGGACGGGTCGACCAGGAAATCGAAGGCCAGACCGTCCGTGTACTGGGCGCGGGTGGCGAGCGGCAGCTCCAGGCGCAGCAGCGAGTAGAACAGGCGGTGCTTGGCGGCCTCGATCAGCCGCCAGCGCGCGAGGTTCCAGGGCCGCGACAGGTCCGGCACCACGCGGTTGTGGCGGCAGGCGGTGCAGTAGATGTCGGGGCTGTCCTCCGGCACCAGCCAGTTGCAGGCCTCCGAGAGGGCGTTGTTGCACAGCCGGTAGCGCCGGCCGGGATCCGCGTAGGCATGGAAGACCTGCGCCCCGCCCATGAGCGGATGGGCCGAGAATCCCTGCGGCTCGAGGGCCGAGACCTCGTGAACCGCGCAGGTATAGCCCAGGCGCCGCGCGCAGCTCTCGCAGGCGGTCGCCTCGAAGGTGACCGGCTGGTCGCAGGCCTGGCACTGGAAGATCTTCATCGCGCGGTCCCGGGCCGGCGAACGACCCATCTGCCGGTCAAGCGGGGCTGCCGGGCAAAGTTCCTGCCAGATGCCCCGGCCGCCGCACGGAAATTGCTTGTGGGCGGGTCCGTATCGCATAACCGCGCGGTGGGGGCCGGCGCCAGGGACCGGCAACGAGACCGCGTTCGATCCTTTCGACGGAGCCATCGTGTCGATCAAAGCCGCCCTGCACCACGTCACGCATTACCGCTATGACCGGCCGATCAGCCTCGGTCCCCAGGTGATCCGCCTGCGCCCGGCCCCGCACGCGCGCACCAAGGTGCCGGCCTACGCGCTCACGGTGACGCCCGCCAACCACTTCCTGAACTGGCAGCAGGACCCGAGCGGCAACTGGCTCGCCCGCTTGGTCTTCCCGGAGAAGACCGACGCGCTGAAGATCGAGGTGGACCTCACCGCCGACATGGCGGTGATCAACCCGTTCGACTTCTTCGTCGAGGAGTACGCGCAGACGCAGCCCTTCGCGTACCCAGCCGAGCTCGCGGAGGAGCTGGCGCCCTACCGCACGCCCGTCGACGCCGATGGTCCGGAGATGGAGGCGCTCCTCGCCCGGCTCCCCGAGGAGCCCAGCACCGTCCAGTTCCTGGTGGCGTTGAACGCCCAGATCGCCCGCGAGACCGCCTACGGCGTCCGCCTGGAGCCGGGCGTCCAGACGCCCGCCGAGACCCTGCGGCTGAAAAGCGGCTCCTGCCGGGACTCGGCGTGGCTGCTCGTGCAGGTCCTGCGCCGGATCGGCCTCGCCGCCCGGTTCGTCTCCGGCTACCTGATCCAGCTCGTGCCCGACACCACCGCGGTCGACGGCCCCACCGGCACGGCGTCGGACTTCACCGACCTGCATGCCTGGGCCGAGGTCTACCTGCCGGGCGCCGGCTGGGTCGGCCTGGACGCGACCTCGGGCCTGCTCACCGGCGAGGGCCACATCCCGCTGGCCGCGACCCCGCACTACCATTCGGCCGCCCCGATCTCGGGGGCCATGGAGCCCGCCGAGACCACGTTCGACTTCAAGATGACGATCACCCGGGTCGCCGAGACGCCGCGGATCACCAAGCCGTTCTCGGAGGCGGTCTGGTCCTCCATGGACGCGCTGGGCGAGCGGGTCGATGCCGACCTCGCCGCGCAGGACGTGCGGCTGACCATGGGCGGCGAGCCGACCTTCGTGTCGGTGGACGATTTCGAATCGGCCGAATGGAACATCGCGGCGGTCGGCCCGACCAAGCGGAGCCTCGCCGACCAGCTGATCCGGCGCCTGCGCGACCGGTTCGGCCCCGGGGGCCTGCTCCATTACGGCCAGGGCAAGTGGTATCCCGGCGAGAGCCTGCCCCGCTGGGCCTTCGCGCTGTACTGGCGCAAGGACGGCCAGCCGATCTGGCGCAACCCGGCCCTGATCGCCCCGGAGGTGATCGCCGGAGAGGAAGGCCAAGCCACCATCGCACAGGCCAAGGCGCTCGCCGACGCCCTGGCCCGCCGCCTCGGCCTCGCCGACTTCGTCTTCCCGGCCTTCGAGGACGGCGAGCTCTGGGAGAAGAAGGCCGCGGAGCTGCCGGTCAACGTCACGCCCGAGGCGGCCCGGTCCGGCTCGGCGGAGTTCGACGCGAGGATCAGGCGGGTCTACGCGCGGGGCCTCGGGGAGGCGGCGGGCTACGTCCTGCCGCTGGCGAGCCTGCCCACCGGCCGGGACGGCGATGCCGACCGGGTCTGGATCTCCGAGAAGTGGGACTTCCGGCGCGGCGCCGCCTTCCTGGTGCCGGGGGACTCGCCGGTGGGCTTCCGCCTGCCCCTGTCGTCCCTGCCCTACGTGCCGCCGGAGCACTATCCCTACTACCAGCCCCAGGATCCGCTGGAGCCCCGCGCCGCCCTCCCCGACGGCCATCCCGGCGCGACGACCGCCAACGGCGCCGGCATCACCGGCGTCGCGGTGCGCACGGCCCTGTCGGTCGAGCCCCGGGACGGGGTGGTGCGGGTGTTCATGCCGCCGGTCCAGCGCGTCGACGCGTATCTCGAACTCGCCGGCCATCTCGAAGCGGCGGCCGCCGCGCTGAACCTGCCGATCCAGATCGAGGGCTACGAGCCGCCCTACGACCCGCGCATCGGCGTGATCAAGGTGACGCCCGATCCCGGCGTCATCGAGGTGAACGTCCACCCGGCCGCCTCCTGGCGGGAGGCGGTTTCCATCACCACCGACCTCTACGCCGAGGCCCGCCAGACCCGGCTGGGCGCCGAGAAGTTCATGACCGACGGGCGCCACACCGGCACCGGCGGCGGCAACCACGTGGTCATGGGGGGCGTCACGCCGGACGATTCCCCGTTCCTGCGCCGGCCGGACCTCCTGAAGAGCCTCGTGCTCTACTGGCAGCGCCACCCGGCGCTCTCCTACCTGTTCTCCGGCCTCTATATCGGCCCGACCAGCCAGGCGCCCCGCATGGACGAGGCCCGCCACGACGGACTCTACGAGCTGGAGATCGCGCTGGCCCAGGTGCCGGCTCCCGACGCGCCCAACATCCCGCGCTGGCTGGTCGACCGGATCTTCCGCAACATCCTCGTGGACGTCACCGGCAACACCCACCGCGCCGAGATCTGCATCGACAAGCTGTACTCGCCGGACGGGCCGACCGGGCGCCTCGGCCTCCTGGAGTTCCGCGCCTTCGAGATGCCGCCGGACGCGCGGATGAGCCTCGCCCAGCAATTGCTGCTCCGCGCCCTCGTGGCCTGGCTCTGGCGCGAGCCGCAGTCCGGCGGCTGTGTCCGCTGGGGCACGAACCTCCACGATCGGTTCATGCTGCCGCATTTCCTCTGGTCCGACTTCCTCTCGGTGCTGGAGGATCTCCGGGCAGCGGGGTACGATTTCGATCCGGTCGCCTTCGAGGCGCAGGCCCTGTTCCGCTTCCCCGTCTTCGGCACGGTCGAGCAGGGCGGGGTCCGGATGGAGCTGCGCCAGGCGCTGGAGCCCTGGCACGTCATGGGCGAGGAAGGGACCAGCGGGGGCACCGTGCGCTTCGTCGACAGCTCGGTCGAGCGGCTGCAGGTCAAGGTCGAGGGCTTCGTGCCCGAGCGGCACGTCATCGCCTGCAACGGCCGACGCCTGCCCATGACCGGCACCGGCCGCGGCGGCGAGGCCGTGGCGGGCCTGCGCTTCAAGGCGTGGCAGCCGGCCTCCTCGCTGCACCCGACCATCCCCGCCCACGCGCCGCTGACCTTCGACATCCTCGATTCCTGGAGCGGCCGGTCGCTCGGCGGCTGCCGCTACCACGTCGCGCATCCGGGCGGCCGCAACTACGAGACCCACCCGGTCAACGCCTACGAGGCGGAGGGGCGGCGCCTCGCCCGGTTCCAGCCGCACGGCCACACGCCGGGCCGGGTGGAGATGCCCCGTCCGGAATCGAGCGCGGAGTTCCCGCTGACCCTCGACCTGCGGCTTCCGGCCCCGCAATGATCCACGATGTTCAGACATCCGGGTCGGACACCGACGCGGACGACAGAGCGCGACGCGCCCCCTCTCCCGTGCGCGCGGGGGTTGGGGTGAGGGACGAGAGGCTTCAGGATCGAGCACGCCATCGACGCGCGTTCGCGTCGCGCCTCATCCGGGCAGACCTGATCCCTCACCCTGTCCCCCTCCCGCACGGGAGAGGGGGCCCGCGCTCCGTTCTGCGGCCGCGGCGCCGTCCACGATGTGTGGATCTGCAAGCCGCAATGACCGGGGGGCCGTGATGGAGGCGGCGCGCGCGGGAAGCCGCGGCCGGGCCGAGCGGCCGGAGGGCCCGCGGGAGCGCGTCGCCCGCTGGGCGGCGGGCTACCGCCCCGCCCCCGGCCGGCCGGACGAGTTCCTGGGGCCCGACGGCCGGCCCCGCGGGGCCTGGCCGCGCCTGCTCGACCATCTCGGCGGCCTCACCGAGCCGGAGATCACGGCCCGCTTCGTCGCGGCGGAGCGGCACATCCGGGATGCGGGCATCTCGTTCCGCATCGCCGGCGACCAGCGCGAGCATCCCTGGCCGCTGGGCTGCCTGCCCCTGGTGATCGAGGGGGCCGAGTGGGCGGCGCTCAGCGCCGGGATCGTGCAGCGCGCGGAGCTGATGGAGGCGATCCTCGCCGACGCCTACGGCCCGGGCCGGCTGGTGGAGGCGGGTTTGCTCCCCGCCGCGATCGTGGCCGGCACCCCCGAATTCCTGCACCCGCTCCACGGGGTCGTGCCCCCGGGCGGCCATTACCTGAAGCTCTACGCCGCCGATCTCGGCCGCGGGCCGGACGGGCGCTGGCAGGTCTTGGCCGACCGGACCCAGGCGCCCTCGGGCCTCGGCTGGGCGCTGGAGAACCGCATGGTCCTGGCCCGGACCTTCCCGGACTTCTTCCAGGATCTCCACGTCGAGCGCCTGCCGGCCTTCTTCCAGGCGTTCCGCGATGGCCTGGCGCTGGGGGCCGAGCGCGCCGACCCGCGGATCTGCCTGCTGACCTCCGGCCCCTACAGCAGCACCTATGTCGAGCAGGCGGCGCTCGCCCGCTATCTCGGCCTGATGCTGGTGGAGGGCGACGACCTCGTCATGCGGGACGGGTGCCTGCACGTGCGCACCGTCTCGGGCCTGAAGCGGGCCGACGCCCTGTGGCGGCGGATCGACGCCGACTTCCTCGATCCCCTGGAGCTGAACCCGGCCTCGCGGCTCGGCGTGCCGGGCATCCTGGAGGCCCTGCGCAACGGCTCGCTGGTGATGGCCAACATGCCGGGCGCGGGGCTCGTCGAATCGGCTGCGCTCGCCCCCTATCTCGACGGCATCGCCCGCCGGGTGCTGGGCGAGCCCCTGCGGCTCGGCCATCCGCGCACGTGGTGGTGCGGCGACCTCGAGGGCCTGGCGCATGCCCGGGCCCACCTCGACAGCCTGACCCTGCGCCCGGCCGCCACGCCCCAGCGCGGGGCGGGGCGCGACGCGATCCTGGCGGGCCCGGTCCTGGCGGCCGAGCGGGAACGGGTCGTGGCGGCCCTGCGCGACCGCCCCTTCGACTACGTCGCCCAGGAGGCCATGCCCCTCTCGACCATGCCGGGCTGGGAGCGCGGCGAGGGCGGCCTCGTCCTGGTCCCCCGCCCCTTCGTGGTCCGCGTCTTCGCCACGCGGACGCCCCTCGGCTGGCAGGTCATGCCCGGCGGCTTCTGCCGGGTCTCGGAGCGCGAGGATGTCGACCCGATCGAGCTGCGGCTCGGCATCCGCTCGGCCGATGTCTGGGTCCTGTCGGAGAAGCCGGTCGCCGCGCCCCTGATCGGCTCGCACGCGGCCCCGCGGGTCCGCCGGGTCGGCGGCCACCTCCCCGCCCGGGCGGCCGACGGCCTGTTCTGGCTCGGCCGCTACCTGGAGCGCGGCGAGGCGGTGATCCGGCTGGTGCTCGCCCATCTGCGCAGCGTCGGCGACGCGGTCGGGGCCGACATCTCGGGCGCCCTCGACACGCCGGCGGCCCTGGCGCTGCGCGCCCTCCTGCACGATTGGGGCGCCACCGGCGCGGCCGACCTGCCCACCGCCCGCCTCGCCCAGGAGGCGCTGGCCGCGCGCGAGGCGCCGGGCTCGGCCCGCGCCCACGTCAACGCGGCCCGCCGCAACGCCGCCGCCCTGCGCGCCCGCCTCTCCGGCGAGGCCTGGCGGGTGCTGGCCGACCTGAACGAGCTCCTGTCCCTCGACCTCGAGCGGGCGCTCACCGAATCGCAGCTCGCGGGCCGCGCCGAGCGGGCGCTCAGCCACCTCGCGGCGCTCGCCGGCCTCACCCACGAGAACATGAGCCGGGCCGAGGGCTGGCACTTCATCGAGCTCGGCCGGCGCATCGAGCGGGCGATCAACACCTGCACCTTCGCGCTGGCCTTCGCCAACGACGAGGCGACCCCCGGCTGCCTCGGGGTGATGCTGTCGCTCTGCGATTCGCAGATCAGCTACGGGCGCCGCTACATGCAGGGGGCGGCCCTCGACCCGGTCCGCGACATGGTGCTGCTCGACCCCTACAACCCGCGCTCGATCGCCTTCCAGGCGGAGGCGATCACCCGGCACCTCGCCGACCTGCCGGCGCTCGCCGCCGACGGCATCCCGGAACCGCAGTGCCGCCTCGCCACCCGCATCCTGGCCGAGCTGCGCAGCGGCGAGGCCGCGGATTTCGACGCCGTGCGCCTCACCGCGCTCGCGACCGACCTGGAGCGGCTCGCCGACGGCATCGCGGCGCGCTACTTCCCGACGGGGCCGCACGCGCTGCGGCCGGAAAAACTGACGGGGCTCGCGTGATCTACACGCTGCGCCACCGCACCACCTACCGCTACGGCAAGCCGGTGCATTTCGCCCGCTGCACCCTGCGGCTCAAGCCGCAGGACGGCGAGGGCCAGAGCGTGCTGGCGAGCGCCGTCACGATCGACCCGAGCCCCAGCCGCGCGGCGATCCGGCGCGACTATCTCGGCATCGACGCGGTGGCGATCACCCTCGAGGCGCCCCACACCACCTTCAGCGTCGAGGCGCTCTCCACCGTGCGGGTCGAGCGCCCCGCCCCGCCGCCGCCGGAAGCCGGGATGGCCTGGGAGCGGGTCCGCGACGCCGTCCTGGCCGGCCGCGACCTCGGCGGCCGCGCGCCGGTGCACTTCCTGTACCCGAGCGGCCGGGTTCCGCTGCTGCCCGCGGTCACCGACTACGCGCGGCCGAGCTTTTCCGCCGGCCGCAGCGCCTACGGGGCAGCCCATGACCTGATGCTGCGGATCGGCCGGGATTTCCGCTTCGACGCCAAGGCCACCACCGTCTCCACGCCGCTCGCCGAATCCTTCGCCCTGCGGGCGGGGGTCTGCCAGGACTTCGCCCACGTGATGATCGCGGCCCTGCGGGGCATGGGGCTGCCGGCGGCCTATGTCAGCGGCTACCTGCGCACCGTGCCGCCCCCGGGCCGCCCGCGCCTGCGCGGGGCGGATGCGAGCCACGCCTGGGTGGCGGTCTGGTGCGGCGACGGCTGGCTCGGCCTCGATCCGACCAACGGCGTGGCGGTGCGGGACGACCACATCGTGGTGGCCCGCGGCCGGGATTACGGCGACGTGGCCCCCATCGACGGCATCGTCAGCGGCTCGGGCAAGCAGCGCCTCAAGGTCGAGGTCGACGTCATCCCCGACACCGAGACGCAGGATCTCGCCCTGGTGGGGTGAGGCCGGACGGCGCGGTGACCGTCTTTGCGGGCGCAGCCAAGCAATCCAGGTGGCGCCACGCCTGTCGATGTCGCGCTGCCCTGGCTTGCTTGGCTGCGCTTGCAAAGACGATGGGCAGTCCGGGCACCGGCCCGCCCTGATCTCCGTCGCCCAGTCGCCTCACCCTGACCTATGACGGCTACACAGGTTTGGGGTCCTGGCGGGCTCACGCGTCAGCTCGAAGAGGCGCGGGTCCCCTCTCCCGTGCGGGAGCGGGGGCCTGTCGCGCTCCGTCATCAGCCGCGCGCCCCGATCTGCGTAACCTGTAGCCCATGACGGAGAATGGGACGCCGATGGTCACACCGATCGCGCAGGAAATCCGGGTGTCCCGGAACATGGACCAGCTGGGCTTCGCGGCGGAATGCCGGCGCCAGTCGCTGCTGGTCGCGCAAGCCGATGCGGCCGATGCCGCGTTGGACGCCTTCCTCGACACCGCCCGCGCGGACCTCGACGAGCCGTCCGTCACCACATCGTCTTCGCAGCCCGCTCCGGCCACTCCGCATCGTAGCGCTGGCCGCCGACCTCTCCCGCGGTGAGCGCCGCCAGGATCGCCCCCGGGCTCGGCAGGCTCGCCGGATCGACGCGGGCTTCCGGATCCCAGAGCCTGGCCCGGATGATCGCTCGCGCGCACTGGAAGTAGATCTCGTCCACCGTGATCACGAGCGCGGTACGCGGCGCGTGGCCGTCGACGCGGAACGTGGCGAGGAGATCCGGATCGGCCGAGATCACCGCCCGCCCGTTCACCCGCAGCGTCGTGCCCGAGCCGGGGATCAGGAACAGCAGCGCCACCCGGGGATCGCGCACGATGTTGCGGAGCGAGTCGATCCGGTTGTTGCCCCGCCGGTCCGGCAGGATCAGCGTGCGCGGATCGGCGACCCGCACGAAGCCCGGCTGATCCCCGCGGGGGCTGCAATCGAGCCCGTCCGGGCCGGAGGTCGCCAGCACCGCGAAGGGCGCGGCCGCGATCAGCGCCGCGTAGTCCGGCGTGACCGAGGGCGCCACCTTCACCGTGGAGGCGGGCGCCAGGGGCGCGTGGTAGATCGCCTCCAGTGCGGCGAGGCTGTCGACGATCATCGCCCGCTCACGCGACCTTGGCCTTGCCGGCCGCGAAGGCTTCGTGCTCGGCCACCAGGGCGCCCGACAGGGCCGCCGCGATCAGGCCTCTTGTCTCCGCGACGCCGTAGAGGGCCACGAAGGAGCCGAAGCGGGGGCCGCGCGCCTCGCCGAACAGCACGTTGTAGAGGCTCGTGAACCACGCCTGCGACACGCCGGGCCGCCCGTCCGGGCTCTTGGCCTTGCCGGACGTGTCGGGGAAGTGGCGCCGCCCGACCTCGTAGACCGCCGCCTGCAGGGCCTCCGGATCGGTGGAGCCGGCATGGTCCCCGAGGGTCTCGGCGAGATCCTCCAGGGCCGCCCGCTCCTCGGGGGTCGGCGCCCGGTAGGTCTTGGCCGGACGCACGAAGTCCGAGAAATATTTCAGCGCGTGCCGGACCAGCCGGTCGAGGCCCGGATGGGTCTCCGGCCCGGTCTGCGGCGCGTACCGGCGGATGAAGCCCCACAGCACCGCCGGATCCTCGGTGTTGGCCACCGCGGCGAGGTTGAGCAGCATCGCGAAGGTCAGGCTCGCGCCCTCGACCTTCTCGGGCTCCGGCGGGTTGCCGGCGTGGAGGTGCCAGACCGGGTTGCCGAGGCGGAGCTTGGCGTCCTGGCCGGCATAGCGGTCGAGGAAGCCGATATACTCGTCCACGTGCCGGGGGATCACGTCGAAGAACAGGCGCTTGGCCTCGCGGGGCTTGTTGTACATGAACAGGGCCAGCGATTCCGGCGTGCCGTACTTGAGCCATTCATCGATGGTCAGGCCGTTGCCCTTCGACTTCGAGATTTTTTGTCCTTTTTCATCCAGGAACAGCTCGTAATTGAAGCCTTCCGGCGGCTCGCCGCCCAGTGCCCGGGCGATCTTGGCCGAGAGCTTGACCGAATCGATCAGGTCCTTGCCGGCCATCTCGTAATCGACGCCGAGCGCCACCCAGCGCATCGCCCAGTCGGGCTTCCATTGCAGCTTGGCGTGGCCGCCGGTCACCGGGGTCTCGTAGCGCTCGCCGGTCGCCGGATCGCGCCACACGATGGTGCCGCTCTCCGCCTTCACCTCGTCGATCGGCACCTGCATCACGTGGCCGGTGACCGGATGGAGCGGCAGGAACGGCGAGTAGCTCGCCGAGCGCTCGGCCCGCAGCGACGGCAGCATGATCTCCATCACGGCATCGTAGCGCTCCAGCACGCGCAGGAGCGTCGCGTCGAACACGCCCGAGCGGTAGCACGCGGTCGCCGAGCGGAACTCGTAAGCGAACCCGAAGGCGTCGAGGAAGCGGCGCAGCTCGGCGTTGTTGTGCGCCCCGAAACTGTCATGGGTGCCGAACGGGTCGGGCACGCGGGTGAGCGGCTGGTTGAGATGGGCGGCCAGCATCTCGCGGTTCGGCACGTTGTCGGGAACCTTGCGCAGCCCGTCCATGTCGTCCGAGAAGGCGATCAGCCGGGTCGGCACCGCGTCGCGGGTGAGCACCCGGAAGGCGTGCCGCACCATCGAGGTGCGGGCGACCTCCCCGAAGGTGCCGATATGCGGCAGGCCCGAGGGGCCGTAGCCGGTCTCGAACAGAACCTCGGTCTTGCCGGATTTCTCCAGCCGCGCCACGAGCTTGCGCGCCTCCTCGAAGGGCCAGGCGGCGGCGTTGGCGGCGGCCTCGATCATGTCGGCGTCGAGGGTCAGGGCAGGGGGAGCGGCGGGCATGTCTTCGGGGGTGAACTCTTCGGAGATGAACGCGAACGGGGAACGCGCACCCTAGAGCGGTTCGCATCGGAGCGGAACGCCCGACGGTGCAATGCGGGGTTCCATCGTGAGCCCGCGCGCGTGGCCTATGACAGCGCATTGCGGTTTCGGCTTGGAGACGCACCCCTGAATCTGCTCGCCTGAATCTGCTCGCCTGAATCCGCTCGGCTTCCTGATCGTGCCAGGACGATCCCAGAACCCCAGATATCCAGATCTCGCCCTCATCCTGAGGCGCCGCAGCGCAGCGGAGGTCTCGAAGGAGCTCTCCAGTGGCCCCTGCGCTGGCTGGAGCCCTCCTTCGAGGCCGCTGCGCGGCACCTCAGGACGAGGACGAGGATGAGGACGCCCGGATCCGACAGGCTGCTCGCGCCGATCCGTGGCCGAGATGGCGCGAATCTCCGCCTCGGTGGTGTACGCGCCGCGGGCCTCCTCAGCATCAGCGGCGTCCCACTCCGCCGCCTCCGGGGTGCACCGGTCGACGGAAGCCCCGCGCCCGTCTCTTCAGAATGGGCTCACCGGGAAGAACCGCAGGTACAATTCGGTGTACTTGCCGTCGTCCCAGACCCGCTGGAGCGCGTCGTCCAGCGCCCGGGACAAAGCCGCGTCCTCCTGGCGGGTGATCAGGCCGATCCCCTCCCCGAAATAGCGGTTCTCCAGGTAGTCGCCGCCGGTGAGCGCGCAGCAATTCTCCGCGTCCTGGCCGCCGACATAGAGGGCGAGGTTCAGGCCGTCGGCGAACACGTAGTCGATCTCGCCGCGCTTGAGCGCGCTCTCGGCCGCCGCGAGCTCGGTGAAATCCTTCGGGACGGCCTTCGGGAAGAACGCCTTCAGGTACGCCGCATGCGCGCTGCCGGCGATCACGCCGACGCTGCGGCCGGCGAGCGCCGCCGCCGAGGGGACCGGCAGACCCTTGTCGGTCCGCGCCGCGAAGCGCGCCGGCCAGCGGAAATACGGCCGCGTCGCCAGGAATTTCGCCCGCAGGGTCGCGGTCAGGGGAATCGCGGCCGCGACCACGTCGCCCTGCTTGCTGTCGAGGGCATCGAGCAGGGTGTCGAAGCGGCGCGCCTGCACCGTGCAGGAGATCGTCAGCTTCTCGCAGACCGCCCGGGCGAGCTCGACCACGAAGCCGGTGGGGTTGCCGTCGGGGCCGGCGAAATGCAGCGGCGGGAACTCGTCGTCGGTGAGGAAGCGGACCGCCCGGCCGGTCTGAGGGGCCTCGACCCGCTCGCCCCGGCTCCGCGGGTTCCAGAAATCCGGCACCGCGACGACGGGGGTGGCGGCCCTGTCTCTTATACACATCTCCGAGCCCACGAGACAAGAGGCAAT
>CAXDNE010000130.1:0-19295 GCA_963990595.1 uncultured Methylobacterium sp.
CTACACACCCCTCTCGGCCGTACGCCCCACCGCCGGCCTCTGTCAGCCGCTGTCCGATGATCGGCGCCCTCACGACGCACTGGTTGCCGTTCACTCCTCCGCTCGTTCCGGGAACCCCGTCCCGGCCGCACCTTCGCGGTCGCCACGAGGCACCCCGACCATGGACGCCACCATTCCCCTGCCGCTAACCAGAACCAGCGACCTTCATGACGCTCGCGGCATCCCTGACGCACTCGCCAACGCCGCTCGCGCAGCCCTCGACCCTTCCGGCCTCGGTGCGCCGCCACCGCACCTGCCCCTGATCCCCGAGACCACCCGCCGCCGCCACGCGGTGTTCGTCCCCGCCGACCATCGCTTCAAGGCAGCCGCCCGCTTCCTCCAAGCGCTATGGCGGGAGGACCGCGACCTGCCGATCGGCGCGCACATCGACCGCGCCAACCCGCATCGTGTCCGTCGTCTCGGCTCGCGCATCTCGATCGCCGCCGGCCGCACCGGCGCCAACTTCATGACGCCCAACATCGCCGCCGTAGTCGCACGCGCCCTGGCCTACCGCGAACCCGGTGCCGCCTATGACGTTGGCCGCCTGCGCACGAACCTACTGTCCTCACAGCCGCTTGCCTTCAACCTGTTCGGCTCTCTAGCCGCAGACCCCGTGCTCGCCACCCGCTTCATGGCAGAGCTATTCCCCGGCGCGCTGGCAGAGGTCACCGACATCCTGTTTGAGCACAGCCCCGGCCGCGGTGACCCGCGCTTCACCGGCGACCGCACCGCCTTCGACGTTGTCATCCGCGGCACCACCCCAACCGGCGCCAGGGCCCTCATCTGCATCGAGATGAAGTACAGCGAGGCTGGCCACGAGGCCGCACCGCCACCTCACCCGCGGCACATGGAGATCGGACACAAAACGCCCGGCCTGTTCGTCGCCCCCGACGATCCAACGCTGATCGGCCCCGCTTGCCAGCAACACTACCGCCAGCACTGCCTAGCCAGCGCCATGCTCACCGCCGGCCTTGCGGACACGGCCACGCTGGCGTTCATCGCCCCGGCGCACAACCACCTCGCACACACGGCGGCGTCCACGTACACGCGCCACCTCATGGAGCCGGCCGCTGGCCCGATCCCGTTCATCCCACTCACTCTTGAGCACGCGTTTACTGCGCTCGCCGCAGCCGGCCTACCCGCGCACGCGGCCGCGCTCCACCGCCGCTACACCGACTGGTGGCTCCTAGACGGCGAACTCGAACTGGCTGCGATGGCGGCTGCACGCGCACCACACGACGTCGTACAAACGTCCGCTGAAGTACCGCTCGCCACTCCAATGTTGGCGGGCAAGGTCTCACCATCCGATAGCCGCACGCCGGGTCGCACGCCACGGCGGCCGCGCCGAGCCAACGCTACACTGCCCGCGGCTCACGCCGCCTGACGCTGCCCTTCATCGCAGCCCACACGCGGCTCCGGTCACATCATCACAAAGTGCTCTCCGACGCGGCCGCACCCCCGCGCCGGGGCTACCCACGACACTACACCCACCATCGGCATACGGGCGCGCAAGCACAAAACTCAGCCAAATTGCTGTGTGGCGGCCAGCGGCACACACTCAGGCTTCGCCATCGTCGCTAGCGGATGCGCTTGCGCCGATCGGCAGCGTCGCTCCCGCATCAACCGTGCGGCATCACCCATCGAGAGCCCGGGTATAACTCCAACAATACGACCGCGAAACCGTCCGCCCATATGTGCGACCGCCCCGTCTCTGACTATATTCCAACTGCAGTCAAGCTAGAGTGCAGCAACGTCGCTGCATCCAGAGGCGCCCCCTCGACCAAGGACTTCAAGTGATGCCGGACAGCGACAAACGCCGTTCTAAGTTGTTACAGTCTATGCTCGACACAGATTGGATTGAAAGTTCGGGGCCTTCGATCAAATTCACAATAGAGCGCTTCATAATGGCTCACAAAGTTGAAATATTACGCGCTTGGTGTGACCGGGAGACATTTAAACGCTGGATCGTACCTACGGGACAAAAACTGAACTACTGCGTCTTCGAGGCGACAGGTACCCTTAATTGGACTCTGCAAACGACGAATGACGTCAGTAGAGTAGTCGAACATACCCTGGAATGCGAGGAAGATCATTTCGACACTCGTCTTCAATTCGTGTATTACAACTCGGATCTACCTAGAAAGCCGTTGGAAGACGCGGTTATGCTCAGCTTCGATTTGGACGAGCGTCAGCCAATAGCTTCCTTGCCATGCACGTTCTGCGCTCTTGAACTGTACTGCGACACGTCTTCCCTCTGGAAGCAGGCCAACAAGCGCGACATGCATACATTCTGGATCGACGCCGTGGAACGTTTGGCGAAATTAGTCGAGCAGGAAAGTTTTTTGCGGGCGAGTAAAATTCTGTAGCCTTATAACAAGTACGCCGCACGATCGGCGCAGAAGAATTTTCTACTGCTGCGGTCCTGTTGTATCATGATTCACATATTTATGTCCGCTCGATCTTTTTCACCTCACTAACGCTGAAGCAAAGCTTTGTAGTGCTAACAGTGGTCAACCAACCGGATCATGCCCGCCCTCCACCGGCGTTTCGCCGGCTGGCGGCTCCGCGACGGCGAGCTATACGTTGCAATGATGTTGGCAACGGCAGACGCGCCAATGCCGGACATCGCGCCAGTGTCGCACGCGCCGACTGCTGCCCCCGCTCGTCGCTAGCCTCGCCGCGCGCAAACGACCGCAGTGCGCATAGCCCGCGGCTCGCACCCGCGCTGCCGCCTAACGCACCTCAAGGCGCCCGAAACTAGATGGCCCGAGCTGGCTGCAACCCCATGCCGCCAGCTCGGGCCGATTCTGGTGCATATCCGCACGGCCGCGGACACGCCCGCGGCAGCAACCCACCCACACGCACACATCCCGCAGTTCTGCCCAGTTCATGCCTCGCGCAAGTGTTTGAAACTAGAGGGTCCTCGATCTCGCAGTTCCATGCACAAACGTGCTCCGCCGAGACCGGCGAGCTGTAGCTCGCCCCCGGGACAACAGCCGCCATACACGGCGGTGCTCTCACCGCCAGCGGCACGCAGAGCGCTCGTTCATTCTGGCTGCTTTGAGCATTCTAATACCTCGTCAAATGACTGGGTCTGGCCGAAAGCGGCTGGTCCACTTCGAAGGAGATTCGCGGGACAAGCGGACAAGCCCGTATCGTCCCAGCTCAGCATGCCAGTCATGCGACACTTATGTCGGAATGAGGCGCATCCTTTGTGACCGCGGAGGAGCCGAACTGGTCGACGGTTGGCGAGATAAGGAGCAAAAATCCCCTGGTCAGTCCCGGTCGCGGTTCAGGAACCCGCCAAAGCGCGGAGTGCGCGGATGGCCGGCGAGCCCAACGAGATCAGATTGGCGCTATTGATCAAAGTCCGGCCGAGATCTGCGATGCGGTCCTCAGTCAGTCGCTCGCTTGCGCCCGCGAGCATGAGGCAGCCCACATATTTGCCGCCGCCCCCGGCCAGCGGCGCCGCGATGGCGCTTAATCCGACAAAGTTCTCGTTCAGGTTGGTCGCGAAGCCGCATTCGACGACCTCCGCCAGATTCCGGGCGAGGGTGTCCGGGTCGGTCAGCGTGTGCGGTGTGAGTGCCGGATAGGGCCCGGGACCCAGCAAGGCCTCGCGTTCTGCCTGCGGAAGCGACGAAAGCAGCAGCTTGCCGGCCGCCGACACGTGCAGTGGGTTGGTCATACAGGTCCGGTAATACGGAGTCAGGCTCCCAGCCACGCCCGATACATCCACGACAACGCGCTCAAATCCTAGGAAGGCCGCGATGGACGCAGTCATTCCGGAACTCTCCCGAAGCGACCGGAGGGTCTCGAACGCGTCGCGCCGCAGCACGTTGAGGGGATGATAAATGGTCAGGGGAAGGAACGCGCGACCGGCGGCTCGGTAGCGCCTGCTTCCGTCCCGCACCGCGTAGCCCGTCTCGCAGAGTGTCTGAATAAGACGGTGGGCGGTACTGTCGTTCAGCCCTGTCGCCTCGGCGATCTCGCGCGCCGAGAGCGGACGCGCAGCCTCGACCAAGGCATCTAAAATGGCGAACCCCCGCTTCATCACGCCTGTGTCGGCAGGGGTGTCGGTCACGGTGCGAGGCTGCCTGGGGCCAGCTGACGAGCTCATATCTCATAATATGAAATTTTTTTCTCAGACTCCATTCTTTCTGGCCCATTTCGCGAGATTTTCGTTGCCATAGCTGAGAATCTCGGTTTTGTTTGCAGTCACGACAGACGACCACGCCCTGGGCCAACCAGGAGCAAAAATTGGTCGAACAGGGAGGATCGTCGATGCCGAGTAATTGGCGTGTCGGTCTAGTTTGGGCCGGGCTCTTGCTCGCCGGATCTCTTACGCCGGTCTTGGCACAGGCGCAGTCGTCGGCGCGTCAGCTGGTGCGGATTCAGGTCTATCCCGGAACCATCTTGAACCTGCCGCAATGGGTCATGGTCGAGCGTGGCTTCTGCACGGCTCACAACCTCCAGTGCGAGACTGTCGCCATTCCATCGGGTCCGGTCGGATTGCAGGCCCTCGCCGCCGGAAGCATCGAGGTCACGTATGCCTCGACCGACGTGACGATGCAGTCGGCGGCCCGCGGCAACGACGTCGTCGTCTTTGCCGGCCACTCGCCCAACAACATCTACGAACTCTCGGTCCGGGCCGATCTGCCTCTCCCTCACCGCGAGGCGGGCTATCCGGCGATGATGAAGGATCTCGTCGGCAAGCGTCTCGGTGTGACGGCACGCGGGGCCGCGACCGAGATCCAGGTGCGGGCGCTCATGATCGGCGCCCAGCTGGACCCCGACAGCGTGACCTACGTCGCCGTGGGCTCGCCCGCGACCTCTTATCCGGCGATGCTGGCCAACCAGATCGATGCCGCAGTGATGTTCCAACCGTTCCGGACGCTCTGCGAGACTCAGAAGACCTGCTCTGTGGCCCTGGACTTCGCGAAAGGCGAGGGCCCACCGGAGCTCAAGGCTCTCAATGGCGGCTTCGAGACCTTCGCAACCCGTCGCGATTTCGTGCAGCGATACCCGGCTGCGACAGACAACTTCATCCTGGCCCTGAGAGAGGCCATCGCGTGGATGCAGAAGCCTGAGAACTTCGATGAGGTGCTCGCGATCACGAAAAAGAACTTGTCCCTAGGCGACATTCCGAATGCGGAAGACACACTGAAGACCCTGGTCCGCAACCAGATCCCGAATTTCGGCGTCGCGATCGACCGTTCTTCGGTGAAGGCCTTTTCGGACTTCCTCCTGAAGTTCAAGCTCATCGAAGCGCCGATCGATCCAGCGAGGTTCGTGTATGAGCGCGCGCCTTAATTCCAGATTGGACTTGCGATCGCTCGGGGCGACATTCCCCTGCGCGGCTACACCGAGCGCTGGTCGGATCGAGATCGATCGCGTCCTCCACAAATTCGGTCCCACGATCGCCATGGCGGAGACCTCGCTCAGCCTGGCTCCCGGCGAATTCGTGTCCATCGTCGGTCCGAGCGGATGCGGCAAGACCACGCTTCTCAACCTTCTGGCGGGCCTCACGCCCGTGCAGGACGGGTCGATCCGGATTTCCGGCTCCGCCCCCCGGGCTGGTCGTTCGGATGTCGCCTACATGCTCGCCCGCGACTCTCTGCTGCCCTGGGCGGGCGCCCTGGAGAATGCCGAGTACGGTGCGTTCATCCGCGGTGTGCCCCGCGAGGAGCGCCGGAAGAAGGCGCTGAAGCTCCTCGCGCAGGTCGGGCTCAAGGGGTTCGAGTCCGCTTATCCGAAGGCTCTCTCTCACGGCATGCGGCAGCGCGTGGCGCTCGCGCGGACGTTCTGCCTCGACAGCCCCGTGCTCCTCATGGACGAACCCTTCGGAGCCCTGGACGCTCAGACCAAGATCCAACTCGCAGATGTGCTCCTCAACCTCTGGGGGGCGGAGCGCCGGACGGTCCTATTCATCACGCATGACCTCAGCGAGGCCATCGCCCTGTCCGACCGGGTTGTCGTGATGCGCGCGAGACCCGGCACCGTCATCGCGGACATCCCCATCGACCTGCCCCGGCCGCGCTCTACGCGGGCCCTGCAGAGAGATCACCGCTACCACGAGCTCTACGCCGAAGTATGGGGGCGCCTCGAAACGGCGCTCGAGATGCCATGAGCGCCTTCCATATCCTGGGCCGCGTGCCGCTTTGGCTCTGGCGTCTCGCCTCGCTGGCCGCTTTTGGCCTCGTGTGGCAGGCCGTCGCCTCCGCCGGGCTCATCAACCCCATCTTTATCGGCAACCCGGCCGCGATCCTGCGCTTCCTGTTCCAAAGCCTGTTCGTCAATGGAACTCTGATCGAACATTTCAACGCGACGCTCATCGGGACGCTCGCGGCCTTCGCCCTCGGCAGTCTTGCAGGCATCGCCTGCGGGTTGCTGTTCGTGACCTTCCCGCTCGTCGAGCGCTTTCTCGATCCCATCTTCGCGGGGCTAAACGCGCTGCCTCGAATTGCACTGGCTCCCCTCTTTCTGCTCTGGTTCGGCCTTGGCCTTGCATCCAAAATCGCTCTCGGCTTCAGCCTGACCTTCTTCATCGTCCTGAGCAGCACGGTTGCCGGAGCGCGCGGCGTCAATCTGGACCACCTTGTGCTGGCGCGAACACTCGGCGCGAGCTCGACTCAGATCTTTCGAACCATCACCTTGCCTAGCGCGGTCCCGACGATCTTCGCGGGCCTTCGCCTCGGCCTCATCTACGCGCTGCTCGGGGTGATCGGCGGTGAGATCATCGCGGCTCAGCGCGGGCTGGGCCAATATCTCAGTTTTCTCGCAGGGACGTTCCAGATCAACGGAGTGTTCGCGGTGCTCCTCCTCTTGGCGCTCCTCGGAACAGGCCTGACGTGGATCATGAGTGTGATCGAAGAGCGTCTGCTGCGCTGGCGCTGAGATAGGCGGCGCCCGACGATCGGCGAACGGGGCTTGAAGGGAGTTCGTCCGAACCAATACCGGCCGATCACCCGCAGGCTGGGATTTGCCTAATGTGCGGCGATCTTTTGTTGCGATACCATCAGACAAATGAAGCTTTTTCGGGAGAATTTGAGCTATCGGCTCCCGATTTTATGATAAACGGAGCGAGGTTATGTCTGAATATCCCACGAATTCTAGCGATGTTGTCGGCGGTAATCCGCAGGAATTCGATGCCATCATCATCGGCGCGGGCTTCTCGGGGCTATACCAGCTCTATTCCTTGCGGGACAAACTCGGTTTGAGGACGGTCGTTCTCGAACGCGGGAGCGGCGTGGGCGGTACCTGGTTCTGGAACCGATACCCTGGGGCGCGCTGTGACTCTGAAAGCTATTACTACTCCTACTCATTCTCCGACGAGTTGCAGCAGGAGTGGCATTGGACTGAACGATACCCCGAGCATTCCGAGATCCGGAGATACCTGAATTTCGTCGCTGACAAGTTCAATCTTCGCAAGGACATCCGGCTCGATACCCTCATCACGCGCGCCGAGTTCGACGAGGCGCGAGATTGCTGGCATGTCACGACGGATGTCGGAGAGCGCCTCTCCGCCCGATTCCTGATCACCGCAGTCGGCTGCCTGTCATCGGCGAACATGCCGAAGATCCCGGGCCTCGAGCGCTTCGAGGGGCGCTGGTATCATACGGGGCGATGGCCCCATGAGGATGTCGATTTCACGGGCCGGCGGGTTGGCCTGATCGGGACTGGTTCCACCGGGATCCAAGCCGCTCCGGTGATCGCGGCGAAGGCCGCCCATCTCACGGTGTTCCAGCGGACGGCCAATTACAGTGTACCGGCGCGCAATGGCGCTATGAGCGCGGAGGACCTAGCGAAGATCAAGGCGGATTACCCAGCCATCCGCCACAAGGCCCGATCCTCGATCAACGGGCATCCCTTCGACGTGTCGGAGGATCGCGCGCTGGATGTCTCGCCGGAGGATCGCTTGGCGCGCTACGAGGCGGCCTGGGAGCGCGGCGGCCTACGCTTCCGCGCGACGTTCAAAGATCTCACGACCAACAAGGCCGCCAACGATACTGCCGCCGACTTCATCCGGGCCAAGATCAGAAGCATCGTCAAGGACCCTGCCACGGCCGAGATGCTGGCGCCCAAGGATCATCCCTTCGCGTCGAAGCGCCCACCGATCGACACCGATTATTTCGAGATGTTCAATCGGGCGAACGTGAAACTGGTCGATGTCAAGAAATCACCCATAGTCGAGATCACGCCGAGTGGTGTACGGACTGAAGATGCCGAGTATGATCTGGACATGATCGTTTTCGCGACCGGTTTCGATGCCATGACGGGGCCGCTCCTCGGAATGGAAATCCGCGGTCGCGAGGGGACACGTCTGAAGGATGCCTGGATGGCTGGTCCGCGGAGCTACCTTGGTTTGCAGGTGCCAAAGTTTCCTAATCTGTTCACGATCACCGGCCCCGGGAGTCCTTCAGTCCTTACAAATATGCCCATCGCCATCGAGCAGCATGTCGATTGGATCACCGGATGTATCCGGCACATGCTCGACCGGGGGTTTCGTCGCATCGAGCCTGACGAGGGCGCCGCCGAAAGATGGGGCGCTCACGTGAACGATGCCGCCAACGCGACCCTCCTGCCGATGGCCAACAGCTCTTGGTATCTGGGCGCCAACGTGCCGGGCAAGCCGCGGGCCTTCATGCCCTATGCTGGCGGCATGGCGCACTATGCTCAGATCTGCGAGCAGGTCGTCGCGAACTCCTACGAAGGGTTCGTCATGAGCGCCTGATGGGCGACGGGGACAGCGACCGAAGAGGCATTCATCCCGGCGCGAAGATATCCCTCGAGCCTTCCCGGACACACGATCCGGCCCGGCCGGCCCATGAAGCAGCCGCTCCTCCGGAAGTTTGCACAATCGACGTTCGGGCCACGCAGGCCAGGGACACAGCAATGAGCGATTTCGAAGGTCGTACCATCGTCGTCACCGGGGCCGCGGGCGGTATCGGGTCGGCGGTCGCCCGGATGGCGGCCGGCAGGGGTGCCAGGCTGGTGCTCATCGACCCGAACGAAGCAGGTCTCGAGAGTCTTGCAAGGCAGCTGGACGGCGGGCCCCACGTCATCGTCCCCTCGCTTCTCGAGAGCCCGAGCGCATGCGAAGAAGCGCTCTCGCGCTTCGAGGGGCAGATCTACGGCCTCGTCCACATGGCTGGCATCTTCGTTCCCCACGAACTCGAGCCGGCCGCCCGCGAGGTCTACGACCGCACGGTCGCCGCCAATATGACGAACGCCTTCGATCTCGTCTGCGCGATGATGGATCGTCTCGTGAGCGACGTGCCCGCACGCTTGGTCTTCGCGAGCTCTCAGGCCTATCGGCGTGGAAGTCTCGGTCACGTCGCTTACTCGATGGCGAAGGGCGGCATTGCCGGGCTCGTCCGCGCGCTGGCGCGCAATCTCCGGTCTCGAGCGTTGGTGAATGGAGTCGCCCCCGGTGTGATCGAAACCGCGATGCCGGCGCACATCATCGCGGCTCGCAGGGACGAGATGCTGCGGGAGATCCCTCTCGGACGGCTCGGCAACCCTGAAGAAGTCGCGGGAGTCGTCGTTTTCCTCCTCGGACCATTGTCGACCTACGTATCCGGTCAGATCATCAACGTCGATGGCGGCGTCAACAATGCATAGGGCCGTGCCCCGGCCAGCGCGACACACTCGCGAGGATCACGTCGCGCGGGCATGCGACTGCACCGGTTCCACGATGTCGATCAGGAGTTCGAACCATGGGTCATGAAGTGGCCGGAGAGGCCCGGATGATCGTCGTCACGGGCGGCGCCAGCGGGATCGGCGCGGCCGTGGCGCGCCGGGCAGCCGCTGCCGGCATACCGGTCGGCATCCTGGATCTCGACGAGGCTCGGGCCGGCGCTTTCGCGGCGGAACTCGGCGGCCGCTGCTCATTCGCCGGTTGCGATGTCTCCGACGAGACCTCGGTCGAGGCCGCCCTCGAACAGGTGACCGAGGGCATGCCGCCGGTCGAAGGCCTCGTCTGCTGTGCTGGTCAGCCCGATCTGCCGACTCCGATCGAAATGACCCCAGTCGATCATTGGCGGCGCATCCTTGACGTTCACCTGACCGGCACCTTCGTGGCCTGCAAGGTGATCGGCGGTGCCATCGCCCGGTCCGGGGAAGGCGGATCCATCGTTACGACCGCCTCCGTCGTCGGCTTCAACCCAGGTCCCGTTCTCGCCTACGGCGCCGCCAAGGCGGCGACCGTCAACCTGACGAAGTCGCTCGCCGTCCAGTGGGCCCGTTGCGACGTGCGCGTCAATGCTGTGGCGCCGGGCTGGACGGAGACGCCGTTTCTGACCCGCGCACGGGCGGAGGGCCGGCGCGATCTCGCTCCCATCGTCTCCGCCTCGCCCCAGGCGCGCCTACTGCGGCCCGAGGAGATCGCGGAGGTTATCTGGTTTCTTCTGTCGCCCGCCGCGAGCGCGGTGACGGGTCAAACGATCGTGTGCGACGGCGGCACGCTTGCCGGCGCCGGCTGGCTGCCCTTTGGGGGGATCCCGACGGGCGACGCCGAGCCTTGACCTGACCGGCTGGCTCTGGTCGGACTGATTGAAAGGATCAGGCCGACCAGAGGAGCTGGAGATGAACCGAAGACAATGGCCGGGCGCAGAACAGATCGTGCTATAGCTGCGCCGGATTGAGGTGCAGACGACACAAGGCAAGAGCTTGGCCCTAATACGGCGGCCCAGAGCTGCGTCTCGGAAGTGCGACAACCCCTAGCAGCGCCGTTCTTAGGAACACCGCTCAGAGCGATGGAGAAGAGGTCTGCCGGTCTTGGGCGAAGGAATCGGGTTGGGGGCGCCGCCGGTCCGTCGTGGCTCACCGAGGCGGCAGGGCCTCGCTCGGTTCTAGGCTACCGCACAACGGCAACGGGCGAGCTTTGGTGTCGAGGCCCTGTCAGAGAACGCGCTTGCGCACACCGGCTAGGCCGCCGCGGTTACCACCACGGCGCGGCTGACCGCGGTCATCGCGCATGCCACATGACTCTGAGATCTTTTTGGAATTTTAGCGATTTTACCGTATTTGGATACTGTTTGCGGACTAAATATGATTCATTACTCCTCGTATGATCACTAATAATCCCGTTGCAGCCACGGTACTAAGAGATACTGACTGATAACGACGTCGGTCAAGCTTCACAAACAACCGCGAGCCGAACGCTTGTCCGGCGAAGAGTCCTGGAGTGTACAAAGCCGTCAGGAATATGCTCTCTCCGGTGACGACGCCGCGCCACCAACCAAGCAGAAAGCTTGCGCAACCGAGCAGAAAAAACACCAGTGAGAGAGTGGCTCGGGATCTAGCCGCGGTCCAGTTCGAGGCCAGAACAAGCATAATCACCGGTGGTCCGGCCATACCGGCAGCGCCCATCAGAAATCCGCTCAGTGCGCCGGCACCCATGAGTTCGTATGTTCTGGGTCCGCGATCCAGCTTCAGTCCGAACGAGAGTGCCACGGCTGAAAGCACGACGACGCAGCCGACGATCATGCGCATGATTTCGGAAGGGACTGTCGAGACGACGTATAGACCAGGCAGGATCGCCGGCACGCCCGCAAGACAGGAGACCAGCGCAGCCTTTCTGTCTGTGTTAGCCCAGTCGGCCATCCCGGTCTGGATGCCGGCGGGGATTTGCAGCGCGATGACAATGGGTACGGCGAGCGCTGGCGGCAGCACAAGCGCAAGCAGCGGGGTGGCGACGATCGCGAAGCCAAAGCCGGTCAGGCCACGTAGGAACGAGGCGAGCGCGATGAACCCGCCCCCCGCTATCGCCAGTTCCCAATGCAGCGTCACGACTGTCTCCAGTAGCCTGAGCTACGGCTTGCCGATGGCGACGTACTTCGTGAAGCCCGGCCGCGCTGCGAGCGCCTCGTGGTAGCGGGTTACTTGGGCTCCGGCCTTCGGTTCGGACACCAGCGAGAAGTAGCGGTGTAGCATGACGCCGAGCGCGACGTCCGCAGCGGTCACCTCGTGGCCGAACAGGAAGGCGTCGGAGCGCAGCGAGCGGGCTAGGATCTCCAGCTGCGCGTGTGCCGCATCGAGCGCGGATCGGACGGCCGCCTGATCCCTTCTCTCCATGGGCGTTCGCACGAGCTGGGTGAAGAGCTGGGAGAGCGGCGGGTTAAGAGCGCTCAGCTGCCAGTCCATCCACCGGCTGATGCGCGCCCGCGCGCCCGCGTTCTGCCCGGAGAAGACCGTCGGCCCCGACCGCTCGCCGAGATAGCGAAGGATGGTGTTCGACTCCCAGACCACCGTCTCCCCGTCGATCAATGTTGGCACGAGGCCGGTCGGATTGAGCGACAGGTACTCTTCCGTGTCTGTGCCGCCGAACGGGCCGCCCCGATCCTCGCGCTCGAACGCGATCCGCAGTTCCTCGAGGCCCCAGAGAACCTTTCGGACATTCGACGAGTCCGCGCGTCCCAGCAGCTTCATCCACACCTCCCCAAGCGCATCGCCCCATCCGACGAAGTCCCTCTCGCCGCGATGGACGGCCCTGCGGCCTATTCGGTTGTGAGCAGCAGCTTGCCACGCGTTTCCCGCCCTGCGAGCAGCCGGTGCGCGGTTGCGGCCTCGTCGAGTGGCAGCACTGACTGGATGACGGGATCGAGCCGGCCATCTGCCACAGCGCGGAACAAGTCGGCGGCGCGCGCGCGGATCTCGACGGCGTCGGCGATGTAGTCCGCGAGATGCGGCCGGGTGAAGAAAACCGAACCCGCCTCGGCGAGCTCGATCGGCTCGATGGAGGGCACAACGCCGGAACTCGCGCCGAACAGCACGCAGAGGCCGCGGCGCCTGACTGATCGGATGCTGCGGTGGATCGTATCCCGACCGACCGAGTCGTAGGCGACGTCGACGCCCCGGCCGCCGGTTATCTCCATCACGCGCGCCCGAAAATCCTCGTCTCGGTACAGCACGCAGTGGTCGGCCCCTCGCGAGGCCGCGATCCGCGCCTTCTCATCGCTGCCGACGGTGGCGATCACGGTCGCGCCGCGCAGCTTCGCGAGCTGGACGAGGATCTGCCCGACGCCGCCCGCGGCGGCGTGGACCAGGCAGACGTCGCCGGCCTGGAGCGAGTAGGCCGAGTGTGTCAGGTAATGCGCGGTCGAGCCCTGCAGCATGAGCGCCGCGGCCTGATCGAAGGCGACGTCGTCGGGGACGGGCACGAGCCGCCACGCGGGCACGACGGCGAGGTCGGCGTAGGAGCCGCGCGCAAGGCAGTAGGCGACCCGGTCACCCACCTTCCACTCGGAGACGCCCTCGCCGACCGCGTCCACGACGCCGGCGCCCTCCATGCCGATCGTCATGGGAAGCGGTGTCTTGTAGGTGTCAGACTTCGCGTAGACACCGCTGCGCATGTACGCGTCGATGAAGTTCACGCCGGCGCGCGCGATGCGGATCCGCACCTCGCCCGGACCGGCCGTCGGCGCTGCGATCTCGGTCAGCGCGAGTGCGTCCGGGCCGCCGAAGGCCGCAACCTGCACCGCCCTCACGCGCGCGAACGGATCAGCCAGCGTCCGCCCTCCTGCCTGAGCTCGAAGATCTCCAGCGGCAGCTCCGCGACGCCGATCGGCTCGCCGGTAGTCACGTCCCACTGCCAGAAATGCACTGGGCAGGTCAGTACCGTGCCGTCGAGCATGCCCTCGGCGAGGGGTGTGTCCTGGTGCGGGCAGTCAGCGCAGGAGGCATGGAAGCCCGCTTCGGTCCGCATCACCAAGACGAGCTTGCCGCTTTCCAGGGTTATCTCCCTGCGGTCCCCGATGTCGAGGTCGTCGAGCGCGCCGAGCACCTCCCAACCGACCTCAGCCAAAGCGGTCATAGCGGATCTCCGTAGGGCTAACCCTCGCCTCCACGACGAGCATGCGCATGGCCGCGTCGACCATCGCCGGCGGCCCGGCGATGAAGCAGATCGGCACCTCGCCGCCGGGCGGCATCAGTTCTTGGCGCGCGACCTCGTGCGCGAGGCCGTGGGCGAAACCGAGGTCGGGATAGTTCGCCCGGAATCCGGCGTCGGCCTCCTCGTCGGAGAAGGCGACCGTCAAGCGAAGCCCAGCGCCGGAGCGGCGCACTGCGTCAGACAGGCGGTCGAGCATGTAGCTTCCGGCCATGCGCCGCAGCCCGAACACGAGCCGCGACGGCGACCGCGCGAAGAGGCCGCGCGCGAGCGCCGCCTCGACGATCGACAGGACGCCAGCGAGGCCCGATCCGCCGGCGATCGCGAGGAACGGGCGGTCGTCCTCCTCGCGCAACACGGCGCGGCCAAGCGGCCCGAACAGCTCGACCTCGTGCTCGGCCAGCCGGTCGGCGAAAAGCGCCGGCGACAGCGCGCCACCGGGCTTGAGGCGGACGAGGAAGTCGAGCCGGCGCGTGCCCGGCGCGTGACCCGTCATTGAGTAGGCTCGGCCGCCTTCGACGCCGGGCGCGGAGAGCAGCATGAACTGCCCGGGCAGATGATCGACCGGCTCATCGCAGACCACGGAGAAGCAGCCGATCTCGCCGGTCAGCGGGTGGAACGCGGACGCTACGCCCCGCCGAGCTTGAACCGCTGGCGCGCGGGCCTCGCGGAACGCAGTGGGGATCGCGAGCGCGAGCGCTTGGTTCGCGCCGGTCGCCTGGCACATCAGGAACTCGCCCGGACGCCGGCACACGCGCCGGCCTGGGGCCTCGTCCCAGAGTGTTCGGACGCTGCCTTCGAGCACCGTCGCCTTGCAGCTCCCGCAAGTGCCGGTGGCGCACTCGTAAGGCAGGCCGATCCCCGCGGCGAGGCCCGCGTGAAGCAACCGCTCGCCGGGGCGAACATGATACGCAGCGCTCGCACCGGCGCGATCCGAGACCGATACAGTGATCATGTGACGACCACGACCTCGTCGCCGCTGATCTCAACGTCGTAGACGCGGAGCCTCATCTGCCCCGGGCCGCTTCCGGCCACCGTTGGCTGGCCGTCCACCAGCGAGAATTCGAAGCCGTGCCACGGACAGCGCAGGATCTCGCCCTCGCGGCCGTAGCTCAACCGATTCGGCTCGCCCGCGTCGGTCGTGCCGGTGACGCAGCCGTGCCGGAGCGCCGCGCCCTGATGCGGGCAGCGGCCGCCGACCGCGCGGATCTCGCCCGAGGGCAGGCGTGACAGCACGACTGGTGAGCGTCCGACGATGACCTCAGTGAGCTTGCCGCCCTCGACCTCGGCCGCTTTGCAGACGGTGTGGCGCGCCATAGGCCTACTCCGCCGCGCGCAGCGGCTGCTCGCGCGGAGCGTCGAGTTCGTAGAAGGCGGCGGCGTTCTTCCAGAGGATCTTCTCCCGCAGATCGGCCGGAAGCGCGCGCGGGATCGCGGCGTTCGGATCGTCGAAGTCAAAGTGCGGGTAGTCGGTCGAGAACACCAGGATCTCGTCGGTGCCCATCAGGTCGATCAGCTTGCCCCACTGGTCTGCCGAGATATCCTCGGTCGGCTGGGTGGAGAGCCGCAGCCGCTCGCGGATGTGCTGGCTCGGCAGCTTCTTGATCCACGGCACCTCGATACGGCCCTGCCGGTACTCCCGGTCGAGCCGCCACATGACGTGCGGCAGCCAGCTGAAGCCGCCTTCCAAGATCATGAACCGGAGGTTGGGGAAGCCGTCGAATACTCCGTTCGCGACGAGACTGATCACCTGCGGCATCAGCGAGATCGGGATCAGCGCGTGGCGCTCCATGTAGTGGAGGCCCATGCCGTAAGGGCCTTGCGCGAACGTCGTGTGGTGGAAGGCGATCATCAGCCCGTTGCGCTCGGCGGCGGCGAAGATCGGCCGGTACATTGGGTGACCGTAGGCGATGTCGTCGACGACCGGCAGCAGCACTTGGCGGATCTGCGGGTGGGCGGCCATCCGGTCGACCTCGCGGGCGGCTGCCTCCGGATCACGGGCGTTGATCTGCACGCTGCCCAGGAAGCGCGGATCCTTCGCTAGCCAGTGCTCGGCGACGTAGTCGTTATAGGCAGACGCGAGTGCAGTCGCGAGGCCGTACTGGAGCTTGAGCCCCGTCGGGTAGAAGTAGCCCGTCAGCACCGCGTAGCTCAGGCCGTATGCGTCGAGCAACTGGTCGCGCATTAGCCCGAAATCCGAGACCGACGCCGAGCCGTCAGCGCTGCGCACGTCCGCGCGGTTCCCGTTGCCTGGCGACGTATAGGCGAAGGGCTGGCTGAAGCCGCGCCACGCGCCGGTCGCGATCCAGCTCCGATAGGGTTCCGAGAGGTAGGGGACAAGATCCTTGATGCTGGCGAAGCTCTCGTGGACGTCGGTGTCGATGACCGTCATGCGGAAACCCCTACGGCGCGCCTCGTCCCATGAATTGAACCCTAATCTTCGAAAAGCTGAACATCAAGTTCCGTTTTTCACTTTTCCGGCATGATGTCGCGCCACGAGACGTGCGTGCGCGGCGGAGGAGACCCAGCCGAGATTTCCGCTGCTTCGACGCGGAGACCGAGGTGAAGCTGTCCGGCGTGCCTCCGTCAGACGTCCCACGCTGCGAGCCCACAACGACTGGCACGGTCGAGCCGCGGCATCGTTAGCCCTCTGGACGTGGAGGGATCTGGATGGCGCGGTTTGACCTGAGAGATGCGGAATGTGCGCTGATCGAGTTGGTCCTGCCGACGGATGTGCGCGGCAGGGAGCGTGTCAGGACCGGCGCGTGCTTGGAGGCATCTTCTGACGGCTGCGTACAGGTGCACCTTGGGCCGGCCTCCCGGCGCGCTCCCGGCCCCACACGACCTGAGGCAACCGCTTCCGGCGACAGCGCAAGCGGGAAATCTGGGATTGGCTTCCGGGGCCGTTGAAGGCTTACGACCGCGATCTGCAGATGATTGATGCCACCAGCGTGCGGGTGCACCAGCACGCTGCATGCGACTAGGAAAGGATGGCAGATCCGGTGGCTTGGGTCGCTCGCGCGGCGGCCTGACGAGCAAGGCCCACGCACTGGTGGATGCCGAGGGCTCTCCTGCTGCACTCAAGATCACGGATAACCAAGCGCATGACGAGCGCTCCGCGACCGACCTGCTGTTCAGGCTAGATGACGGTCAGATCCTGGCGGGCGACCGGGCCGTCGACAGCGACGCGCTGCGAACCCGGAAGGCCGAGCGGGGCGCGTGGGCGAACGTGAAGTCGGCGCGCCACCGCAAACAGCCGCTGGCATTCAGCCCATTCCTAGACAAGTACCGCAATTTGTTCGTGCGCTTCTTCAGCGAGATTAACTACTTTCGGGCCGTCATCACGCGCTGCGACAAGGATCCCGACTACGTCCGCGTCAGCGTCAAGCTCGCAGCCGTGCGGGCGCGCGGGGGCTGGCGGCAAGGTTTATGCGGCCAGATCTAGTGCTCATCCATCGCCGGGGTGGTGCCCACCCTGGCGATGGAGCTCCAAGTCATCGCGCAGGACTGGCCGCCTCGTTCGGCTGGGCAATTTCGGTTCGGCGTAGCCGGGCGAGGCCATGGCGCAGCATTGGGAAGGCGAGGGACAGCAGAGCCAGCGCCATCAACGTCCCGCTGATCGGCTGCCGGAAGAAGATCGTCCAGTCGTTGTGAAAGGTGATCATGCTGCGCGTGAACGAGTCCTCGGCCATGGGCCCGAGGATCGCTCCGAGCACCATCGGCGACACCGGAATCTTGAAGCGATCGAGGGTCCAGGCGAGCGCGCCGAACACGACCACGATCCACACGTCCGACAAGCTGTTGCGGTCGGCGAATGCCCCGACCAGGGCGAACATCACGACGATCGCCGCAAGAACGCCCTGCGGGATCATGAGCACCCGGATCACGACGCGGATCCAGAGGAAGCCGAGCAGGCACATGCCGACCACCGCCGCGAACATCGAGGCGAGGATGGTGTAGACGACGAGTGTCGAGGCCGGGTTCTGGAACAGGAACGGCCCCGGCTGCACGCCATGCAGCAGGAACGCCGCGAGGATGACCGCTGTGGCGCCGCTGCCCGGCAGGCCAAGCGTCATGAGCGGGACGATGTGGCCGGCGACTGAGGCGGTCGAGGCGATCTGGGGTGCGACGATCCCTTCCGGGATGCCGGTACCGAGACGATCGCCGCGCTTTCCGTACTGCTTCTCGATGCCATACGACACGAAGGATGAGATCGTCGCGCCCGCCCCCGGGATCACCCCGAGCAGCGTGCCGAGCAGCGTCGAGCGCACGAAGGTGGCCCTCAGCTCCCAAAGCTCATGACGCGTCGGAAACTTCGTCTTGACGCTGTTCGCGCACGGTTTGACGTGGATCGTCGAGCCGTGGCCGATCTTGGCCAGGATTTCGCCAAACCCGTACATCCCGACCAGCACCATCACGAACGGGATTCCGTTGATGAGCACGGAAGAGCCGAAGGTGAAGCGTTCCGACCCGTAGGTGCCGTCGATGCCCACCGTCGAGACCAAGAGGCCGAGGCACATGCTGATGAGCGCGTTTGGGAGCGACTTGCCGGCCAGCGCCACGACCGTCGTCAAGCCGAAGAAGACTGCGGCGAAGTATTCCGGCGCGCCGAAACTCAACGCAAACTTCGACAGCGGCACCGCCATCCCCACCATGACGACTGAGGATACGAGGCCGCCGGTGAGCGCCGCCACCAGCGCCCAGCCGAGCGCCTTGGCGGCCTCGCCGCGCTGGGTCATGCTCCATCCGTCCCACAGCAGCGGTACGTCCATCGGCTCGCCGGGGATGCGATAGAGTATGGTGGTGAAGCAGCCGGCGTAGGTGCCGGCCATGTAGATCGCAGTCAGGAGGATGATCGATTCCTCAAGACCCATCGAGTAGGTGAAGGGAAGCGCGAGTACGACGCCCATGACGAGGCCGAGCCCCGGCATGATCGACACCGCCATGCCGATGACGAGGCCGACGAAGAGTGCCAGCAGGTCGTTCCATTTCAGGATCGCCGCGAAGCCTTGGGCGAGCAGGTGAAGCGTGTCCATCGGCGCCCCTTCACCGGATCCCAAGCATAGACATCAGGCAGAACGAGACTTTCGAGAACGGCTCCTGCCCAACCGGCAGCGCGACGAAGATCACCTTCATGAACACGAAGCAGAAGAACAGCGTGATCGCGGTTGACACGGCGAGCACGAGGCCGGGCCGACGCGTGCCGCCGAGCGCCATCAGGCAGGCGGCGTAGAGGAAGGTGCTGATCGCGAAGCCAAGGTACTCGAGCACGAAAAGGTAGGCGACGGTCGCGAACACCGCGCCGAGCACTAGGCGCGGATGATCCCCCTCCGTGCCGGTCGACGGCGCTTCGCCCGCCCCGACC
>CAXDNE010000131.1:0-19239 GCA_963990595.1 uncultured Methylobacterium sp.
AGATTGCCTCTTGTCTCGTGGGCTCGGAGATGTGTATAAGAGACAGGAATGGCCACCGGGCGCGCGACGTCGGACACGTTGTGATTGATCCGTAAATCTTAAGGCAAAAGAGCGGGAATGAACAGCATAATTTGATTATTATCAAGACCCATATTTTCGGGATGGTTAACGGCGGCGTGGCGTATAGTCTTGGGCGCCCAGAATTACTTACGCATACGCGCGAGGTGGACCGGCGTCACGGTGCCGGAGGTACGCTTCCCGCGACCGGCAAGGGGCACCGTTTGACACGTCCGAACCGCGCCCGGCGACCCGAGCGGCTACCTGCGGTCGAAGCCGGCCTGTGCTTGGATCCCCACGCCCCATGCCGTCGTCGCGCAGATGACCCGCTGCGCCCCTGAGTGCCGGCCTTGACCGACCGCCGTGATCGCCGGTTCGGCGCGACGGTCGCCGGTTCAGCACCGATGCCGGGATGAGCCGGCGGCCGCGTCGCACGAGGGGACCACACCTCAGGCCGTTCAGGAATCGACGGGTGCGGATCTCGCGGGCGCTGACGGACGCCACAAGGGGCCGGGCCCGCGGCCCGGCCCCGAGCAGGGCGGGACGCCGACGGCGGTCGGCACGGACGCGGGACCACGTGAGGCGCGATAGACAGTGCGCCGGGAGCGACCAGGGATCCGATAACCAGTGATTTCTATATTTCTAGACTTATGGAAATATAGATGGCAAGATTCCCTCGATGCATCGGCCCAAAGGAGGACGCCGTGATCGCGACCATCCATTCCAACGACCGCACCGGCCTGCTGGCCGCAGCGCTGGTGGCCGGCGGCCTGACCGCCGCCGGCACCCGTCCGACCGTCGTCGCCGTCGGCGCCAACGGCGCCCAGGCCTGTGGCCTGGCACGCCTTTCGGGTTCGTTCGACCTGCTCCGTCCCGATCCCGGCGACGCGGCGGCCGTCCTGTCGGGGCTGGCGGCACGGTCGGAAGGCGACGTGATCGCCGTCCTGCCGACGGACCTGCTTCGCGAGGGCGGTCCGGGCGGACCCGGGCACCTGCGCGTCGTGGCCACGGCGTGCCGGCTGACCGCGGTCCAGGCCCTGCACGCGACCGCGTCGGGGGCGTGGCACCTTCGCTGCGACAGCGGGCTCGGCCAGCCGGCCTGGCGGATCGCCCCGCGCGTCCTGCCGCTCCGGCTGCCGAGGCTCTCGCCGCTGGAACAGATGCGGCTGCTCGCGGGGGACCTCGGCGGCGGCATGCGGTACGCGGCGGTCGCGCTCGCCGCCACCCTCCTCGCCGTCTCGGCGGATCCGGACGCCGAGCGCTTCGAGGCGGGTGACCTAGCCGCGCTCATGTCGCCGCTCCCCCCGGCCCGGGACCGTGCCCTGCACGAGCGGCTCCTCGACTGCGCCGCCGCCCTGGGCGACCCGGTTCTCCGGGACGCGACCGTCGGCACCGCCGAGGCCGCCGGCGACCGCGTCCGCAACGCCCGCCCGACGCCGGTGGCGACCGCTCGCCCCCGCGCAACGCAACCCGCCCGCCTTCGCGCCTGACGGAAAGGACCAGAGCGATGATCAACCGCACGAAACCGAACCGCCTCTCGCCGGCACCCCGGCCGCGCGTCGCCCCGCCCGGGACCGCTCGTCCCAGGCGCTCCGCAAGCGCTCGCCGGGTGCGCGCCGGGGCGGGCTCCCCGCGCGCGAGGATCGCTCAGGGCGACCTCTCCCGCGACCGGGCGCCGACAGCGCCCCCGCACCGGGACGCGAACCCCTACGAGGCGTTCTACGCCTTATCGGAGGACGGGGTCGGCCTGCTCGACCCCGGTTTCGACGACTGGGACTTGGACCCGTGCGTCCTGGTCGGCCTGTCGCCGTACCGCGGCGACGAGCCGGACGACGCGTGACCGCTTCGCGGGCGGCCTCGGCAAGGGCGCCCGGGGGATGCGAGCCGGCACGAACCGGCTTCCGCGTCGCAGCGGGAGCCGGCGCACGACGAAGGACCGGCGCCCGGAGGCTCGGAAATCGTCTCGGACGCGGCTTCTCGGCGAACGCGTGGCGGGTATCGGTATGCGTGACGAGTTACGGGCGGCGCCCCCTCGGCATGATCGGCAAGCCGGGACATGGGGGCTGCGCCATGGTCGGAAAGCGGTCGGTCGAGCCGCCCAAACTATCTCCGGGAGGGACGAAGCGACGCCGCATCGGGGATGCCGCGCCGCGGCCGGACGCCCGGCAGGCGGAGGCACCGGAGGCGGTCCGGGTCCGCCGGGCGTGCCGGAGGATGGAGCCGGTCACCGTGGTCGCCCGCCTCGCGACCGATCTCGGCGCCGGTGCCGATGCATCCGCTGCCCCACGGCGCCGCGCCGCGCTGATGGGGTCGGGCTCCCGAGCATGCAGGGGCGCAGCGGCCGGTCGCGAGGGAGCGGCACCTCCCTGCGTCGGCGCGCGCGGTCGGACGCCCATGCCGCGGCGATAGTTCTAGATATATAGAAATAAGGGTTGCGCACCCCGTCCCGCGTCTTCATGGTGCTTCCATGGAGCTCGAACTAGCGGCACGACAATTGGAGGCGCTCGGCAATCTGACCCGCCTAAAGGTGTACCGTACGCTCGTCCGGGCGGGCCATGACGGTCTGCCGGTCGGTGCCCTCCAGCAGCGCGTCGACGTGCCGGCCTCGACGCTCTCCCATCATCTGCACCGTCTTATCGGTACCGGACTGGTCGTTCAGGAGCGCCGAGCCACGACCCTGATTTGCCGGGCGGCCTATCCGGCGATGACCGATCTGGTCGGCTTCCTCAGCGAGGGAGGGCACAACGGGGGATCGGCCGGATCCGCTTCGTGAGGACGTGATAATCACGAGACGACGACGGGGCATGGAAGCGTCGTTCGGACGGCGCTGTTCGACCGCGGTGGCCCGTCGTGGCCCGCGCACTTGCGCGCGCTGGCGGGCGGCCCGGACCTTGCCCGGCGCGGGATGCTCGCAGCGGGGGTCGCAAATCCCGAGGCCGAAGCGGTCCGCGCCCAGATCGAGCACGCCGACCGTCGTGGGGCCCATAGCCATGACGAAGCATAACCCCACCCTTCTCCCTCCAGCTTCGCGAGCGGACCGTCCGGCTGGTGCGGGAGCACGGGAGCGAGCACGGCTCGCGATGGTTTGCGATCCAGTAGATTGCCGCCAAGATCAGCTGCTCAGGTGAGACGCTGCGCAACTGGATCCGGCAAGCCGAGCGGGACCAAACCGGGCCGGTCCCACGAGCGAAGAGCGCGAGCGGATCAAGGTGCTGGAGCGGGAGGTGCGTGAACTCCGGCAAGCAACGGAGATCATGAGGAGGGCATCGGCATATTTTGCCCATTCGAAGCTCGACCGCCAGTCCACGCGATGATCGCCTTCATCGACGATCAAGGTGCGCTCCACGGGGTCGAGCCGATCTTCAGGGTGCTGCCGTTCGCCCCGTCGACGTACCACGCCCATGCCGCGCGGCGGGCCGATCCCGGCAGGCTGCCGGCTCGGGTCAAGGGGGACGCAACGCTCGTGGTCGTGTTCCGGCTTGTGCACGCGGCCGAATTCGGCGTCTACGGGGTTTATGGCGCGCCGTCTGTTCCGGAGGGGCGCCTCTCCGTACGCTGGAGGATGGTGCGGATCGAGGGCGCGCCGCACCTGCTGATCGAGTTGGCCGAGAACGGCGGCCCGCCCGTCACGCCGCCGACACGGGGGGTCGGCTCGCGGCTGGTACAGCGTGGCCTCGCGCAGGAACTGGGGGGCGAGATCAAGCTCAACTTCGCAGCCGCCGGCCTGTTCTGCGTCATCACCTTCCCGGTCGGCGGGACGGCCGTGCCGGAAGCCGGGGGCGCCGCCATCCCCGCGGCGCCGTGTCCGTGATGCCCGGCCGGTTGCTGACCTGAACGGCGGCCTCAGTCTCCGTTCAACGACGCGTTGCCAGAAGGTCTCGGCTCGATTGCCGGCTCCGAGAAAGGCCGGCAGGCGTCAGGAGAGGGCTCTTCGATGCGTTCCTGGAAACACTGTCACCGGCCCGTCGCGGGCGAAGTCGGCGCGTCTGCGAGGTCGGCTCGCAGTTTGCCTGCGTCGGTGCGCGACCACATCGGCGCCGAGTTGCGGGCAGCCTACGCCGGCTTCGAAGCGGGCGACCTCCCGGGCCGCGTGCTCGACCTGCTTTCCCTTCTGGACGGCGCCCTCTCGCGCGAGGCGGCGGCTGCCGGAGCCGCCTTCCGGGACGGGCTCATGAACGCCGTTCCGGGCTTGCGGGCCTTCGCACTATCGCTCGGGGTCGACGCGACGCAGGCGGAGGACCTCGTGCAGGAGACGCTGATGAAGGCGTGGGCCAACCAGCACCGGTTCCAGTCCGGCACGAACCTGATGGCTTGGCTGTGCACCATCTTGCGCAACCATTTCTACACGGAGTGCCGCAAGCGCAGGCGCGAGGTCGAGGATGCCGACGGTGCCCTGGCGGCGAAGCTGACGGCGCCAGCCGCCCAGGAGCACGGCTCCGACCTCAGAGCTGTCTGGGAGCACCTCGGCGGGTTGCCCCCGTTGCAGCGTGAGGCTCTGATGCTGGTCGCGGCCCGGGGCATGACCTACGAGGCCGCGGCCGAGGTGATGGGGTGCCAGGTCGGCACCATGAAGAGCCGGGTCAGCCGTGCCCGCTCCTTCCTCGTCGAGTCCCTCGGCTTGGCGGAGACGTCCGCCGCGTAGGCCTTGGACGCAGCATAGGGCCAGGTTCGCCCGCGGTCAGAGTTCCCCCCACCGGGCCGGGCATCTGGCCGCACAGGCTTGCCGGGTGGCCCCGCTGCGGTCCGCGACGTCGATGCCTATCTGCCACCGGCCGCCAGCCGGCCCTTTCCCTCAACCCGTGTTATGCGCATGACCGAGAATGCGGACGACGAGATCACGTGGCTGGTGCTGACCCTGGCCGAAGAGGCAGACGTCTCCGGGGCAGCCGTAGGCCTGATGGTGGAGCGGCTGCGCCGCATGGAGGACGAGGCCCGCCTGGGGGGGGCCGACAGCCAAACGTTACAGCGGATCATGTCCGGTCGCCGCGTTCTGGGTGACAGGGTGGATTTCGGGCTGGCTCCGCGGGTGCCGGGCAACCGACAGGGGGTCGCCACAGGGCGGCGTGGATCCTGAACCGGCCTCAAGGCACGGGAGGTAACGAGTCGTCGACACCCGGAAAGTCGACTGCTCGACGTCAGGCGTAGGGGTATGAAACCGGACCGTAGTCATAGCCCACCGGGGGATGCCCGAACCGTCGTGGCCCATGATAACCGCTACGCTCTTCCACAACCTCGCGGACCACTGTACCAGGCCGGTAGTTGGCCCGGGTCGCCACCAGGGGCTACGTGGGGTGCCGGCTGGTCAGCATCAGGCACGCCACCCCTGCCGCCACCGGCAGCGGTAACCGGCCGCCTTCGAATAGCTTCAGGGTGTTAGCGCTGAAGAAGGTTTGGTTTGCAATCGGAAACAAGCCATTGCATGCCATTACGAACAATGGGTTCAAGCTCCAGCGCAGGGCGATCAGCCTTGCCAAGACGGTGTTGATCGTCATCATCAGCGACACCGCAATGCCGTAGGCGCCCGAACCTGCAGGGCCCGATCAGCCGGAAGAACAAGCATGATCCTCGGTGACGGCAGCCGTGAAGTGGTTGCGGTACTTCTCCGCCTGGAAGCGAAGACTTTGTGGATTGTCTCACAGAGATCGCCGTCGGTGCGGGCCGCCGCGCTGCGCAGGAGCGCTTCCGGTTTCGCGCGTGTACATTCAATCGGTTTGAACTCAGGCGATTATGGCGGGAGTACAGGAGCCAGGCTTTGGCTGCCTCGATGGCCTCGCGCACGCCCGCGACCTTGTGAGCGCCGAGGTTGTCCAGGATGAGCGTGTCACCGGGCCTCAGGGCCGGAACCAGTGTCTCTGACACGTAGGCGCCGAAGCGCTTGCCCGTCACGGGCCCGTCCGGTGACGAAACCGCCCTTGGCCCACTCGCGCGCAGCCAGCCGATGGCAGTGGCGGTTCCAAGTGTCCGGCTGGCGCCGCGATCCGGCAGTGTTCGCAGCGCGAAGCCCAGTCGTAACGGCGAACCATGCCGGTCAGCGGTCGGATAGCTCCAAAATCCGTCCTGAGCGACGCCGTGGCTTTCGTTCCATCGCTGCGTTGGTGCACCACGGTTTGACGACCATTCGCCCAGCCGCTCGCCGCCCGCCGACGAACAAGCGCGGCCGGAGACGTGCCCGTTCCGGCGGGTGATCAAGGCGAGATCCCGAACACGGGCCGGAATCGGGACGGCGGTCGCGGGCGGCCTCCAGGCCGGATCGGCGCGAGGATCCGAAAGGCCAGGTAAAAGGCACGGGTCCGGGCCGTTCGGCCGATGCGCCCAGGATTACGTTAAGATTTCGCTCCGATCGTCGTGTCGCGATGGCGGGTGCCGCCAAGGATGATCCAGCGGGAGCGGCAACCATGCCCTGCAGAGAAGCGACAACACGAGATCCGCTCGACACGCCCCAAGCGTGGCGGAAGGTAGGGACGTGGGCCGCGCTGGTTGCGGCCTGCTTGATCCTCGCCGCCGCCGACCGAGTCGTCCCGGAGGCGGGGATGGCGGCGCTCTTCATCCCGCTCATTACCCTCGCGGGCTGGCGGCTCGGTCCGCGCGAGGCCTGCAGCGTTGCGCTCGCCGCGGCGCTGCTGAACGTGTCCACGCCGCACGCCGGCGACGCGGGGCTACCGCCGGTCCTTGCGGTCCTCCGAGGCATCCCGTGCCTGGGCACGAACGCGTTCGTCGTCTGGGCCGTCTGCACCCTGCGCTCGGCATACGACCGCGAGCGGACCGCGGCCCGGCACGACGGACTGACGGGTGCGCTGAACAGGGCGGCCTTCGAGGAGCATGCGCGGGCGATTCTGGAGGCCGAGCCGTGCGATCAACGCGTCACCGTACTGGCGCTCGCTGACATCGACGACTTCAAGGTCGTCAACGACACGGGCGGGCATGCCGCAGGCGACGCGGTGCTGAGAGCGTTCGCTGAAATCGCCGCAGTGTCTCTCGACGGCCGGGAACGACTTGGGCGGCTGGGTGGCGACGAGTTCGTGCTGCTGCTGGAAGCCGATACGGTGGAGGCCGCGCGGTCCAGGATTGAGGCCGTGCACCGGCGATTGACGGATGACCTCCGGTCCGCGACCGTTCCTGCGACGGCCAGCATCGGTGCGCTGGTCCTGCAACCGGAACGCCGTCACGACTGGGTCTTTGCGCTAAAGGCAGCCGACCATGTCATGTACGCGGTGAAGGCATCGGGCAAGAATGCATTGCGGGTCGAGATCGCCGGCATGGTTGCCGCCTCCCCGAATATGTCGCGCCTACCGGCCCGGGCCTTCGCGGTCGCTTGATCGTCGGGTCCGAGCGAACGTGTCGCCCGGCGGCGTCGGGCTGGCATAAGGTAGGCTGTAACACCATTCGTCCGCACTCCGGCCTGCGCATGCTCTTGTCCGAGAGATGCTCAGCCGAAGTGCATTGCTCCACCCCACCGTCAGACCGGTCAAACAAGGTGCACCCCGGTCACGTGCTGTGTTCTTCGTGAGCAAGCACGGCGGAGCTTGAGCGCATTCCGGAGCAGACTGGAGTCGTTCTAACCCGTCTTATTCACGAGGGCAGTGGACCTTGGGTGGCGAGCGTAGCGTAAGGCATTGATAGGGCTTAGGGATTGGGTGCTGACGCCAAGCCCCCAAACCAGATCGAGCCCGCCACGCCCGCCATGTCCGACCCTACGGTGCTCCCGTTCGCGTTTCCATCCGTAGCCAAATTTTCGAAGGTCGTTCGGGCAGGTGTCTCGCGGTCCCAGCTATGGCCCTCGCTAGCCATGGTCTCACGAGCGGACGGGACCGGTTCGGAGGGGCCGACGGTCTGCTGCCGATGGGCGTGCTGCCGATGTCACGGACAGCCGGCATGCACCGCCGGCTCGCGTTCCCAGTACCGCAGGCTGCCACACCGCAGAACGAACGCCGTGATGTCGCTGGGACTTTTCAACTCGATGCAACCGTCATCCAGCTCGGTGACACCCGCCTTCTCGAAGAGCGGCTGTGCGGTCTCTACCCAAGCGATGAACTTGGCGTGCGCGAAGGCATCGCTGACGAAATCTCGCGCTGTGGCCTCCTGCGCCAGCAGCGTTCCGCCCGCACCGGAGGGTAGAAGTGCCACGGCATCGTACAGAACCGAAGGACCGCCGTTGATCTTCTGCTGCGTTGCAACGGTACTACCGTCGCTCGCCGTTACTCCGCCGACGGTCGGCGCGACGAGTTCCAGCATTGCGCCCTCCGCCGCGAGAGCCTTCTGCAAGGTCTTCAGCAGTTCGGCATCGACCCCGTCCGTGACCAGAGCTCCCACCTTGCGTCCCTTGAGGTGCGTCGGTCCGTTCTGAACGATGCTCAGGGCCGGCGAGGCCGGAAGGTCCTTTCGAACCGGACGCGCCGGTTCCGCCGCAGACGGCAGCGTCTTCAGCCCAAGACCGTCGGCAACCTTCCTGGCCAGTTCCTCGTCGACATTCAGTAGATGCGAGATCATCCTCGCACGGATGGCGGGTGTCTCGACCTTGCTTAGTTCGAACACGAATGCATCCTTGATGTGGGTCTGCTCCGGCAGCGTCTGACTCACGTAGAACTGCCGCGCCTGGCTGTAATGGTCGGCAAACAGCTCGGCCCGGATGCGCAGTTTGTGGCCACTCTCCTCGACCGGAGCGCTGCGGAAGCCGCGATCCGGGGCCTCCCGGGGCCCGCCCGCCGTCCCGCCCCAGGAATTCGGCTCGTAATTTGCCCGGCCCTTCGGGTTGTGCAGGGCCATTTGACCATCCTGCTGGAACGTGTGGAACGGGCACTTGGGCGCATTGATCGGGATGTGCGTGAAGTTCGGGCCACCAAGCCGCTTCACCTGCGTGTCAAGATAAGAAAAGTTACGCCCCTGTAGGAGCGGGTCGTTGGTGAAATCGATGCCGGGCACGATGTTCTGCGTGCAGAACGCCACCTGCTCAGTCTCGGCGAAGAAGTTGTCCACGTTTCGATCGAGGACGAGCCGTCCGACGCGCTGGATCGGCACGAGCTCCTCCGGAATGAGCTTCGTGGCATCGAGGACATCGAAGGCGAACGACTCGGCGAAATCCTCGTCGAAGAGCTGAAGGCCGAGCTCCCATTCGGGAAAATCACCGGCCTCAATCGCATTCCACAGATCACGGCGGTGATAGTCGGGATCTGCTCCATTTACTTTCACGGCCTCATTCCAGACCACCGACTGCAGGCCGAGTTTCGGTTTCCAGTGGAACTTGACGAACGTGGATTTTCCCGTCCCGTTCACCAGCTGGAAGGTATGGACCCCGAATCCTTCCATGAAGCGGAAGGAGCGCGGGATCGTCCGGTCGGACATGATCCAGAGAGCCATATGCATGGCCTCCGGGCTCAAGGAGATGAAATCCCAAAAGTTATCATGCGCCGTCTGTGCCTGCGGAAAGCCGCGGTCCGGCTCCTGCTTGGCGGCATGCACCATGTCGGGGAACTTGATCGCGTCCTGGATGAAGAAGACCGGGATGTTGTTGCCGACGAGATCCCAATTGCCTTCCTTGGTGTAAAACTTGACGGCAAAGCCGCGCACGTCACGCGCAAGGTCGGAGGATCCCTTGTTGCCGGCGACCGTGGAGAAGCGCACGAAGACAGGTGTACGCTCGCTGACACGCTGGAAGAGATCGGCACGCGTGATCTCAGACAGCGCCTCGGTGGTCTCGAAGTAGCCGTGTGCGCCAAAGCCCCGAGCATGCACGACGCGCTCCGGAATGCGCTCGTGGTCGAAATGGAAGAGCTTCTCGCGAAAGTGAAAATCCTCCAGCAGAGTTGGGCCGCGGGCGCCGACCTTCAGGGAGTTCTGATCGTCGGCAACGGGAACGCCCTGCTGCGTGGTCAGGAACGGAACGTCACCACCGGCGACTTGATGGGTCTCACCACCTGGGCCGCGCAGGATCTTCGCGTCACCAATGTGAGCGAGTACGAGCTTGTGGGCGTTTGGATCGGCAGCCATTCGGATCTCCGGTTTCGGGCTAAGCCTGCATCGGCGTCGGCAAAGGGAGGCGGGCTTCTCCTGCTCGCGTCAGCGGTCCTACGGCTGGCGCTGCGGCGTTCGGCCGGCCTGTGACGCTGCGCCCGTCGCAAGACTCGCGGGTTGAGATTTCGCACCGGCCGCGGAAAGGACGGGCGTCGGACGGCGAGCCCAAATTCCCGGCAGCATGCGACCGAGCACGGCGTCTCTCCAGACGTAGCGGTGAATCAGCGCCGCTGCGGCGTGCAAGCCCGCCAGCGCCAAGATCATCCAGCCGATGGTCCCGTGCAGTTCCTGCACCTGGTGGGTCAGGACGCGGTTTCCAGGGTCGTAAGCGGGGATGCTGACTAGGTTGAAGAGGCTGTCGCCGCGCACCCAGACGAGAAACATGCCCACGAGCACCATCATCACGAGCAGGGCATAGAGTCCCCAGTGCGTGCCCTTTGCGAGCAGGTTGAGGGCGCCGGTATCCGCCAGCGGCAAGCGACGCCCGCGTGTGGCGCGCCAAGCGAGCCTCATCACGAACAGCACGGCCAGGAGCAATCCTCCGGTGATGTGCACCGAGCGCGCGTCGACGCGGGGAGAACCAGCCGGGAACAGGTCGATGACCTGAGCCCCGATCCACTGAGCCACGACCAACACAGCCGTCGCCCAGTGGAACGCGATGGTGACGGCATCGTAGCGGTCCGCACGAGGGTTCACAGGTTGCATGGCGAAACCTCACGCGTTGCCGATGAGGATGCCGGTGGCGAGCACCAGGGTTCCTCCCAGCATGACCTTGGCCGCAGCCGCGAAGGGCGGCGTCTCCATGAACCGCCACTGCACCCAGGCGATGGCCAACAGCTCGATGACCACGACGACGCCTGCGGCGATGGTGGCCATCACGAAATCGTTGATGAGGTAGGGCAGCGTGTGACCGATGCCGCCAGCGATCGTCATCAGGCCGCACACCAAACCTCGTAGCAGCGGAGTGCCCCGACCGGACAGCTTGCCGTCGTCGGCCAGCGCCTCGGCAAACCCCATACTGATGCCCGCCCCTAGCGAAGCCGCTAAGCCGACCAAGAAGGCGTTCCAGGGGTCACGCGTAGCGAAGGCCGCCGCAAAGACCGGCGCGAGCGTCGAGACCGAGCCATCCATTAGACCGACAAGGCCGGGCTGGATCACCTGCAGAACGAAGCGGCGTTGCGCGCCCTCATCCTCGGACGTCCGAACTTCGCCGGGCAGGCGCTTTTGCTGGATCTCCTCGGCCGCTCGCTCGTGCTGCAGCTCATCGGCGGCCAAGTCACCGAGCAGTTTGCGTATGCCGGCATCCGAGGCGCGGGCTGCCGCCTGCTGATAGAAGCGCGCGGCGTCGTGCTCCATTTGCTGCACGTGGCGGCGCACGGCCTCGATACCTTGAGCGCGGACCTGCCAGACAGGCTTGCGCTGCACCCAGCCCCGCACGTCCTGGCGTCGCACGAGCGGGATGTGCGCGTCGAAGCGGGACTGGAACAGGTCAATCAGTTTGCGGCGATGCTCGTTCTCCTTATCGGCCATGTCGCTGAACATCTGGGCACCGTCGGGGTAATCGCTTCGCAGTTCATGGGCGAAGTCGGCGTAGATGCGGCCGTCCTCCTCCTCGCTGGCGATCGCCAGGGCGAGCAACTCGCGCTCGGTCAGGTCGATGAAGGCACGCATGGATGGGGCCGTCCTAGCTTAGGCGTTCGGTGACGAACGGCAGCCCGGTCCTGGCTTGCAGGACCGGGCTGCCTGTTTGTCAGCGCTGGTTCGGGCTGCCCGCCGGGGCATGGGACGGAAGTTCGACGGGCTTGTTGTTGTTGAGATCCCAGCCGGTATTCGGGTCCGTGCCCGTGCGCTGGAGCTGGGCCCGCATCTGCCACTGGTACTTGGCGACCCCGTGCTCAACCTCCTGCAACAGGTTCGAGGTGGTGGGATCGACCTTCTCGGTGGCCTTGATGGCGGTATTCACCTCCTCGCCGACCCGCTTGTAGGCGTTGGTAAACCACACCAGGATCTGGGCATCGTCGAGGAAGCCGCCGGGGATCTCCGGCACACCGGAGGTCTTCACGATGGTGTTGGGCCGCCCGTCCGCCGAGGCGCCGACAGCCAGGAGCCGCTCCGCGATAGTGTCGGCGTATTTCGACAGGCCCTCGTAGTGCTCCTGCAGCAGGAGGTGCAGGGGGTAGTATAGGGTACCGGAGGCGTTCCAGTGCGCCTGCTTGGTCTGAAGCTGGAGCTGCTGCAGCTCGGTCAGGGTCTGCTGCAGGGCAGCCACGTCCTTCTTGTGTCCCTCTTCGCCGGCCCCGAGATCGATCCAGGGCTGCTGGCTGATCTCGTTCGTCGGGAAGGGCCCGATCGGTTGCTGGCTGGTCACCTGCGTCTGCGACGATTGACGGATGTCGCCGATCTGACCGCCTGCCCCCTGCTGTCGCTCGGTTGGCGACTTCTGGCCGCCCAGTTCGGTCTGGCTCGCCTCTGCAAGCTCGATACGCGAGAACACCGTCATGGCGTTCTGCGCCGAAGAGGGAGCCGAGCGTACCCCGGTGCGAGGGCCGCCAGCACCCGTGCTCACGCCGGAGTCCGATGTCGCTCCGGACAGTGCAAGGGCCGGCGTGCAGAGGGCGGATCCGGCAAGCAGAACGACCGGGAGCAGGCGAAAAAATTGCATGAAAAGACTCGCGGCTGATGGCAGAGGTTTGTGCTCTGCTCACGCACCAGGGCAGCAGCAACACAGGCCGAAAACCGGCGCTACATCAGAGCCGTTCCAAACTAAACCAGAGTTTAGCTGAGCTGACCTACGCGGACATATCGGCGGCGGTGGGCAGATCACCCCGATCGATCGTTGCCGGGCAGAGAATTTCGAATCGGCAGCCACCTCCGGGCGCATCGGTGATGACGGCCTGAACCCGTGCAACTCGACGATAGCGGCTACGAGCCCAAGGCCGAGGCCGTTGCCGACGGTGTGACGTGCGGGCTCGGCGCGATAGACCCGCCGAAAGACCTGATCACGTTCCGCCGGAGGAATGCCGGGCCCCGTATCCTCGACGGCCAGGATGCAGATCGCGCCTCGCCGCGACACCTCAAGGCGTACCAAACCGCACGCCGGTGTGAACTTGACAGCGTTGTCAATGAGGTTGGTCACGGCTTCGAACAGGAGGTCGCGGTCGCCGGTGAGGAACGGAAGCGGAGGGACTGTCAGGAATTCCGTGTAGGGGCGGCGGGTTGAACATCAGGCCGCCATGGCCCGGGTGAAGCGCTCGCCGAAGATGACGGCGAACTGCGCCTTGGCCATGACCCACTCACGCGATCCCATCTTCCACGCCTTCTCGGAGCGGTTCAAGACCAGGTAGAGCAGCTTCAGCGCGGCCTCGTCGGTCGGGAAGTGCCCGCGGGCGCGCACAGCCCGGCGCAGCGTGGCGTTCAGGGCCTCTATGGCGTTCGTGGTGTACAGGATCCGGCGCACCTCGCTGGGGAAGGCATAAAACGGGATCACCTCGCCCCAGGCTCGTCGCCAGCTCTGGGCGATGGCCGGGTAGCGCCGACCCCATTCGCTCGTCTCGAAGGCCGCCAACGCCGCCTCGCCGGCGGCGGCATCGAGCGCGCGGTAGATGTCCTTCAGCGCCCCCGCCACGAGCTTGCGGTCCTTGTAGGACACGAAGTCGAGGCTATGGCGTAGCAGGTGGACGATGCAGGTTTGGACCAGCGCCTCGGGGAATACCGCCCGGATCGCGTCGGGGAAGCCCTTCAGGCCATCGCCACGGCCAGCAGCACGTCCTCGACGCCGCGGTTCCTGAGCTCGTTCATGACCCGTAGCCAGAACTTGGCGCCCTCGTTCTGCTCCAGCCACAGGCCGAGGATCTCCTTGGAGCCGTCGGCGCGCACGCCCAGCGCGATGTGGACGGCCTTGTTGCGGACCACGCCCTCGTCGCGCACTTTGATCCGCAGGGCGTCGAAGAACACGATCGGGTAGACCGGCTCCAGCGGTCGGGCCTGCCAGGCGGCGACCTCCTCCAGCACCGCGTCGGTCACCGCGCTGATCAGGTCGGGCGAGACCTCGATGCCGTACAGCTCGCGCAGGTGCCCGACGATCTCCCGGGTGCTCATGCCGCGGGCGTACATCGACACGATCTTGTCGTCGAAGCCGGGAAACCGGCGCTGATAGCGGGCGATCAGCTGCGGGTCGAACGTCGCCTGCCGATCGCGCGGGATCGCCAGCTCGATCCGGCCGGTCTCGGTCGTGACCGTCTTGCGGCCGTAGCCGTTGCGGCTGTTGCCGGCCTCCTCGCCCGCCAGATGATGGTCCATCTCGGCGTTGAGGGCCCGCTCAGCCAGGGCCTTCTTCAGCTCGTCCAGCAGGCCGTCGGCCTCGAACGCCGACTTGGGATCAGCACCGGCCAGCAGCTGGTCCAGGATCGCGTCAGGGATGCGAGGAGCTTTGCGTCTGGCCATCGGGAGCCTCCTTCGGGTCCACTATGGCCGCCCCACACGAAATTCCCGACAGTCCCGAAGCGGATGAGTGACCTCAAGGCAGATCCGGATGCTCTTGTCCTCCGCGATCGGCTCATAAAGCTCGGCGGCCTCCGCCAGGACTTGCGCCACGTCGACTCGCGAAAATGCGGCACAGCGATGTTTGTGCTGGATCTCGCCGATGCGCAGGACGGCGGTGATAATCGACAGGGTCTGATCGAGCCAGACGAGGCTCTGGTCGATCACCTCCTCAAGCTCCGCCAGGGAGTGCGCGCCCGTTCGGCTGCGTTCCAGTCGCGCGCGTAGACGCGTCAGGGGCGTTCGGAGATCGTGCGCGATCGCATCGCCGCCTGTCCCGAAGCCGACCTGATCCGCCATCTTGCGACTGCGCTCGCCCCGGCACCGGCCTGAACGACGGGGCTGCGACGCCCCGACGAACCCGCTCCCCTTCCTCCAGCGCCGACCGAACAATCCCGATCCACACGCGTCAGAACAGCCGCGCAATCCCGCGCGCCATCAGCCCAAAACGCAACGTACGCCGATGCCCGTTGACTAAGTCGGGCTAATAGTAATGCGCCGCAGGCCTCTGGCCATCTGCGTGCGTCATCCGCCCCCTAGGACGGACTGGTATCACCGATGTGAAACGCGGCTTGCAATCAGGGCGACCGCAATTTTCAGACATTAAATTTTTGCGAAAGTTGCGCTTCGAAGTCGGAGATCGTGCGGAGTTGCGCAAGTTTTGGGCAATAGTTGGAAGACCAGCGTTGATCGGTGCGCGCGACCTGCTTTCCTCGCAAGCCATCGATGAAGGTGTTGAAGCGCTCTCGTTCGATTGCCATCAGGCGCAGGGTTGTAGAGCGCGTGAAATCTGCCGGAATGGCGCGCGCCTTCATCGCAGCCACGCCTTCTTGGACTGCCCGAGGATTGTCATCCACGATCAAGGTCGTGTCCGGGTGAAAGAACGTATCGCGTCCGCCTTTGCTGCGGGTTGAAACGACAGGTAATCCGGCTAAAAGATACTCGATGCTCGCATACATGGCGCCCTCTAGCTTTGAGAGACATAAGCCAACGTGAGCCGACGCCATTGCTTCATTTACTTGGACGTGATCCATGAACACGACATTGTCGGCCTCGATTTCGTTGATGATTACGTGGCCGCGGGGCAGCCCGTGGAGGAATTTATGGAGCTGTGCCTTCTTCAGATGTGGAGACCAGCGACCGAACAGTTTTGTCACATAGGCGCAGCTTGGCACAAGCCGCGCCAATTCATGCCGCTTTAACGGGACGAGCTGCGCATTATAGATTGCATCGTACGTCCGCGGTCGGTCGACGATCGGGTGGAACATGGTCTCGTCAACAAACATGTTCTGCGGCGCGAGGTATACGTCGACGCCGAACCTGCGCAGCAATTCTTCTTCCCCCGACGTGTTCGCCATGACGATCAGGCGCGCTCGGCGATGGGCTTTGCGAAAACGTCTGTATTGTTGAGCGACTGATAAGGCGAAGGTCGGCCGCTCCAGGCTGTGGGTGACCGCATGAAGGAAAACGAATGGCGTCTCGGGAAAGCGCGCGGCGAGGTAGCTTGCAGCCCCGAACGGCCTCGGTTGCGGTTGGGCGCAGAAGATTGGGGGATCGAGAGACAAGAACAGGCCCGCGACTTGTAGGTCCCTGGACCATGTGCGCGGTTCTCGAACGAAGCAATCGACCAGGCCGACTGCTTCTGACAGGACCGGTGTTCCAAAAAGATATGGATTGCGGAGGGCGTGCAAACTGAGCATGTGCGGAAATCGGATCCAAATATCCGTGCAGAGCTAAGGCCGCACGAGTCGGCTGACGCTCGCACAAGCTTGAAAAGGACGAGCGAAAGACAGTCGTGCCTACGTAGGCGCACGTGAGATCGATGCTACTAAAAAATTGTTCACGCTTTATCTGTCGCAGGACTGGCGTTATCGCGAAGCCCAACCTGTTGTTGCTTCGGACCGTGCCGCCTTGAAGCAAGCGTTGATATGCTAACCGTCCGGACTTATTGGCGCCGCGATGAAAAACACTTCGCTCGTCGTGGCCGCTCCATGTTCAGTCGATAGTCTTGCCCCGTGACGCCGCGGGCAACTCGAACGTTTCAGATCCACCATACGATGCGCGCTTACTCAAACCTGACCAGGCGTGAGCTAGCGTTGGCTGTCGCCAATGAGGAGGAGGACGGTCGAGGCTACGATGACTTCGCTCGCGACCTGCAAAACGAGCAGCTCGACGGTACCCGCATGTTCGGCGACATGGCTGAAGAGGAGACTGAATACTGCCGGCAGCTCATCGATCTGTTGTCGAGCGCTTTTACCCGCACACTCCGTTGGCGCAGCGGCAGGAGCCGCGCCTACACCATCGCGCAAGTTCGTCAGGCTTGTTCCTCGGCTCGGATTGGGCCGAGGCCGACGGCACATGACCCTGGTCGTGCGGACGAGTTCGGTGGGATGGCCGGCGACCTTTAGCGGACGCTCGACGGCCAGTCGGTGCCGGTGACCTCGAATAAGGAGGCGCCGTTCGAATCCAATCGGCTCGACGGCCAGTCCGTGGCGGAGGTCGCCCGGCTTCGCTCGGCGTGAACCGCGCCCGTGAGACTTCCCGATGACAGCGGCAACCGTGGCTTGGATGGTATGCTCCGGACCGAAGCCGGATTTCGGGAATGCTGCGCCGATGCGCCTGATAAATGACACTGGGGCGGAACGCGCCCCCTTGGACGACGCCTGGATCGGCAACCTGATCCGGCATTGGCGCGAGGACCCCGGCGCCTCCTACCGGACCTGGTTCCTGTGGGAGGAGCGCATCAAGAACTTCCGCTCGATCCGGCGCGGCCTCCAGGCGGTCATCGATGAGATCCGGGCCGACGCATTCGGCAACGCCTATCGCGGTTCGTCGCTGGAGACGGTTGTCCACTCCATCGCGGAGCAGCGCCAGGTCTTCAAGGGCGCCGACCACGCCTTCCTCTGGAAGCCGAAGCTGCGCATCCCCGACATCTACGAGGACCGCACGAACCAGGTCGCGTTCGGGCGGTTCCTCGACGCCTGCCTGTGCTGCAGCGCCGAGGACGGGGTGCTGTCCGCCATCCACGCGCTCGACCGGCACCGCATCAAGGGGCTGGGACCGGCCGCGGCGAACCTGCTGTACTTCCTGCACCCCACCCTCGTGCCCCCGTTCAACACGGCCATCGTGAAGGGCTACAACGCCGTCGCCGGCGCCAACGTGAAGCTCGGCAAGTGGGACGAGTACCTCGCGATGCGCCGGGGCATCGTCGCCCTCAACGCCGGTCACCGCGGCCTGCTTTCCAACGATTACGGCGCCATCGCGGGCTTCCTGTTCGACGTCGGGTCCGGGCGATACCCGCTGCCGGAGCGCGACGGGGCCGCCGCGCTCGCCCGCTGGCGCGAGGACCTCGACCGCGTGCGGTCGGAGGCCGCCGCCACGGCCTCCAAGGCGGCGCTGGCCGCGCGCGAGGCGGACCACACCCACACCGAGGTCCAGGGCTGGCTGCGCGACCTCGGCCTCGCCCTCGGCTTCGACGTCTGGATCGCGTCGAACGACGGCAACCGCCCCTACGGCTCGGGCCGCCTGTCCGACGGCTGCCTCGACCGCCTGCCCGGGCGCGTGACGGCGAACGGCTCGGCCGAGACGGTCCGGCTCATCGACGTGATCTGGCTGGACAAGGCGGGCGGCGACGTGGCGGCCGCCTTCGAGGTCGAGCATACGACGAGCATCTACTCGGGCATCGTGCGGATGCTCGACCTGGCGCTCGGGGTCGAGGGCGGGGCGGCGCGCAACTTCTTCCTGGTGGCGCCCGACAACCGCGAGGATGACGTGCGCGCCCAGTTTGCCCGGCCCGCCTTCTCGCGGGTGGCCGAGCTCGACCTGCGCTACCTGCCCTACAGCGAGCTGCGCGGGCATAGGGAGACGATCGCCCGTTTCGGGAGCGGCCTGAAGGGCGTGCTCGCCATCGCCAAGCCCGTCGGGCGTCCGCGCTGAGCCCGGTGACCGGTCCGACGGAGCCGTCCCTACCGATTCCGGCGCCATCGCAGTGGCCGGCCGACGTCGCCGCCCCGGAAGCGGAACGTTGGCGGGACGACGACGCCGCACCCGCGCAACTGGATCGGCCGGGCGGAAGCCATCACGGCCGTATCCGCGCACACACCGGCAACAGCGAGACCGTTCTCGCTTCGGCGGCCGGGAACGCTCGTTTTGCTCCGGACAGTAACCGGACTAGTCGGCCGCCGCGCCGCGTCGACCCCGCTCGCCGCCAACCGCGGCCGCGGGGCGTCGTCCGGACCTCCGCAGCCCGGCCCCCGGCCGGGCTCTCGCCGTCCCAGGGAACCTCGCCCGCGAGGACGGCGAAGCGTCCGTCCGGGAGTTCCCCGAACGGCCTCCGCTCGGCTATAAGCTGGCGCAGCTTCCACCGGAGCAGCCCGGGCGTGATCCTCTCGAACCGCCCGGTCGCCGCGTCCAGCTCCGCGTCCAAGCCGCCGAGGATCCCCTCCGCCGACAGCGCCCCGCCCATGACGAGAAGGGCGTGGACCTCCCGCATGAACCAGCGCCAGAACGGCCGTTTCGCCATCGCCGCGACCGCATCGGCAGGAAGCGGTCCGGTCGTCGCCGACGAGGGTCAGCCCTTACGGTCGTCCTGTCTCTTATACACATCTGACGCTGCCGACGAAGAGGATAGTGTAG
>CAXDNE010000132.1:0-19144 GCA_963990595.1 uncultured Methylobacterium sp.
AGGCCCACATCACCGGCGGCCATATGGCCGTCGACGGCGAGGCCAACGCGCCGCGCTCGTTCCAGCCGATGAACGTCAATTTCGGCCTGTTCCCGCCGCTGGCGCAGGCACCCCGCAACGAGACCGGCCGCCGCCTGCGCGGGCCCGAGAAGGCCGCGCTGAAGAAGCGGGCGCTGACCGACCGGGCCCGGGCCGACCTCGCCGCCTGGATGGCGGGGACGCAGCCGGCGGATCGGAGACCTGCGGCGGCGGAATAGGCCGCCGCACGAGGCTTGCACCGCCGGTGCGTTCAACTCCCGGGGACCGCATGACCGAGATCGACACCGACGCCTTCCTGGCCGACCTGTACGCGCTGCGCGAGATCGGCCGGTTCCGCACCGGCGTCCACCGCCCGACCTTCTCGGCCGCGGACATGGAATCCCGCCGCTGGCTGATGGCCCGGCTGGAGGCCTGCGGCCTCACGGCCGCCATCGACGGGATCGGCAACGTGCTCGGGCGCCATCGCGGCCCCGGCCCGCACCTGCTGGTGGGCAGCCACATCGAGACCCAGAACGAGGCCGGCTGGCTCGACGGGGCTCTGGGTGTCGTGGCCGGGGTGGCGCTCGCCCGCGCCGGCCTGCCGGTGGACGTCGTCGCCTTCGCCGACGAGGAGGGCCATTTCTCCGGCGGCTTCCTGGGCAGCCGCTCGGCGATCGGCGACCTGACCGAGGCCGAGATCGACCAAGCTCGCAACCGGACCGACGGCACGCCCCTGCGCGCGGCCCTCGAGGCCGCGGGGCTTGCCGGCCTGCCCCGGATGCGGCTCGATCCGGACCGCTACCGCGGCTTCCTGGAGATGCATATCGAGCAGGGCACGCAGCTCGAATCCGCCGGCCTTCATCTCGGCGTGGTGAGCGGTATCGTGGCGATCTGGCAGTTCCGGATCGTGTTCGAGGGCAACCAGGACCATGCTGGCGGCACCACCATGGCGGAGCGCCGGGATGCGGGCCTCTCGGCGGTGCGGCTGCTGGCGGCGATCGACCGGGAATTCCCGAAGGTCTGCGGCCCGCGCAGCACCTGGACCACGGGGCGGATCACCCTGGATCCGGGCGGCTACAGCATCATCCCGGGCCGCGCCGAGGTGTTCTTCCAGTTCCGCGACGTGTCGGTGCCGGTGCTGGAGCGGATGGAGGCCTGCCTGGAGGCGCTGGTGCGCGAATCGAACCGGCGCGAGCGCTGCCCCGCCACCCTCACGGCCCTGTCGAAGGCGATCCCCGCCCCCTGCGACCCGCACCTGATGCGCGCCCTCTCGGAGGCCGCCGAGAGCGTCTGTCCCGGCGGGTGGCAGGTGATGCCCTCGGGCGCCGGCCACGACGCCCAGAACGTCGCCCGGATCCTGCCGGCCGCGATGCTGTTCGTCCCCTCGATCGGGGGCATCAGCCACCATTGGGCGGAGGATACCAGCGATGCCGACCTGGCGCTGGGGGTGCGGACCCTCGGGGCGGCGGCGCGGGTGCTGGCGCCCTAGGCTACGCGTCGCGCCTCCGGCGAGGCCGTTGAAGCGCCGCGGATCGCCCGCAACGGGACCGTGCCCGGCGGCCCCTCGTCGACCGAGACCCGTCGGTCGGGGCCTGCGGCGGGACGGGCCGGCCACCGGGAGACCAGCCCGTGCGCCGCGCGGTCGAAGCGCCGGAGGCTGCTGCGCGCCACGCCGGCATCGCTCGGGATGGGCTGCCCGAGGTCATGCACCGCCGCGGGCGCTGGCCCGAACGCGCGAGCCCCGCGATGCCGTCCCGCCACCCGGGATCCGCTGAAATGTTCTGAATTTCAGAGCGGCGGGATAACCAATTCCGGGCCGGATGCTCGGCCGGGGCGCCGGCCCGACACCCGGCCGCGGATGCTTACGCTTGTATCGGGTCGAGAAAATATTTCGTGAAGTAATATCGATGAGATCTTGGCAATCTCATACTGAATCTCAGAATAATTCGAACGCAGATCGGGTTAAATTCCGAATCTTTGAGTGTTGTGTTGACGCATGTCCCGTATGTGTGTAGCAAAAATGCGCAAAGTCTGCTTGATTCGACTGATGGACCGCGGATGATTGGTCCTAAATTCTGAGGCAATGTGCGGCAAAAAGCCGATTTACAGAACGATCACTGCAATTGCACGTAAGATTGTTGAGGCTCAGAGGCCGGAAGGGGCGCATTCATCTCACGGATCGGCTCTGCGTCGCTCGGGCAGGTCTGTGAGCAGGTCGCGCGATGATGGTTCGATCCTGACCAGCGTCTTCTCATCAGAGGGCGCGGGGAATCCGAGTTGTAAGAGAGAAGATCAGATGGATCCGCACCGATCGTCCCGGTTCTACGGGCCGATGACGTTGGATGATCGCGAAGGTGCTGTCCGCGCGCTGGGACGGCCGGACATCGAGCCCTGTTCCGTCGGGTCGCGGCCATGACAACCAAGGCCATTCATCGCCGGGTCCGGTGAAGGAAGACCAGATGCCATCACGGACCTTGTCGATCGGCGTGATCATCCCATCCCGTCTGCAGCAGATCGCTGCGGCACGCACGGCCGCCTATTTCGTCGACCGAGCGATCGCCAGCGCCCTGGCGCAAACCGCCGTCGCGGAAAGCCGGGCCCGGCTCACCCTCATCATCGGCATCGACGCGGATGCGCATGTTCCCCCGCATCTCGCGGCGCGGAGCGATGTCGTGTGGGCACGCGGCGATGCCTGTTCGCAGGTCGCAGCGCTCAATGCCGGGATCGATGCGGCCGGCGATGGCTTCGACTGTATCGCGTTCTTGGAGGACGACGATTGCTGGGACCCGAATTATCTGACTTGGAGCTTGAATGCCCTGAGACGGTACAGTTTCGTCTCGACGACGCAGCTTGAGGTCGACGAGACCGGCAAGATCCTCCGCATCAACGACTTCCCGACCCCGTCGGGTTGGATGATGCCGTCCAGCACCCTGCGGCAGGTCGGGCGCTTCGATCCGGCCATGCGCTGGCATCTCGACAACGAGTGGCTCGGCCGCCTGAGCGAGAGCGGCGTCACGCGCTGCCACCTCGTCGACGCCCTGGCACCGGCGACCTTCGCGATGGCGGAACAGGTCCGGCCCTGGATCGCCAACGTCGTGCGTTTCGGTGGGGCCCATCTGGAGTTGCAGCGCCACACGATGCTGGCGCCCCTGGTCACCCGCCTCGTTCATTCCCGCTCCGGCACGGCCCGCATCGCCGCCGACCCGGTTCTCAGGGAGCAGAGCGCGGCGGAGTACGCGCTCCTGACGCACCGGTACGGCCGCATCCCCTGGTGAGGCAGCTCCGGACACGCGGCCCGCCCGACGACCCGCGGGCCCGGAGATGCTGCGGACCCTTGAGGCTCAGCCGCGGGAGGGCGGCGTCCGGGTGACGGACGTCGTCTCGCCCCGGATGGGCCGCGCCGCGCTCCGCGACGGCGCCGTCACGGTGCACCCCGCCATCGCCTCCGCCCGCGACAGGCGTCGAATCCGTGCAGGGTTCGCGCCGGCGATCTGGCCGACACTGCAGCGCGCGTCGGTGAGTCCGGGCCTCGCCCCGGTGCGCATCGTCCATCCGAGGGCCGACACAACGCGCCCTCCGCGATCATCGGCCCCGGGGGCGCCGGTCCTGTCGCGCGCCGGTGCCGACATCCGGTCGCCCGGCGCGCCGGTGCGGCCATACCGTGTGCGGGACGGCCGCATCCCTGGGAGCGGGCGCGATCGATCCTGCCGACACGGCGCCCGGCCGCACACGGCACGCTCTCGGCCGGATGGATCGGGGCTCAGACGACCGGCCGGTGACGGAGGCCCGATGCATGGCAACCCGGCGACCGTGCGCCCGAGGCGGCGCGCCGCCCCGGAGGAGGACACTCGATCCTCATCCCCCCGGGACCAGCGACCGGAGCGGGATCAGCTCCGGCCGGTATTCCTGCAGGCCGCCGGCGATCCGCTCCTCCACGGCGTCGAGGAATCTCTCCGGGTCGGTGATCGAGCACTGGCGCAGGTCCCAGAAGGCGTAGCGCCACCATTGCACCGCCAGGTAGCGCTCGATCAGCTTGTCGGGGAAGCGCATCTTCACGATCCGCGCCGGGCTGCCGGCCACGATCGCGTAGGGCGGCACGTCCTTGGTCACCACCGCCATGGCGCCGATCACCGCGCCGTCGCCGATGGTGATGTCGGGCATCAGGAAGGCGCCGTGGCCGATATAGACGTCGTTGCCGATGCGCACGCGCTTGGGCCACAGGTAGGGGCCGCAGATCTCGTAATCCTCCGCGCGCGGTTCGACACGATCGAACACGGCCGCGTGGTGCGTGTAGAAGAGCGGCGAGGTCGAGCCGCACTGGACCGGGTGGCTGCCGCGCCCGACCTGGACGCTCTCACCGATCGAACAGTAGCGGGCGATGTCGGCGCCGAAATAGTAGCCGCTCACCGCGTACGAGAACGCCCCCATGGTGAGGCAGTAATCGACCCCCATCCACTTGATGCTGCACGGCGGCTCGAAGGTGCAGTCCTCCGGCAGTCCGAACGGGGCCGGGTGCAGCACCGAGATGCCGCGCCGCAGCATCTCCTGCTTCATGTCCTCGTTGACGGAGATCATGCGGCATCCTCGTCGATGGGGCGTTCCGTCCCGGCCGGAGCCGGGTCCAGACCATAATAGTCGTGCATCAGGTCGCCGTATTCGGCAGCCTGGATCGGCCCGTGCAGCCGCCCGCTGGCGGTGATGTCGATGGCCAGCAGCCGGTCGTTGCAGGCGGCGGGGTCGCTGGCCAGCGCGTAGGGCAGCAGGTGGCCGTTGGAGTAAGTGCGCAGCCGCTCGCCCGGGGCGCCGAGGTCGAAGGCCGCCACCGGCAGGCCGGTGCGCAACGCCAGGGTCAGCGCGTACGAGTAGGTCTCGGGCCAGATCGCCGGGAGCAGGACCAGATCGGCCGCGACCGCCCAGACCAGGTCCAGCGCCTCGTGGTCGCCGGAATACCGCCCGGTCTGTGTGACGCCGACGCGCGCGAGGCCGCCGGCGAGCGCCGGATCGGAGAAGCCCACGATCGCGAAGCGCAGCGGCAGGTTCCGGTCCTGCGCGTCGGTGGCCAGCGCCTGCAGCAGCAGGCCGCCCTTCGTCGCGCTGATCGCCCCCAGAACCGCCACCCGCCGCACGCGGCCCGGCCGCTGGAGGGTGGTATCGCGCACGCCGCGTTCCGGCTCCAGGTGCGGCCGCACCGTCACCGGCAGGTCCGGATACACCCCCCGGATCCGCGCCGCCGTGTCGGCGGAGGGCGCAAACACCCGCGCCGCCCCGGCCAGGAACCGCCCGAACACCGCCCGCCGCTCGCCCGGATCCGGCTCCTCGAACCCGTCCGCGTCCCAGGCCAGACAGGCCCGGCACTCCGGAACCGGCGCCAGCCCGCAATAGCGCCCGTCCGGCTGGACCAGGTGGTTGCGGTGGCAGACCGGCGAGTAGTCGTGCAGCGTCCAGGCATAGGGACGCCCGGAGGCTGAAACCAGGTCCATCAGCGCCCGCGCCGCCGCCCAGCGCAGGCCCGCCAGCGAGTGCACGTGGATCAGGACCGGCGCCAGCTGCGCCACGAAGGCGGAGAGCTCCGCCGCGTCGCGCGGCAGGTACAGGCTGTCGAGGTTGGGCAGGTACAGGAACTCGGCGCTGCGGTAGGCGACATGGACCTCGAGGTTGCGGGTCCGGTCGATCTGCAGCAGCACCACGCTCCGGCCCTCGGCCCGGGCCTTGGCGATCATGTCGTCGATGTGCCGCTGGATGCCCCCGCCCCAGCTGTGGGTCACGTACAGCAGCGCCCGGCCCGAGAAGTGCCGCGCCAGCCGCGCCAGGTCGATCCGCGCCCGCCCGCGCCGGCCCGGATCGGCCTGGACGAACTGGCCGACGCGGGCCGGGTAGTCGGGGTGCTTGGAAAGCAGCGCCGCCTGGCCGCTGGCGTACTCGCCGCCCGCGTCGAGCCCGAACGAGATCTGGCCGGCATGGTAGACGTAGACGTCCTCGGCCAGGAGGTTGGCAAACCCGGCCTTGCTGGCGCGCAGGCACCAGTCGTTCTCCTCGCCGTAGCCCTTGCCGAAGGCCTCGGCGTCGAGGTCGCCGACCGCGTCCAGCGCTTGCGCCGTCATGTACATGCAGAAGCCGACGCCGGTGGGCACCGGCACGGCGCGGCCGCGGTTGAGCGCGGCGACCATGCGGTCGAGATCGGGCCGGTCGATCTCGAGCGGCATGGTGTTGTTGGCGTTGAAGCGCGGGTAGGAGCAGATCGTGGCGTTGTTGGACAGGGGCGTGACGCTGCCCACGGGCGCGCGCGGCGCGGCGCCGGGCTCGGCCTCGGCAGCAGGTTCGGCATGGGCGACCAGCCGGTCGAGCCAGTCGCCGAACACCTGCGCGTCGGAGTTGAGCAGGACGACGGCGCGGCCCTGGCGCAGCGCCAGGGCGCGGTTGACCGAGCGGACGAAGCCGAGGTTCTGTTCGTTCTCGACGAGGTGGAACAGGCCGCGGCCGGCCAGGGCGGCGAGCTCCGCGGCGAGCTCCGGGTCGGGGGAGCGGTCGTTGACGGCCAGCAGGGTGAAGGGCGTGGCCTGGCGCGCCGACAGGCAGGCGTGGATGGCCCGCAGGGTCTCGCCGCGGCCCTTGTAGACGGGGACGATGACGAGGACGCGGGCCTGCGCGATCGGCAGCGCCGGCGGCAGGCCGTCCCACGCCTCGGGCGCGGGGGCCGCCATCGGCGGGGCGGTGCCCAGATCCTCGGGCGCGCCCATCAGCCCCGCGGCCCGGCCGGTCCGGACATAGTGCAGGAACGGCGATTCCCCGGGCGCGAGCAGGTGACCGTAGGCCCGACGGTAGAACCGGGTCACGAAGACCTTGCTCGGATCCCGGTCCTCCTCCTGCCCGTGCGAGAGGAAATGGATGGCGGGACCGTTCTCGAAGCCGCGGGTGTCGGGGTAGCGCTTCAGGTACCAGGGCGCGTCGAAATAGGGCTCGATCAGCCGGGCCTGCTCCATGAGCTCGGCATCGTCCGCGGAAGGCGGGGTTCCGTAGCTCGGATCGAAGGTGCCGTCCGAGAGGTCGGTGCCGCGCATCAGCGCCGCGGCGAGGAAATGGACGAAGGGGGCGAGGCCCGTCGCCTCCACGTAGGGGTGATGCGCGCGGTACGCCCAGCCGTTGAAGTCGGGCCTGGGGTTGCGGCCCTGGCGCCAGCCTGTGTCGCAATAGTCGCGCGCGGCGTCGTCCGCCTCGGACAGCCCGTAGCGCGCCCGGTAGAAGGCCGGGTCGAAATGCCCCGCCACCAGCCGCGCCTGCAGGTCCAGGAACGCCTCCCGGTCGAGGGGCCCCTGCCCGATCGCGCCGAGCCAGCCCGTGTCCTCGACCGGCGCCCGCGCCGGCCGCAGCCCGCAGACACGCAGCAGCGCCGCCAGCGTCGAGCGCCCCGGCCCCGGATCGCGCAGCTCCCGCCAGCCGGCCTCGGCAAAGTGCAGGTACGGCGCCCGCCCGCCCGCATCCGGGTAGGTCGCCCGGTACCACGCCGCATCCACCGCCGGCACGTTCAGCCGGTGCGGCTCGGCGAACGGCACGCCCCCGGCGAGCCGCGTCTCGGCCACGTAGCGGAAGAACGGGTCGTCGCCGACCGCCCGGCTGCCGGCGCGCGCCTGCACGAAGCCGGCCGGGTCGAAATCCGGCCGCGGGCTGACGCGCCCCCGCCAGCCCTCCGCCACGTAGTGGCGCAGCAGCGCCGCGTCCGAGGCCCCGGCCAGCGCCTCCGCCTGCGGCCCGGCCAGGCCCTGGCGGTAATGGGCGGCGTCGAAATAGGGCGCGAGCGTCTCGACCCGCAGGGCCAGCGCGGCGGCCGGGTCGGGCCGGGCGGGGCCGCCGTGCAGGACGTAGTGCACCAGCGGGTTCTGGGTGGTGAAGGTCAGGCCGCGGCTCAGGCAATAGGCCAGGGTGTCGAACTGGGGCGCCGGCTCGCGGCCCTCGCGCCAGCCCGAGGCCATGTAGTGCGCGGCCGGGTCGACGCCGGCCGCCTGCAGGTCGGGGTTGCCGGCGAGGTAGAACGGCCCGTCCACGAGGCGGCGGGCGAGGCGCTCGGCCTGGCGGGTGTCGGGCCCGGGCAGGGCCGCGCCCTCGCCCGTGTCCTTGCCGGCCCGGCGCCGGCGCGCGAGGAAGTGCAGGAACGGGTTGATGCCGGCCCGGGCCAGATGAGGGTGCCGGGCGAGGTACTCGGCGGTGGAGAAGTCGGGCCGCGGGTCGCGGCCCGCGCGCCAGCCCTGCACCAGATAGTCGCGCACCGGATCGGCCGTGATCCCGTACCAGCTCGCGTAGAAATCCGCGTCGACATACGGCGCCAGCGCGGCGATCTGCGCCTCCGCGGTGGCGAGATCGGTGGCGGCCGGGAGACCGCCGCGCGCCGCGAGCCGGACGAGCGGGTTGCGGCTCGCGCGGACCGAGCCCGTGCCCGCCCAGCGGGCGTACAGGCCGTAGAGCTTCTTCAAAGCACCGCTCTCGCCGCAGCGGCCGGCGCGCCCGGCCTCGGGATTTTCGGCGTGCCGACGGTCGGCATCCCGCGACCCGGCCGCGCTGACGCGCGGCTTCCGCAGGCGGATTCGTCGAGACCTGAAGCTCGGATGAGCATGTGTTCGCGCAGGCTGGATCGAAGGTCGGGCGTCGCGTCGGCCGAGATGCCCCGTCGGCGGTCCATCGCCCTATCGGAACCCGCGCGCGGGGTAAATAACGCGGTGCTCGGCCCCCGCCGCGCGGGCCTCGGCGGATCGACGGACCGGATCCGCGCGCCGCTGCCGCGCCGGTGCCGTCAGATCAGGTCCGCGCGCCAGGTCACGTTCTCCCGCACGATGCGCGCGGGATTGCCCGCCGCCACGCAATGCGGCGGCACGGTCCCGGTGACGACCGCGTGCGCGCCGATGATCGCGTTGTCGCCGATGACGGAGCCCTTGAGGAGCGTGGCCTGGTTGGCGATCCAGACGTGATGGCCGACGCGGACGGGCTTGGCCGGGTTCAGCCGCGTGCCGGTATCCAGGCCGACGATGGAGTGGAAGTCGCTCGTCGTCATCCACACCCCGGACGCGATCGAGCACGCCGTCCCGATCTCGATCGTCTGCGCCTCGACCAGATTGAGATGGACCAAGCCGGTGAATCCGGTCCGGTCGCCGATGCGGAGCACCGAGCCCGGGCCGATATAGATATTGGCCATCGAGAGGCGGACATCCTCGCCGACATCGAATCGGCAATTCGACTCGATGACGATATGCATATCCTTGTCCGAGACGCAGCCTCTCCCGATGCGGACGTAATTGTTGTCGCCGTTGATATATATCTTTCCGGCCTGGTTCTGCTGGTCCCGGACATCGATGTCGACGATATTATTTTCGCCTTTATCGAAAATATTCAAAGACATAATGGACTCTATGGGGTTGATGTCTGAGCGTGTGCGCAACGCGGCCCGCACCGGCGACCGGATCGCACGCCCTGACGCCGCGGAAGACACTCCGTCTTCGGTCATGACGGCGTCTTCGGCCATGACAGCGGCGGGATCGGAGCGCCGCGATCGGAATCCCGTGGCGCGCGCGGTTACGCCGACGGGCCCGAATCCGGCAGAGGTGTTTCGCGATGTCTCTAGGCCATGGAGCGCCGATCTCACAACTCGGAGCGCGCCCGCCAACCTTGCCTCCGGCCGATTGGCAACAATGGAGACGGCTGTTGACGTTGGATGGGTCCTATGACGTATGGCCGCCGATACGTGGAATGCGACGATGAGGCCCTCCGGTGGCTGAGGACAACACCCTGACGAAGGCTCTGGTTGACGTAAGGGCGCGCAGAGCCGCCCTCCAGAGCGATTACGATCGGATCGCCGCGGAGTTGACGAAGCTCCGTGCCGCGGAGGCCGCGTTGACCTCGATCGTCGAGGGCGTCCCGCTGGAGGAGACCGGGCACCGGCGCGCCTCGGATGCGCCGCGGGTCTCGGCCGGGGATCGCGCGGCGACCCAGCCGGGCGGGCGGCGCGGTGCCCGCGGCCCGCGGGCGAACTCGGCCAAGGGCCGGCTGAAGGCCCTGCTCGGCGGTGCGGGTCCGCAGGGCCTGTCGCATGCCGAGATCGCCGAGCGGCTGCCCGATGTCGCGCCCAACACCCTCAACACCTATCTGAGCATGATGGTGACGGGCGGCGAGGCGGTCCGGAAGGGTGATTTCTTCACCGCCGCGGCGGGCTCCGAGGGCGAGACCGGGGAGGCCGCGGACGAGGCCGGTCCGGCCGAGGACGATTCGGCCGACGCGGAGGCCTATCACGACGCCGCGGCGGAGTGAGCGCGGCCGCCGGTCCCGCGCGTCCCCGATTCGACGGGGCGGCCCGGACGGCGGCGCGCACGGCGCCTGAGCCTGCGGCCGCCGGCCGTTCCGATGCCGCCGGGGCGGGCGATCAGGCCGCCGACATCCGCTGGATGATCGGCAGCATCAGCGCGCCGGGGGCCGCGGCCGGGACCGGGAAGATCGTGGCGGTCTGATCCGTCCTCACCCGGGGCAGACGCTCGATCACGGTCCGCAGGTTCGGGATCGTTCGTGCCATCGTCGCGGCGAGCGTTTCGCCCGCCGTCTTCGCCATGACGTATTCGAGGGTGTCGCGGGGCGCCTCGTCGATGGCGGTGGTCGAGGGATAGAAGGCCGTCACCGCGTCCCGGCGTCCGAGGCAGACCAGGCTCAGCTCGTAGAAGGCGTAATTGTAGACGCGCATCATCTCCTCGAAGCAGCCCGGCTCGAACGGCGCGCGCTTCTGGCGGAAGATGCGGGGCGTGGCGAAATGGTAGAGCTGCGACGGGCTCATCGCCAGGGCGTCGAGCTGCCCGGCGACCGGTCCCGCAGCGTCGTAGCGCAGGACCTGGCAGCGCCCGCCCCCGTCCCGGATCTCCCGGGCGACGGCCTCCGCCTCGCCGGCGCCGGACGCGTAGGTGATGCAGACCGCGCCGCCCCCCGCGGCGATCAGCTTGGCCGTCGCCGCGCCGAGGCCCCGCGATCCGCCGATGACGAGGGCGGACACGTCGGAGAACGCCCCCGGCCGCACCAGCGCGGCGAGGTCGCGCAGGCTCTCCTGCTCCACCGGGCGCGGTCGGACAAAGCCCTCCACCCGCGCGGTGAGGCCCGGGCCGCCGGCCTCGATCGTCACCGATTGCAGCATCGGCTGGAACCGCTTGACCGCGTAGGCCAAGCTCGATCCCTGGGCCTCGTCGGTGAGCGTCACGTCGATCTTCGAGAGGATCGAATGCAGCCCGGGCACGAACATGCCGACGAGGGTCGAGAGGCCGCCCAGCGCCGCGACCCGGGCGGGGCCGATGGCCCGGGCGAGCCGCGGCGCCAGCGCGGCGATGGAAGCGGGATCGGGAAGCCGGAACGCGCCCGCCAGACCCGCGATCCCCGCCGGATCGACGACGACCGGTTCGGCCGGGATCGCGGTCGGGGCAGCCTCGATGGGCCGCGCCGGCGCGCGCTCCGCCGCGAAGGTCCCCTGGATCGTCACCGTGCGGACCCCGTTCACCGACAGGGACAGGCGCAAGTGCCCGGCCTCGGCGCCGTCGATCGTGATCTCGGCGCGCTCGCCGACCAGCACGAAGCGCTCGAACCGCATCTGGAGCGTGGCGAGCCGCGCGAGCGGATGCGTGTCCGCGCAGGCGTCGAGCGCCCACAGGGCGGCGTGGACGCCGTGAACGGCCCGGTCGCCGGCGAGCGTCCGGCGGGCCACCCGGGCATCCATATGCATCGGGTTCACGTCGCCGGTGGCCCCCGCGAAGGCGATCTGGTGCGCCTCGGTCCAGACCCGCGCCAGCGCGGAGGCGTCGTCCGACCCGGATCCGTTCATCGGGAAGCTCCTCGTCCACCGCCTCGTCCGCCGGTCTTGCCGGCCAACCCTGTCCGCCGTCCTGGCCACGGCGGGCGGGCGCCGCATGCCCGCCTGCCCGGCGGGGCGCGGCCGCAAAACCGCCCGGCCCCTTGCTTTATGGCAGGGGATCTCGCAAGAGGGCGGCGCTCGCACGCACTGGAAGGGGCCGGTCGATCGCCGGAGGGCAGGCATCCGTCGGGATGCCGCAGGGACCGGTATCGAGGATGACCACGGCTCGCGCCCTGTCGATCGGCTTCGTCGGAAACGTCGTCACCAACCCGTTCGGGAAGGTGTCCGGCCGGCTCGCGGATCTCGCCGACGTCGCCTGCGAGCATTTCCCGATCGGGCAGATCGAGCAGGTCCTGGCGGGACCGGCCTCCGTCGACGTCCTGATCGTGCATCTCGACCACCGCTGGTTCTTCGACGTCGCCCCGGACGCGGGCGCGGTCGCCCGCGCGCGCGCCCTCGCCGCGCTGGTCTCGGCCCGGCTGGGGCGCGGGCCCGGCACGGTCATTCTCAACACGGTGCCGTTCGTGCCGGTCTCGTCCGTGGAGAGCGATCTCCACGATCAGCTCGCGGCGCTGGCCGGCGTGAACGCGGTGCTGTTCGACCTCGCCCGGTCGCAGGAGCGCGTCAGCGTCGTCGATGCCGCCGGGGCCCTCGCGATCCTCGGCTTCGCCAACGTCTTCCGCGAGCGCAACCGCCTCCTCTACCAGATGCCCTACGCCCCGGCCGCGGTGGACGCGCTGGTGGAGCGCTACGCCGATGCGGTCGCCGTCCGCCTGCGGGCGCGCCGGAAGGTCGTGGTGGTCGACGCCGACAACACCCTCTGGGGCGGCGTCGTGGGCGAGGACGGGGTGGAGAACCTCGAGGTCGACACCGACTATCCGGGGATCGTCCACACCCAGCTCCAGCGCCAGCTTCTGCGCCTGAAGAGCCTCGGCATCCTGCTCTGCGCGGTGACGAAGAACAACGAGGAGGATTTCCGCTCGGTCTTCGAGCAGCGCGCGATGCCGCTGCGCCTCGACGACCTCGTGGCCTACCGCAGCAACTGGTCGGAGAAGAGCGACAACATCCGCGAACTCGCCGAGACGCTCAATCTCGGCCTCGACAGCTTCATCTTCATCGACGACAACCCCTTCGAGATCGAGGAGGTCCGCGCCCGGCTCCCCGGCGTCGAGTGCCACCTGTTCGACCGGACGCGTCCGGAACAGGCCCTCGCCCTGCTCGACGGGATCGTGTCCCTGCGGGCGCGGAACGTCACCGCCGAGGACCTGGCCAAGACCGAGCAGTACCGGGGCGAGGCGCAGCGGCAGGAGCTGCAGCGCTCGGCCGCCTCCATGGACGCGTATCTCGCCTCCCTCGACATCCGCGTCCACGTGGCCCGCAACAATCCGGGCGCCTTGCGGCGGGTCACGCAGCTGATCAACAAGACCAACCAGTTCAATCTCACCACGCGGCGCTACACCGAGGACGAGGTCGCCACCGCGATGCGCGAGGGCAGCGTCTACGCGGCCCGGGTGGTCGACCGGTTCGGCGACATGGGGATCGTCGGGGTCGCCATCGTCCGGGGCGGCGCACTCGAGACCTTCCTGATGAGCTGCCGGGCCCTCGGGCGCCGCATTGAGAGCCAAGTCCTGCGCTACATCTGCCGCCAGGAGGCCGATCCGGCGCTGCGGGCCCACTATCGCCCGAGTCCGAAGAACCGCATGGTCGAGAGCTTCCTGGACGAGAACGGGTTCGCGCTCATCGGCTCTGGCCCCGAGGGCAAGGACTATCGACTGACCCGAGGACCGGATGACACCGCCTACATCCACATCGTCGCGGACTGAGAGCGCCGCCGCCGCGGCCCGCGCCACCCTGGACCGCCTCGTCGACACCTGGGGCCGGCCGGAACTCGGCGCCCTCGGCCCCGAGGACGACCTGTTCGAGAAGATCGATTCCTTCGCGGTGGTCGAGCTCCTGCTGGAGACCGAGTCCGAGGTCGAGAAGGCGGTCGGCCGCTACGTCCCGCTGGCCGACGAGAGCATCCTCGACAGCACGCGCTCGCCGCTGCGCCGGATCCAGAGCTGGTTCGACTACGTAGCCGAAGCGGTGGCCCGTGGCTGAGCTCCGGTTCCGCCACGCGGGCCTCGCCGGCCTCGTCACCACGGTCGGCGGCCGGGCGCTCGCCTTCGACGCGGAGGCGGCGGATCTCGGGATGGCGCCGGACGAGGCCGAGCGGCTCAAGCGCGCGATGGGCTTCACCACGCGCCACGTGGTCGTGCGCGACGACACGACCACGGCCGACCTCTGCCTGCATTCCGCCCGGCAGCTCCTCGACGGCCTCGGCCTGCGGCCGGAGGATCTCGACGGGCTGATCCTGGTCACGCAGACGCCCGATTACAGCTCGCCCTCGACGGCGATCGGCCTGCAGCACCGGCTCGGCATGCGCACCGACACGCTCTGCTTCGACATGCGGCTCGGCTGCAGCGGCTTCGTGTACGGGCTCTCGGTGGCCTACAGCCTCGTCGAATCCGGGCTGACGCGGATCCTGCTCTGCGTCGGCGACGTGGCGAGCCGGATGGTCGCCCCGGACGACCGGGCCATCACCCCGATCATGGGCGATGCCGGTGCCGCCGTGCTGGTCGAGCGGCGCGAGACCGAGAGCGTCTTCCAGCTCCACAGCGACGGGTCCGGCGAGAAGGCCCTGTTCATCCCGCATAGCGGCCTGCGGCGGGATGCCGAGGACCGGGACAAGCCCGCCTCCATGCACATGGACGGCGCGCAAGTGTTCAACTTCACGCTCAAGCGCGTGCCGTCGCTGATCACCGACATCCTGGCGGCCGCGGGGATGCGTCCGGAGGAGCCGGACTTCTACGTGCTCCACCAGCCGAACAAGTACATCCTCAAGAACCTGCAGCGGCGGCTGGGGCTCGACGACGGCAAGCTTCCCTCGGGCACGCAATCCGTCTACGGAAACCAGAACTCGGCCTCGATCCCGGGCACGGTCTCGGGCTTCCTGGCGGAGGCGTTCTCGCACCGGCCGCTGCGCACGGTGCTGGCGGGGTTCGGCGTGGGTCTGAGCTGGGGCGCGTGCGCGATCACCACCGACCGGATCTACGCACCGCCTGTCCTGAAGTTCGAGGAGACCGCGTGATGACCGAGGCTGGGTTCCTGGACGAGCTCGGCGCGATCCTGGATCAGCCGGGGCCGCTCGCGCGCGGTCAGAGGCTCGGCGAGATCGAGACCTTCGATTCCCTCGGCATCCTCAACATCATGGCGCTGTTCGACACGCTGGGTCTGGAGGTCGAGCCGGCGCGGATCGCGGAGGCCGCCACCACCGACGATCTGCTCGGCATCGCCGGCGCGAAGCTGCAAGCCTGAGGCCCGGGTGAGCATGGCGGAGGCCGCGGGACACATCCTGGTCGTCGGGGCGAGCAGCGGCATCGGGCGGGCCGTCGCCGAGCGGTTCGCCGGGCGCGGGCCGGTCACCGCCCTCGCCCGCCGGACGGACCGCCTGGCCGATCTCGCCGCGTCCGGGATCGCCACCGTCGCGGCGGACGTGACCGAGCTCGCCGCGATCGGCGGCCTGCTGCAGGCGGCCGTCGCGGAGCGCGGCCCGCTCACCGGCCTCGTCTATTGCGCGGGCGTCCAGGTCATCAAGCCGATGCGCAGCCTGACGGTCGAGGAGGTCGAGCGGCTCTACACGACGAATCTCGTCGCCCCGACGCTGTTCGCCGCCGCCTTCGGCAGTGCCCGGATCTCGACCCGGGACGCCGTGTTCTGTGCCGTGTCGTCGGTGGCGGCCCAGCGCCCGGAGCCGGCCATCGTCCCCTATGCCGCCTCGAAGGCGGGGCTCGACGCGCTGATCCGGGGCCTCGCCCGGGAACTCGCCCCCCGGCGGGCGGTCGCGGTGGCGCCGGGCTGGCTCGACACGGAGATGACGCAGGCGCATGCGCGCCTCTACGGCGACGCGTTCAAGGCCGAGCTGGAGAAGCGAAGCCCGGCCGGGGCCGCCACGGTCGCGTCGGTCGTCGACGCCATCGCCTTCCTGATGTCGCCGCAGGCGCGGCACGTGACCGGTGAGATCCTGCGGGTCGATGGCGGGGCGACGCTATGATGGGGTCGATCCGGTGACGGCCGGGGCCAAGCGCCTGGCCCTGATCGGCGGCGGCGGCTTCTCCAAGGAGATCGCCGAAGTCGCGCAGATGCGCGGCTACACGGTGGAGGCGACCTATTCGAGCCAGCCAGCCGCGCAGGTCGGCACCTACAGGGGCTATCTCGACGAGCTGCTGGCCGACCGCGCCGCGTATGACGGCGTGGCGCTCGCCGTGGGCGGCGTGAGCCGGGCCGCGATCCAGGCGCGCGCCGAGATCATCGCCTGGCTCGACCGGCACGCCCTGCCCTGCCCGCCCCTGGTGTCGCCGCACGCGATCGGCAGCCAGGGGGTGTCGCTGGGCGCGGGCGCGTTCGTCGCCCATGGGGTGATCGTCAACGTCGATGCGCGGCTGGGGCGGTTCTGCGTGGTGAACACCGGCGCGATCATCGGCCACGACGCGGCGATCGGCGACAACACGACGATCTCGCCCGCGGCCTTCATCGGCGGCCGCTGCGCGATCGGCGCGGACGGTCTGATCGGTCCGCTGGCCAAAGTCTTGCAGGGCCTGAGGGTCGGCGAGCGGGCGATGATCGGGATGGGCTGCACGGTGTTGCGCGCGGTGCCCGACGATGCCGTGATCTGGCCGAGGCCCGACACGCCGATCGCCTCACCCCAGACGTGACGGCACAGGTCCCAGGCACGCCGCCAGAGATACCGGGAGCACCGTTTCGCGATCTGACCGTCCAGGAGAACCGCTCGCATGGAGCCGCCCGGATCCTGGGCACGCCGGCGCGGAGGGGCGCCGATCGCGTGCCGGCCGAACAACGACCGCGCGCAGCGGCCAAGCGGGGCATCCGTTCTGGACACGGCCCCGGGACGGTGGGCGCCCGTATCTGTCGGGCGTCGTGTCACGAATCCGACGGCCCAGCGCGTTAAGGAACCTGATGCGTGACATTGATCCGGGCGCTGCTATGAGACTCCGCTCGCGTGCGACGCGACCGGCCTCGACGAAAGGCCGCGCACGCTGATGGTCCTGTGGCGCCGCACCGGCGGTGGCCGGAGATCGGCCTGTGCCGGGCCGACGGCTGGATTCTGGACGGCCGCGCGACCCTGCGGGGCTGGACGGCCACGCGCGGCCCTGATCCTCCGCAGGGCGTCGGCATCGGCTCTTCCCACGGGACGGTCGAGAATTTCCTCTCTTCGAACGGTTCGAGAATGCGGATCCTGATCGACGGCGTGTTCTTCCAGCTTGCACAATCCGGGATTGCGCGGGTGTGGAAGTCGCTCATCCCCATCCTGAACTCGCATCCCGACGTGTCGATCGTGTTCGCTGACCGCGGCAACGGCCCCGATCTCGCCGGCATCACGTCCGTTCCGTTCCCGGCGTACCATGCGTCCTACGCGGCGGATGACTCGATCCTGCTGCAGAAGCTCTGCGATTTTCACAAAGCCGATATTTTCCTGTCCACCTTCTTCACGACACCGCTGGAAACCCCGAGCGTCCAGCTCGTCTACGATATGATCCCGGAGCGGTTTGCCTTCGATCTGCGCGACCGGTTCTGGGCCGAGAAGGAGACCGCGCTCTCGTACGCGCGCTGGTTCATCTGTATCTCGCAGACGACAAAATCCGATCTGCTGCATTATTATCCCGAAATCCCCGAAAGGAATGTGCGGGTCAATTACCTCGGGTATGACCGATCGGTGTTCAGGCGACGGGATGCGGCTGAGGTCGAAGGATTCCTCCGCAAATATGCGCTCGAACGGCCCTTCGTCCTGATGGTCGGCTCCCGGGAGCAGAACAAAGGCTACAAGAACGGGAGGATCCTGTTCGATGCGCTGCTCAAATCGGACCGCCGTGACTTGGACGTCCTGTGCATCGGTGGCGAGGAGAGCTTCGACGCGGCGCTGATCGCCGCGATCGGAGACCGGTTCCGCGTGCTGCGCATCGTCGCCACCGACCAGGAACTCGCCTGTGCCTACTCGGCGGCCCGAGCCTTCGTGTATCCCTCGCTCTACGAGGGGTTCGGGCTGCCGGTCGTGGAAGCGATGGCCTGCGGCTGCCCGATCGTCACCACGAACAAGGGATCCCTGGCCGAGATTGCCAGAGATCCGGCCTGCATCATCGTCGAGCCCGATTCCGTCGACGCCATGATCGGCGCCCTCGCGCGTCTCGACGACGAGACCCGCAGGGACGCGATGCGCGCGGCCGGATTGCGGGAATGCCTCCAATACAATTGGGACGACATTGGTCGGACGCTCTACGACACGTGCTGCGACGCGGTGAGGGACGCGCGGCTGGAAACCAGCAGAGCCTTCTATGAGAAGTGGAAATCTCTTCGGTCGATCCAGTCGCAGGTCAATACCAAGGCCATCTTCTGAAGCACCGCAGGGGCAGCCGGGCGGGTAAGAGGCTGCGGCGTGCCGCTGCGCGCCGGGTCGCCCGGGTCTGGGGGCCGAGGGGCCGGGACCGGGCACAAACACGCGGCCTCACCCTTTCAGCGGTGCGGGACACGGTCGCGACCCGTGCGGCGCTCGCCTCGGACCGGTCGTGGGCCGCCCATCCGCAACCTCGGGTCTGTCGCGCAGGCTCCGGCGGCATGCCTCCGGCCCTGCCGGGCGCGCGCCGATGGGCCCGGAATCCAGGGCTCCACATGGGGCTGCAAGTGTCTGCGTCCGATGATCTTAATAATATTGTCGCCTGCAGACCGGTGTTCGGCCGCCGACCATCGTATCGGGGCCGCTATGGCCAACTTCCGATATTTCCGCTAACGATCGCGCAACCTTATGCTGCTCGGCAGCCTTCACGGGGCGGATACATATCGTGTCAGGGACTATGAGCTGCTCTCTGTTGATCCGGACCTATGCGGATGATGCGCAGAGGCTCGAGTTTCTTTTGCGGTCGATTGAGAAGTATTGCAAAGGTCTCAATGAATATGTCGTGGTGTGTCGGGAGCGGTGCCGGCCGGCCATCGCGCCGGTTGTCGCGCGTCACAGTCAATTCACGCTGTCGATCTGCCCGGACTACGATTTCGACTACATCGGCCAGCAGATCACGAAGCTCAGATCGTATCTCTACACGAGTTCCGAGTTCGTTCTTCACGTCGACAGCGATTGCATATTCGTGAAGCCGTTCGATCGTAATTACCCAGGCCTGTGATGGCTGGGCTCAGGCGCCGATGGTTTTGAGGATG
>CAXDNE010000133.1:0-19000 GCA_963990595.1 uncultured Methylobacterium sp.
CCCGCCCTACGCCGCCGAACCTTGATCTAGCGCAACCCCAGACCCCATCCCGGCGTGCGCGCGCGCGGCGCATCCGGCCATCTCCTGGTGCAGGGTGGGCAGCGACTCGTCGATGCCGGCCGCCTTCAGATCCGCCTGGAGCTTGGCGATCAGGGCCTCGTCGCCGGTCACCACACCGTGTTCGACGAAGGCGGTGATGTAGCCCTCCGCGGCCTGGCCGGTCAGGCGCATCCGCTCTCCGGCCCAGGCGGCCAGAAGCTGGTTGCGCCGGTTGCGCGCGTGGAAGCGCACCTCCTCCTCGTGGGCGAAGAGGCGCTCGAAAGCCTGCTCGCGCTCGTCGAACGTCGTCATGAAGAGCCTCCATCTCGGGCCCGTGCCAGCCGCCAGCGGCTCGCCGATCGGGCATTCTCGTTCGGCCATCGCGGCCAACCTTGAGACAGATCAACGCCCGACTTGCCCGTCGGTCCGCGGTCACGGGCCGGCGGAGATGGTTCGGAGATGCCGGAGCGCCGCGGCGAGTTGCGGGTCCCGCGCCGGCTCGACGCGGGTATCGTCGACCGTGCCGCCCTGCAGGGATCCGCCGCCCGCCGCAGCGGGCCTTCGCGGCCCGTCATCGGGCGGCCCCGCGTTCTCGCCCCGGGGCACCACACGGTCGGGTTCGATCCCGTTCCCCTCGATCCGGCGGCCCGCCGGCGTGACCACCCAGGCCGTGGTGAGGCGCAGCCCGCGCCCGTCGCGGTGAGCATAGGTCGTCTGGACGGCCCCCTTGCCGTAGGTGTGCGTGCCGATGATCGCGGCGCGTCGGCGATCCTGAAGGGCAGCGGCCACGATCTCGGCCGCCGAGGCGGTGCCGCCGTCGACGAGGACCACCAGGGGCAGGCCGTCGATCAGGTCTCCGCCGGTCCGGTCCAGCGCGAACCGCTCGACCTGATCGGCCCGCCGACCGACGAAGCGGACGATCTCCCCGTGCCCGAGGAACGCGCCGGCCACCGCGATCGCCTGCACGACGAGGCCGCCCGGATTTCCGCGCAGGTCGAGGACGAAGCCGGTGAGACGGCCGGGGCCGATGCCGGCCTTCAGACTCGCCACCGCCCTGAGCAGCCGTCCGGTGGTGAAGTCGTCGAAGTGGTCGAGGCCGACATAGCCGACGGTGCCCAGGGCGTGGAGCCGGACCGGATGCAGCGGCAGCCATTCCCGCGTCAGGACGATCTCGGCCGGGGCGCGATCCGTCGGGCGGAGGACCCGCAGGCGCAGCGTCGAGCCCGGCTCGCCGCGCAGATGGTCCACGAGCCGGTCGCGTCCAAAGGACTCGACGGCGATCCCGTCGACGCGCTCGATGATGGTCCCGGGCACGAGGCCGGCCCGCGCCGCGGGCGCCTCCGGAAGCGCGCTCCGGATCCTGCCACCCGCCTCGACCTCGACGCCGATGCCGGCATAGCTTCCGGTGTCCTGCTCATCGAGGCGCCGAAACTCGGTCGCGGTCAGGTACCGGGAGTGCGGATCGAGCGAGGCGACCATCGCGGCGATGGCGGCATCGATCAGCTGGCTCTCGCTGCGGGCCTCGACCGCCCAGGTCCGGACGGCGTGGAGCGCGTCCCCGAACAGGGCGAGATCCCGGTAGGGCGGCGCGACGGAGGCGCCCGGCTCGGTCTCGGCGCCTCGCTCGGCGTCGGCGAGCCGCGAAGCCGGGCTCGCGAGGACGATCCCGACGGCGCCGAACAGGGCGGCCCCTCCGACGATCCAGCTGTCTGTCGAGCGGCGCCCCGCGCGGCTGCGTGTCGGATTGCCGTCTGCCGCCGAGCCGTCGCGCGTCGCGCCGCTCATGATCCAACCCCGGTCTGCTCAGAGGCGGGGACGTCTCCGAGGTGGCGGGCCTGTGGTGACGGCCCCGCCGACCGGCACCGAACCGGTCTCGACCGTGGGGTGCGCCATGGCCGACCCGCCGGCCTTGAGCTGGATCAAGAGGCGGCCTGTTCGGGCAGGGCGTCGAGCGCGTCGCGCAGCAGCCCGTACTTCGCCTGGGTCACGCGCAGATCGCGGAACCAGTCGACCAGACCGCCCCAGGGATCGTTGAGCTGCTTCAGGCCCGCCACGAACGCCACGACGGTCCCGATCTCCGCCTCGCCCAGGACCACCAGGTAGCCGCCCAGCCCCAGCGTGCCCGCCACGCCGGCATGGTGCATCAGGTTCATGAGGAAGTTCATCGAGAACTTCAGCTTGAAGATGCCCATGTTGAGGTCGAACACCCGGTTGACCCGCGACCGCTGCGGATCCGGCAGGACGATCTGGCCCGTCTCGATGATACCGCCCCCGATCCGGCGCAGGATCGCGGTCCTCAGGACGACGCGGCGGTTGATCGCCCGCTGCATCAGCGGGACGAAGACCATCTGGGGCGCGAAGACCGCCAGAGCCAGGGCCGCCATCAGCGGGTTGAGGTAGAGCATGTAGGTGAAGGTGCCCGCCACGATCCCGCCCTGCAGCACGGGCTCGGACACGCTCAGGCCGACGAAGGCGCCCACCGGTTCGACCTCCGCCAGGACGAGGGAGACCTCCACGCCTTCCACCGTCGGGAGTGCGGCGGGATGAAGATCCCGAAGGTCTCTCAGGAGCGTGTGGCGCAGCCAGCGGACCGCGCTCTCGCTGACGTAGCTCCGGTACACGTTGAGCCCGAGCTTCAGGACGCCCATCGCGAGCGCGACGACACCGTAGAGCGCCGCGAGCAGCAGGATGGTCCGGGCGCTTCCGCCCAGCACCATCGCGTTGACGATGCGTCGCTGCAGTTCGAGGGGCGCGAGGTCCGCCAGGAAGAGGACGATGGAGAGCGTCACCAGGGCCAGCTGGTGCCGCGCGCTCGCTGTCCTGATGAAGGACGCCAGCGTCCGGGGGGGGCGGACGCCGCGTCTCGGGCGGCCCAGGCCGCGCAGATCCGGTCCGGCGGCCGTCAGAGCGGAGGACATGACAGGCCCCTGGTCCGGGCGGACGGCCCCCCCGCCGCCCCCCGCGGCGGGGCGCCGCGACGGGTGGGCCAACCCGGGGTGGGGGGGGGGCGTTGGCGGCGCCGGGGGCGGCCTCGGCCGCGCAGTGGCGGGCGGGCGGCCGTCTTAGGGTCGGACTTTTCTGGCCCCTGTGCGGGGGGGACGGCCGCCGCGCCGCCAGCGGCGCGGCGGCCGCCTCAATCTTCGACCATCCGCTGCAGGCGGTCGCGCCGGAGCGTGACCGTCCGGGTTCCGGAGCGCAGCAGGGCCTGCTCGCCCTCCAGCTGCGAGAGGGTGCGCGACACGGTCTCGATGGTCAGGCCCAGATAGTCGGCGATGTCGCGCCGGGTCATCGGCAGAGCGAAGGTGCCCGTCGCGCCGAGCCGCTCGTCGGCATCGAGGAGGAAGACTGCGACGCGTTCCAGGGCCGAACGGCGCCCGAGCAGCAGCGCCAGATCCTGGGCCTGGCGGAGGTTGTTGGTCGCCATGCACCAGAGCTGGCAGGCGACCTCGGCCCGGTTGGTCGCGGCGCGCTCGATCTGGCGCCGCTTGAAGATCAGCACCTTGGTGTCCGACAGGGCTTCCGCCGTATGCCGGTGGCTCGCGCCCTGCTCGAAGCCGAACAGGTCGCCGGGCAGGTGGAAGCCGGTGATCTGCCGCCGGCCGTCGCTCAGCACCTTGTGGGTGCGCACTGCGCCGTCGAGCACCTTGTAGACGAACTCAGCCTCCTCACCCTCGCCGTAGACCTCCTCCTCGCGGGTGTAGGAGAAGGGCGTCCCGATGAGTTCGGGGCAGTCGGCGAAGAGGACGCTCCCGTGAACGCCCGGACCCGTGAGGAAGCCGGTCGCGACACGCGGTGCTTCCGGCGGCGTGAACTCAGTCGTCATCGCTCTTCTCCTCACCTATGTTGGTTGAGGGGAAGGTGCCCGGGACACGCTGGCAGCGAAATTCCGGGTGGTCTCTTAAGCAGGTTCGCTTAAGGACAATTACGTATGTTTGGAACTCGCGGCTCAGACCCCGGTCACGGCCACGGCCATCCAGGCGCCAGCGGGATCCGGGAGCGCGGTGAGGCCGTTCCGGGCCATGAGCAGGGACGCGACCGCGATGACGAGCCCGTAGACCAGAGCGGACAGGACGACTGTGACATGCTCGGCGCGATGGGCCAGCGCCTGGATGGACGCGCAGCCCGCCGTGAACGCACCGGCGATGACGAAGGCGAAGGGGTCGAGCGGCATGGCTCTGCTCCGCGTCGAGGAGGACGCCGCCCGCGCCTCTGAGGCGCGGCGCGGCCTGTGCGAGCGTGCCCGGTCACGCGACGGGTGCGCCGTGATCAGAGGGAGTGCGGGCGGAACGCGTTGAGCTGCCGAAGCTCGATCCCCGCCAGGGCGGCGACCGCGATCCCGATGACGACGTGAACGCCCATGGCGTATTGCTGGTCCGCGAAGCCCAGCGCCCAGGGGGCGACCGCCACCCAGAACCCCAGCGCGAGGTTGAGGTATTCCTCCCACTCGTAGGTCTTGCTGAGGGCGAACACCGCGATCACCGCGATGGCGCCGCCGCAGATCCAGGCGTTGCGCGCCGCGGAACTCTCGGTGGCCAGCCCCAGGTACCAGGGCGTCACGAACAGCGCGGCGCCGAGGAAGACCATCAGGACGTTCAGGACCGTGTCCTCGGTCCGGTTCTCGAAGATGCGCATCGGCTTCTCCTCTCGGAAGAAGGCCCTGGCGTTCAGGCATTCGGCTCCGGGGCCCTGCAGCAGCCGGCCCACTGCTCTCGATCGGCGAAGCATTTCATGTAGATTTTCTACGACATTGATCTGGCTCAAGCTTAGATTGGGCGATCTGCTGCTGTAGAGCTTGAGATTTATTAACCTATCATCGGATTTCGACGAAAATGCCGCTGCGGCGCGACGGGCTTGATCTGGATCAAAGCACGGGCGGAGTGGATGGGGCCGATGCCAGGGACTGCACATAGGAGACGCCACATGGATTCCGGAAAGACCACGCTCTTGCACCCCGAAGGCCCCGCCAACCCCGTCGAGACGTTCGGCGCGGGACTGAACGCATGGCACACCGTCGCGGTCGGCCTGCCGCTGCGTCTCGCGGCGGAGACGATGCGATTCACGGGTCGCCGCCTGCAGGCGCAAGCGGATCATTTCGCTGCCTTGGCGCGGTGCGGGACGCTCAAGGACGCGGTCGAGCTCCAGACCGCGTTCGTGACGAAGAGCGTGTCGGATTACCGTGCGGAGGCGACGACGCTGACGCAGAACGTGCATGAGGCGGCCTTCCCGAAAGCCGCCTGATCCGGCCGCGCCGGGGACGTCCGCGGCTCCGGCGCCGCCTCCCGACCTTTCCTGACACAGCCCAGCAGGATGGTCCGCGTGCCGACCCGACGATCATTGCTGAGCTTCTATCGGGTCTTCCAGCGCCGGCGCGCGCCGGGGCTGTGCTGCGCCGTGCGCCAGGACATGCTGATCCCGGATTTCGTTCGCGCGGACGGCTGGGATTTCGGCGCGGACGTGCACGAGGGCGAGAGCCTGCCGTTCGGATTCCAGCCGGCTCCGGCGCGCGAGGCCACCGCGGCCTTCGGCTATTACCTGTTCCACCATCCCAGCGAGACTCTCGCTCCGAAGCATTCGCGCCGCTGGATGCGGGAGCTGCCCGAACCTCAGCTCTGCGTGACGACGATCCCGCTCCCGGTCTGAGTGGCACTGTCCGCGCTGGATGCCGGATCGGCCGGCGCGGCCCGGACTCGCGGTTGGCGGCAGCGCGGCACATCCTCCGGCATCGGTGGCCCGTCGGCCCCACCGATCCCGCTCCGATCCCCGGCGTCTGGGCGGACGCGTGACACCCCCTCGACACGCTTGCGGCAGATCAAGGTGATGCTGCCCGAAGCCGGTCAGAGATGAGGGCTAGTCGGACGGGGAAGGCGCACGCTGGCCCCTAACTGTGCGCTCTGGGCCGATCCGCGCAAGCCGCCGCGCCCGCGAGAACCCGCGGCGGGCTACCCGGCATCCGGACGTCACGACAGGGGTGCGGATTCCCGTGCGCCGCCCTCGGCGGCGAGCATGCCCAGGATCGCCTCGAAGGCGAGCGGCTTCTCGACCAGCGGTACGCCGGCCGCGTTGGCCCGGATCCGGATGTTCGGGTCGGGATGTCCGGTGATCAGGACCACGGGCATGCGGGCATCGAGGCCGCGCAGGCGTCTGCACACCTCCAAGCCGTCGATGTCCGGCATGAGATGGTCGAGCAGCACGAGCGCCGGGCTCGGGCCGGGAAAGGCTGCGAGCAGTTCCTGCCCGCTGGCGAAGGCCGCGACGGGGTGGCCCTCGCTCTCCAAGAGGAAACGGGTCGAGTGCAGGACAGCGGGATCGTCATCCACGATATAGATGGTTGAAGCCTGCGAGGTCATGACGCGTGCACCCGGTACTGGTCGCTGACGGCCGACGCTCAGCCCGGCCGCCCCGCGGCGGCCTTCGCCTGACGCTTTCGACGTCGCAGGCGCGCGGGTCGATCGGCAGAGCCATCACCGGCGAGCGTTCGCGACGCGGAAAACTCTAGCGCGCGCCCCCCCGACCGCCTTGATCTCCCTCAAGGCGGCCTCAGGCGAAGCCGGCCAGCACGGCCCGGCGCACCAGTTCCTGCAGGCTGTTGACCTGCGTCTTGGCCATGAGCTTGGCGCGATAGATCTCGACGGTCCGCGGGCTGATCTCGAGGGCGCGGCCGATCTCCTTGCTGGTGCCGCCGGCGATCAGGTGATCCAGCACCTGCCGCTCCCGCTCGCTCAACGTGCCCACCCGGCGGGTGAAGTCCTGCAGGGTCGGATCGGTGGTCTCGAGCCCACCGCTGCTTTCCAGGGCGGCGTGAAGCGTCTGGAGCAGCGCCTCGTCGCCGAAGGGCTTCTCGATGAAATCGCACGCGCCGAGCTTCATCGCCGTGACCGCGAGCGGGACGTCGCCATGCCCCGTCATCATGACGAAGGGGAGCTTCTGGCCCGCCAGGCGCAGGCGGCGCAGCAGCTCCAGGCCGTCGATGCCGGGCATGCGGATATCGGTCAGGACGCATCCGCGCGCGGGCCTCGTGAGCCGATCCAGAAGGCTCGCCCCGCTCTCGTAGAGCGCCACCTCGAAGCCGGCGGTCTCGAGGAGGAAGGCGAGCGAATCCCGCATCGCGGGATCGTCATCCACAACGTGCACCAAGCTAGCTGCCATGGGCGAGGTCTCCGTCGGGCGTCGTCGGCAGCGTCAACCGGAAGGTTGCACCCCCGTCGCTGTTGCGTTCGGCCGTCAGGCGGCCACCATGTGCCTCGACGATCGTGCGGCAGATCGACAGGCCCACGCCCATCCCGCTCGTCTTGGTCGTCACGAAGGGCTGGAACAGGCGGTGCTCGACCTCGTCGGCGATTCCGGGCCCGGTATCGGCCACCGCGATCTCGATCATGGCGTCCCGAAGCGGTTGAACCGTGATGGTCAGCTCGCGCCGCGGTGAAAGCTGCATCGCCTCCCGGGCATTCCGGATCAGGTTGAAGAGAACCTGCTGCACCTGCACCCGATCCGCCAGGACGGACCCGACGCCAGGTTCCATCCGGACATGGGCCGTGGTCCCCTCCTCGCGGATTCCCACGAGCGCGAGGGCACCGGCCTCCTCGATGAGCCGCGCAACCGGCTCGACCTGCTTCTCGGTCTCGCCGCGCGCGACGAACTCGCGCAAGCGGCGGATGATCTGGCCCGCCCGCAGGGCCTGCTCTGCGGTCTTGTCGAGCACCTCGATGGTCCGGGCGATCCGGTCGGGATCGGGCTGGGCGAGGAGGCGGCGGCATCCCTTGGTGTAATTGCTGATGGCGCCCAGCGGTTGGTTCAATTCGTGCGCCAGCGTCGACGCCATCTCGCCCATCTCGCTCAGGCGCGAGATGTGGACCAGTTCGGCCTGGAGTTCCTGGAGCCGGGCCTGGGTGCGGCGCCGCTCGGTGAGGTCGTTGATGAAGCCGGTGAAGAAGACCTGCTCGCCCGACCGCATCTCGCCGATGGCGAGTTCCATCGGGAAGGTCGTGCCGTCCCGCCTCAGGCCCGACACCACCCGGTGGGTGCCGATGATGCGCCGCTCCCGCGTCCGCCGGTATCGGTCGAGATAGCCGTCATGCTCGCTTCGCACGGGCTCCGGCATCAGGATCCGGATGTTCTGCCCGACCGCCTCAACGGACGTGTAGCCGAAGAGACGCTCGGCCGCCGCGCTGAACGAGCGGATGATCCCCGCCTCGTCGATGACGATCATCGCCTCCGGCACGGTGTCGAGAATGGATTGCAGGTGGGCCTCGCGGGCGCGGAGTTCGGCTTCCGCGCGCTTCTGCTGGTCGATGCTGAGGATGACCCCGCGATGCCTGCAGGCCCGGCCGTCCGGACCGAGCTGGACCTGGCCGCGGGAGCGCAACCAGTGCGTCTGCCCGTCCGGCCGCACGACCCGGTAATCGACCTCGTAGCTGCCGCCGGTCCTGAGCGCCCAGTGGATCGCGTCCGCCCGGGTCTTCCGGTCGTCCGGATGCACCAGGGCCTGAGACGCCGCGAAGGTGGTGAGCGCCTCCGGCGGCACGCCGAACAGGCGCGCGCAGGTCGGCAACACCATCACGCGGCCGGTCGGGATATCGAGGGACCAGATGCAGACGCCGACCTCGTCGAGGGTCTGCCGAAGCTCATCGGTGGTCAGGGCACCGCTGTCGCCCGGAGCCGTGCTGGGCGGAACGACGGAATCGGTCATCGGTCACCCCCGCGGAACCGCCCGCGACGCGACCGCGAACCTCCCTGAGCCAACGAGCCGCCGGAATACTTCTGTATCGCCGGTTTCCGTCGCCGAAAACGAGTCTTCCGCAATGCGTCCGGATTCTCATATGTCAAGTTACTGCTAATTCGCCGTGCCGAATAGCCGTCGAGTCAACGGCACAGGATGTCACATCCGCCATCGCTCGATCCGGTCGGCTTCGGCGGCCCTTGCGGTGGATCAAGGTCGCCCGGGTTCGACCGGCCGATCATGGGTGCGGTTCAGACCGGAGGCGACCCCATGTCCAAGACCCATCCATCGCCCCTCTCGGGGATCCGCGACGTGCTCGTCGGTGTCGCGGTGGAGAGCGACCGCGAGGAGGCCTCGTCGGCCATCGGCTACGGGCTGACCCTCGCCAAGGCCGCGGGTGCGCATCTGACGGTGCAGTCGGCCGCTTGGCGGCTGTCGGGGGACGATGTCTGGCTCGGCGAGTTCACCGATGACGGTTTCGCGCGTCTGGATCACCGTCTCGACGAGATGGCGCGCTCCCTCGCGAATCGCGCCGCCGGGGATGCGGCGCAGGCCGGCGTGGTCTGCACCACGGAATCGGGGAGCCTCCCCTACCCCGACCTGATCAGCCGGCTGGCGGCCCGGGCCCGCCTGTATGACCTGACGGTGCTGGATTCGGGCGCGCGGATCTACGATCTCGACCGGGAGACCATCGAGAAGGCGGTGTTCCTGAGCGGCCGCCCGACCATCGCGGTCCCGCCGGGGCACGCGGCGTTTTCCGCGCGGCGGATCATCGTCGCGTGGGACGGCAGTGCTCAGGCCGCCCGTGCGGCCAACGACGCGCTGCCGTTCCTGCGCGCCGCGGAGGCCGTCGAGATCGTCTCGATCGGCGAGGAGAAGGAGATCGACGCCGCCGTGCCGGGCGCCGAGTTCGCGCCCCATCTCGCGCGGCACGGCGTCGACGTGACCGTCAATGATCTTCCGGTCTCGGGGAACGTCGCCGACACGCTGCGGAGTCAGGCCGGGCTCTTCCGGGCCGAGATGATCGTCATGGGCGCCTACCGACATTCCCGCGCCCGGGAATTCCTGTTCGGCGGCGTGACGCGCTCGCTCCTGCAGAGCAGCCCTGTCCCGCTGTTCCTGGCGCATTGACCCCCGGAGGTTCACGCATGGCCCGGCCCCAGACGCCGCGACCCGCCCGGAACCGGGCGGTACGGCAAACCGAACCGCTCCACCGCATCCAAAAGCCGCGCCCGGCGCGGCCCCGGCCCGAGAAGGCGGCCGTGCAGCCGCCCCCGCCGCAAGGGCTCGACGGCCTGCCGCCGCTGGACGAGGAGGAGCTGCGCGCGCTGGAGGCCGGCTGGCAATTCCTGGAATGACCCGTCGCCGCTCCGGATCCGCACGCCTCACCGCCGAAAGGTCTTGAAGTAGAGGGCGAGATCGGCGGCCTCGGCGGGAGCGAGGCGGAAATCGGGCATGGCCGGGTGGCGGCGGTCCACCCCCTCCACCAGGACATCGGCGAGGTCGTCCACGGGGAAACGCTCGGCGAGCGCGCGGAACGGGGGCGCCGCACGCATCGGGCTCGCGCCTCGCGCCCGGATCGCGTGGCAGCGGGCGCAGGTCGCCTGGGCGAAGGCTTTGCCGCGCGCCGCCGTGGCCTCCTCGGCCCCGGCAGGACCGGTCAGCAGAAGAAGCACGCCGATCAGGCCGAGACGACGACCATGCACAGGACGACGGCCGCGCATCAGTGGCACATCAGGCTGCAGATCGGGGAGCGGTCGAGCATGTCGCGCGTGACGCCGCCGAGCATCCACTCCTGCAACCGGGAATGGCCGTAGGCGCCCAGGACGATCAGGTCGGCGTCCTGAAGGAGCGCGAAATGCAGGATCTCGTCGCTCACACGGCTGACCCCGCGGAGGTGGTGCGCGGCGGCGCTCGCCCCGTGCCGAGCGAGGTGGCCGGCCACGTCCTCGGCCTCCCCGGGTCGGGCGCGGGCGCCGACGGTGGCCACGAAGACCTGATCGGCGTTCCGGATGAGGGGCAGCGCGGCCGAGATTGCGCGCCGCGTCTCGGGGGCATCCTGCCACGCGACCACGATCCGCCCCGCCTTCAGATGGATGACCCGCGGCGGCACGACCAGGACGGCCCGGCCGGCCTCCATCAGGATGGGTTCGGGCGCCACGCCGAGCGGCCCCGGATCCGTGTCGTCCGATCCGCGGCGGCTCACGACGACCAGGTCGGCGCCACAGGCCTGCGCGACGAGATGGGTGACCGGATCGTCGAAGCTCGAATGCCAATAGGTCTGTACCCCCTGCCCCGCGCTGCGGGCGAACAGTTCGCGCGTCTGTTTGAGGAGGCCGCGCACCCGAGCGGCATTCTGCTCGATGTGATCGACCGCGTCGCAGACGTCGCGCACCAGGATGGGTACGGGGATCTTGTGGGCCGCGGCGCCCGTGAGGCTCGCCCCGAAGCGCCGGGCCAGGCCCGCGGCGAGGCTGATCCGGTCCGCGGCCGCTTCGCCGAGGTCGGCGGAGACGAGGATGTTCGCGTAATCCATGAGACCCTTGCCCCTGCGAGTCTTGTCCGTCAGACGCTTCGCCGTCCGGCATGGCCGAGGCGCCGGATGCTGGTCCCGGTCTGCCCGCGCTGCCTTGATCCAGCGCAAGGTCGGCGAATGGCCCGGCGCCGGTCGCTCAGGAGGGGCACAGCTTCCCCTGCTCGGGAGACCGGAGCGCGTCGGTGCCCGGGCCGCGCAGAGCCCGCATGGCGTTCAGGATGACGGCGACGTCAATGACCTCTTGGAGGAGCGCGCCCTGGAGCGGCGACAGGTAGCCCAGGGCCGCCGCGACCATGCCGGCCAGCGACAGGCCGAGACCGGCCAGCGCGCTCTGGATCGCGATGCCGCGTGCGCGCTGGGCGATCCGCATGGCCTTCGGCAGCGGGCCGAGACTGTCGACCAGCAGGACGACATCCGCCGCCTCGGCGGCTGCCGCCGCCCCCCGGGCGCCGAGCGCCACGCCGAGGTCGGCGGCCGCCAGAGCCGGCGCGTCGTTGACCCCGTCGCCCACCATCATCACCGGCCCGTTCGCCCGCTCGGCGGCGACGATCGCGGTCTTGCCGGAGGGGTCCAGATCGGCCGCGACGGCGTCGACCGGCAGGCCGGCAACCACGCGCTCCGCCACCGCGCGCCGGTCGCCGGTCGCCAGCACGATCCGCGTGACGCCGCAGGCGCGCAGATCGGCCAGAGCCCGCGCGCCGTCGGAGCGCGGCGGGTCGGCGAAGTCCAGCACGGCACCGGGGACGCCGTCGACCGCGATCATGACCGTCGCCGAGGACGCCGCCTCGTCCGGCTCGGCCTCTCCGCGCGGGAACGCGATGCCGCGCGCCCGCATCAGGCGCGGGCCGCCGACATCGATGTGCCGGCTTCCGACGCGGCCGGTGATGCCCGCACCGGGCAACTCGGTCACCTCCGCCGGCTCGGTGAGCGTCAGGCCGCGCTCGCGCGCCTCCTCGACCAGGGCCCGGGCGATCGGATGGCCGCAGGCCTGGTCCAGGGAGGCGCCGAGCTCCAGGATGTCGGCCTCGGTGAAGAGCGGGAGGAGCTGGATCGATTTCAGACGGGCGGTACCGTGGGTCAGCGTGCCGGTCTTGTCGGCCACCAGGACCTTGACCTTGGCCAGGGCCTCGAGGGCTCCACCGCCCTTGACGATGACGCCGATCATGGCCGCCCGCGACAGGCCGGAGACGAGGGCGACGGGCACCGCCAGGATCAGCGGGCAGGGCGTGGCCACGACGAGCACGGCCAAGGCGCGCAGGGGATCGGCGGTGGCGGCGTAGGCGCCGCCGGCCAGGATGAGGGTGAGGACCAGGAAGGCGAGGCCGTACCGGTCGGCCATGCGGGTCATCGGGGCCTTCTGGGCCCGCGCCGCCTCGACGAGCCTGACGATCCCCGCATACGTGCTCTCGGCGGCGCGGCGATCGGCGACGAGGGAGAACGGCGCGCCCACGTTCAGCGTGCCGCTGAGGACGGAAGTGCCCGTCTCGAAGGTGACCGGGAGGGCCTCGCCGGTCACGCTCGCCTGGTCGAGGACGGCCTGGCCCGCGACGACGCGGCCGTCGACCGGCAGAACGTCGCCGACGCGGACCAGGATGCGGTCACCCGGGACCAGACTCTCGACCGAGACCTCGTCGACCGCACCGTTGGACTGGCGCAGCGCCGTGCGCGGCTGGCGGCCGATCAGCGCCGCCATCGCCTGCCCGGCCCGGCCGGCCGCATAGGCTTCGAGGGACTGCCCCCCGGCGTACATCAGCGCGATGACGACGGCGGTCAGGGATTGGGACAGGGCGAGGGCGCCGCCCATCGAGAGCACGGCGACGAGGTCGAGACCGACATCGCCGCGCGCCAGGCTGGTCCCGACCTGGAGCAGGAGAAGGCCGAGGACGATCAGCGTGGGGAGCGTCCAGGCCCAGGCGGCGAGATCCGGGCGTCCCAGCGCCTGGGCCGTCAAGCCCGCGCAGAGGCCGGCCAGGGGCAGAACGGCGAGCCAGCCTCTGAGCCGTGTCGCCCACCCGGCGAGGTCGGGAGGCTTGGATCCCATCGCCTCCAGAGCGGCCGCTTCCCTCGCCATGCCCGCGGTCGCTCCCGCCTGTCCTGCGGCGACGCTCGCACCGCCCCGGCCCCCGCACCTTGCGGTAAATCAAGGCCAGCGCCGCGCCGGCCGGGATGAATGACGCGACCGCGACGAGGTGACGCCATGAAACGCGATCTGGCCACGAGCCTGAGTGAGGAAGCCGAACAGGTCGGTGCCCGCATCGACAAGGCTTACGGCAGGCTGGCGAACAAGCTGAGGCGGCGCGCCGACAAGGCCAAGGCCGCCATGGTCAAGAGCAAGAACCGCATCAAGCGGGCCGTCCTCCAGCGGCGATTCGAGATCTACGCGACCGCCGCGCGCGAGATCGACCAATCCGTGATGGATCGGCAGGCCTATGCCGGGCCGGTGCTGCGGCTGAAGCCGGAGGCGCACGGGACGCCGGCTCAGACCTGAGGGACAGACCGCGCGAGGTACGCCGCGGCCGACCGGCCCTGCCCGGCCGCCGTGCCGGCCCGACATCGCCGGATTCGGGCGGTTCGCACGGGCGCTCAATCGGCGGGGATCCCGCGCATCGCGGGTTGCGCATCCGGCGCCTCCGCGCGGCCGCAGAGGGACCGGATGTCGGTGCGCAGGGCCGCCAGCGGCCGGTCGGCGGCCAGGCGGTCCCACGCGAGCGGACCGCACCCCCGGGCGATCTGGGCGGCCAGCACGGCGGCCGTCGCGTCCGAGGGATCGCCGGTGCGCGCCGCGATGCGGCGCGCGAGGGTTGCGGGCGGGGCCTCCAGCCAGACGCCGCAGAACCGGACGCTTCGCGCCCGGGCCACGGCCTCGATCGACGCCCGCTCGGTGCCACGGTCGAAGACCGCATCCGCGACCGCACCGTGCCCGGCGGCGAGGACGCGCCCGGCCTCCTGCCGCAGGGTCGCGTAGACGCGCTCCGACATGGCGGGATCGTAGGCGGATTCCGGCAGGCGCGTCAGGGCGCCGACCCCGTGCAGGCGCTTGCGGACGCGGTCGCTCGACAGGATGCGGGCGCCCGGGGCCGGCCCGATCCAGGGGGCGACCGCCGCGGCGACGCTGGACTTGCCCGATCCGCTGAAGCCGCCCACCGCCAGCAGGATTGCGGGGGCGCCCGCGAGCAGGCGCCGCGCGAGATCGAAATAGGCCCGCGCCTCCGCAATCCTGGCCGCCGCGTCGGGGGCCCCCTCCGCCTGGGCCGCCGTGACGTGGGCGCGGATCACGGCCCGCATGGCCATCAGGAACGGCAGCAGGCCGATCCCGTCGGTCTCGTCCGCCGCGTCGAGGTAGCGGTTCAGCAGGAGGTTGGCGAGGTCGAAGCGGTCGCGGTGCCAGAGATCCATCAGCACGAAGGCGAGGTCGTAGAGCACGTCGATCGTCGCGATGATGTCGCTGAACTCGATCCCGTCGAACGGCGTCGGCCGGCCCTCGAACAGGCAGATGTTGCGCAGGGTCAGATCGCCGTGGCAGCGGCGAACCTTGCCGGCGGCGCGGCGGGCGTCGAGCAGCTTGGCGTGCCGGTCGAGGACCTCCCGGAACCGCGTCGCGAGCGCTTCCGCCGTCTCGGCCGGGACCAGACCGGTCGCCTGCAGCGCGGCGTCGTTCATGTCGACGAGCGCCGCCATGGCGGCCGCCCCGCCCTGCGCGCGGTGGATCTCCGCCCCGGCATGGAAGGCCGCCAGCGCCTGCGCGAGATCGGCGATGTGGTTCGATCCGAGGCGCCCGTCCCGCGCCATCGCATCGAACAGGTCCGCCTCCGGGAAGCGGCGCATCTCCACGACCGCGTCCACGAGGTCCCCGCCCCCGTCGAAGGCCAGGGCGCCGCCCGGCTCGCGGGTGATCCGGCGGGCGCCGCGGTAGAGCGCGGGCGCGGTCCGGCTGTTGAGCGCCACTTCCGCCACGCAGGCGGCGAGACGCCGCTCGGGAGTCGAGAAATCGAGATAGGGGAAGCGCACGGCGCGCTTCAGCTTGAATACCCGGTCGCCCGCCATGAAGAGGCGAGAGATGTGGGTCGAGACGCTCTCCACCGCGCCTCCCAGCGCCTGTTCCAGGAACCTCTCGACCGTGTGCTGGTCTTCGGGCGGCATCGGATCGGGTCCCGGCGTGGTCAGGCTGTTCGGGGGCGCCGCCGTCGCGGCAGGGCGCGGTGCCGGGCCGGTGTGGAGCGGCCGTTGAGGACGAAAGGTTTCACCAGTTCGGCCAGGATCAGATAGGTCGCGGTGATCGCCACGATCGCCAGCAGAACGGGCGCGGGTGGCGCCGCGAAACCGAACCAGGCGCCCACCGGCGTGAACGGCAGCGCGAGGGCGACCGTGAGGGCGGCGAGCGAGGAGGCGGCGAGCGCGGCGCTCGGCCGGTCGCGCCAGGGCCGCCCGCCGGTGCGGATGACGAAGATGACGAGGATCTGCGTCGCCATCGATTCCAGGAACCACGCCGTGCGAAACGTCTCCGGCGCCGCGCCGAAGACGACCAGCAGGAGCGTGAAAGTGAGAAGGTCGAACAGGGAGGACAGGGGGCCCATCACGGAGGCGAAGCGGACGAGGCGTCCCATGTCCCAGACCTGCGGCTCGGCGGTGGCTTCGGGTTTCACCCCGTCGAAGGGGATGCCGACCTCGGACAGGTCGTAGAGCAGGTTGTTCAGCAGGATCTGGGTCGGCAGCATCGGCAGGAACGGCAGGGCCACCGAGGCGGCGGCCATGGACAGCATGTTGCCGAAATTCGAGCTCGCGCCCATGCGGACATATTTCAGGATGTTGGCGAAGGTCCTCCGCCCCTCCGCCACGCCGTCGGCCACGACCTCCAGATCGGGGGCGAGCAGGATCATGTCGGCCGCCGCCTGGGCGACGCCGGTGGCGCCTTCCACCGACAGGCCGATATCGGCCTGCCGCAGGGCCGGGGCATCGTTGATGCCGTCGCCCAGGAAGCCCACGACGGCGCCGTGCGCCTTGAGGGCGCGCACCACGCGCACCTTCTGGTCGGGCGTGAGGCGCCCGAACGCGTCGACCGCGCGCACGCGCACGGCGAGGGCCTCGTCGCTGAGCGCCGCGACCTCGGCCCCGGAGAGGGTGGTCTTGCCCTTGAGGCCGACGAGGCCGGCGAGGCGGTGCACCACGACCGGATCGTCCCCGGACAGGATCTTCACGCGCACGCCCGCCGCCGCGAGGCGGGCCACCGCCGCCGCGGCGGTGGCCTTGGGCGGGTCCGCGAAGGCGCAGAAGCCGTCCAAGACCAGATCCGCCTCCTCCGCGCCGGCCGAGCCGGGACGCGAGGCCACCGCGATGCTGCGCATTCCGTCGTGGGCGAGCGCCCGGACGCGATCGAGGGCCTCCGCGCGCTCCGCCTCCGTCAACGGCCGGTGCCCGTCGCCGTCCCGCCGTCCCGTGCAGAGCGCAAGCACCGCCTCCGGCGCGCCCTTCACGATCAGGATCGTGCCCTCGGGCCCCTCGGCCAGGACCGACCCGGTGCGCCGGGCGAAGTCGAAGGCGCGGCGGCCCGCGAGCCGCCAGCCGGTCGCGGCCTCCGGAGCCGCGCGCACCAGCGCGGCATCGAGCGAGCCGCGGTCGCCGCCGAGATCGGCCGCGATGGCGGCGAGCCGGGCGGGCCGCGGATCGTCGCGGCCGGCCCCGTCGAGGCTGCGGGTCAGGGCGATCTCCGCGGCCGTCAGGGTGCCGGTCTTGTCGGTGCACAGGATCGTCATCGCGCCGAGGTCGTGGATGGCCGCGAGCCGCTTCACGATCACCTTCCGCCGGGCCATGCGCAGGGCGCCCCGGGACAGCGTCACGGTGGTGATCATCGGCAGGAGTTCGGGGGTGAGGCCGACCGCGAGCGCCACGGAGAAGAGCAGCGAGTCGAGGACGGGACGCCCGAAGGCGACCCGCAGGGCCAGGACCGCGACGACGAGGGCGATCGTCAGCCGGGCGACCACCAGACCGAACTCCCGCAGATCCCGCTGGAACGGCGACGCCTCCGGTTCCGCCCCGAGGGCCGCGGCGGCCGCGCCGAACATCGTGGCCTGTCCCGTGGCGGCGACCAGCGCGACGGCCTCCCCGGTCTGCGCCACCGCGCCGCGGAACAGGGCGTTGGACGCGTCGGCGGGATCGGCCGCGGTGACGATGCCGGGCCGCTTCTCGACCGGATAGGGTTCGCCGGTGAGCGCCGCTTCCGCGGCCGTGAAGGCGTGGCTCGCGACGACCAGCGCGTCGGCCGGGACGATGTCGCCGGCCCGGACGCGGATGAGGTCGCCCGGGACGACGTTCTCCACCGGGATCGTCGTGTAGGCCCCGTCGCGGCGGACCTCCGCCTTGAGGGCGACGGAGCGGCGCAGAGCCTCCGCGGCCGCGAGCGCGTGCCCCTCCTGCACGGTGTCGAGGCCGATGGAGAGCGCGAGGATGATGGCGATGATGGCGCCGCCGATCCAGTCCCCCGACAGGGCCGAGACCAGCGCGGCCACGAGCAGGATGAGCGAGAGCGGCTCGAGGATCCGCCGCAGCACGGCGCCGAGATGGGTGACGATGGCGGCGGGCGCGTCGACATTCGCCCCGTACCGGATCAGGCGGCGGCCGGCCTCCTCGGTCGAGAGGCCGACGGACGTGCAGCCGAGCGTCGATGCCAGGGCCTCCGGGGTCGCGGTCCAGAAGGCCGGGACCGCGGGCGAGACGGGATGCGTGTGGGCGCGCGGCGCGCCGAGCGGCCATCGGAGACGCGGCGTCCGCGACAGCGATGGGGTGACCCCGGTCGGTGCGACGCTCATCCAGACCTCGATTCCCGGCCCGGTCCGGGCACCGCTGGGATCATCCGCGCCGCGCGCTCCGCGGCGTGCCGGCCGGGTGCGACGGGCCGCTCAAACCTCATAGGCCGACGACGATTCGCGCAGCCGCCAGAGTTCGGAACTCGCCGAGACGATCAGGGCGATACCGAAGCTCACATGCGCCCAGGTCGCCACGGTGGTCTCCTGGAAGCCGAGCGCCCAGGGCGCCAGGCAGGTCCAGATGCCCGCCGCCGCGATCGCGTAGACCTCCCAGTCGTAGGTCTGCATCAGCGCCAGCACGGCGAGGATCACGGCCGTGGCGCCGAAGACCCAGGCGTTCCAGGCCGCGAAAGTCTCGGACGCGAAGCCGAAATACCAGGGCGCCACGATCAGACCGATGCCGAGCAGGAGGCTCCACCCGTTAAGGAAGACATCCTCCGGCTGATTGTCGATGGTGCGCATCGTCCGCTCCCTTCACCCGAACGGCGCGAGCGGCGCCGTGGCCGTCCGAACCGTGTTGCAGGGGGCCTCGGGGAGCCTTGAGCTAGATCAACCGGGCTCGGTGCCGGGGCGGGGTCCCGGTGCCGGGGGGCTCCCGGCGCGTCCCGCGGGACGATCGGCCAAGCGACCGCCGGGGATCGACCCGGAACAGGCCCGAACGTCCGGGCTTGTCCACCACGGATCGTCCGGCGCGCGGGGCCGTGGGCCGCGGCGCCCGGGCGGACCATGACAGGGCCGCGCCCGAGCATGGGCCGCGGCGGGTCGAAGCCGGCCCCGCGTCACCTGTCCTCGGGCTGCCGAACCGGGCGCCGGGTCCTCCACGCGGCCCGGGGCCCCATCAACGAGGTGGGGGTTACCGCTGAGCCTGTCTCTTATACACATCTGACGCTGCCGACGAAGAGGATAGTG
>CAXDNE010000134.1:0-18851 GCA_963990595.1 uncultured Methylobacterium sp.
CTCTCCTCTTCGTCGGCAGCGTCATATGTGAATAAGAGACAGGTGCGCACGCTTCCCACCGCGGCTCGAAACTCAAACCCGACTGTGGAGGCGGATCCGTGAAGGCTTGGTGCCCCGCCGCGCTCGCGTCCGGCGCGGCCGGCCGGATTCTCTGAGGCTTGGTATCCGAGCAGTGACTGCGACCCGGAAAATGTCCGGCCATCGGCGAAACGGTCGCGGCGCCGGGGTTGACCGGCGCCGCGCGGGCGACCAAATCTGTCCGCGTTCCAGGGAGATCCCCGGCAAGGGGCTGAGAAACCGCTGGCACGTCCCTCGGGACCTGCGGCGCGGAAATCCTTCGAACCTGATCCGGCTCATACCGGCGTAGGGATTGGACCGCGGCCGCCCGAAGGGCAGGCCACAGCTTCTCACCGAAGCAGACGGCCCGGCCCCCGCGACGGACATCCGCGGAGACGCCCGTGCCCCTCGACCGCCCCGCCTCACCGATCGGCCGCCGCCGCAGCCCGGACGGCATCGCCGTGCCGACGAGCCTGCCGGCGCGGGCCGACGTCGCCGTGGTCGGCGGCGGGCTGATCGGCCTGTCGATCGCGTGGCGCCTTGCTCAGATGGGTCGCACCGTGACGGTCTTGGAGCGGGAGACGATCGGGGCGGGCGCGAGCCTCGCGGCCACCGGCATGCTGGCCCCGGCCGCCGAGCACGAGCCCGGCTCCGACCCGCTTCTGCCGCTCGCTCTGGACTCGCTCCGGCGCTGGCCCGGCTTCCGCGACGCCCTGGAGGCCGAATCCGGCCGCACCATCGACTACCGGCCTGACGGCACCCTCGTGCTGGCGGTCGGCCGGGACGAGGTCGAGCGCCTGCGCTTCCGCTACGACCTCCAGCGCCGCTCCGGCCTCGACGCGACTTGGCTTCCGGGCGGCGAGGTTCGGCGCCTGGAGCCCGGCCTGCGCCCGTCGGTCACCGCCGGCATCCACTGCCCGCTGGACCATCAGGTCGATCCGCGCCTAGTCATGGACGCCCTTGCGGAGGCCTGCCGCCGAGCCGGCGTCATCCTGGTGGAACGGAGTCCCGTCACCGCCCTGGACTGGTCGGGGGGCCGCGTCACGGGCGTCCGCGTCGCGGATCGCGGCGTCGCGGCGGAAACTGTGGTCCTCGCCTCCGGCGCCTGGAGCGGGGCGGGCGGATTGCTGCCCGACGCGCTCGCTTTGCCGGTGCGCCCGCTGAAGGGGCAGTCGCTGGCGCTGCGCACCACCGCGCGCACCGGCGGCCTCGCCCGGATGGTCTGGACCGAGCAGGTCCATATGGCCCCGAAGAGTGACGGCCAGCTCATCGTCGGCGCCACGGTGGAGGATTGCGGCTTCCGGCCCGGTGTCACCGCGGGCGGGCTCTATGCCCTGCTGGAGGGCGCGCGGCGGGTGCTGCCCGGCATCGAGGAGATGGAGGTCGAGGCGGTGTGGAGCGGCTATCGCCCCACCTCGGACGACGACGCGCCGATCCTCGACGCCCTCGCGCCGGGCCTCGTCGCCGCCACCGGGCATCACCGCAACGGCTACCTGCTCGCCCCGGTCACCGCCGACGCCATCGCCGAACTGGTGATGCACGGTGAACTGCCGGATGTCGCCCGGCCCTTCACCCGGGCGCGGTTCGGCCAGCCCGAGCCGCGGAGGGCAACGGCATGAAACTCTTCATCAACGGCGAGCCGCGCGAGTGCGCGGCCGAGACCGTGGACGCCCTGTTCCGCCTGGAGGCGGAGGAGAGCGGCATCGAGAGCCCGCAGGGCGTCGCCATCGCGCTGAACGGCCGCGTGCTGCGCCGTCGGGATTGGGGCGAGACCCCGGTCACGGACGGCGACCGCGTCGAGATCGTCCGCGCCATGCAGGGAGGTTGAGCATGGACCACACCGTCACGCCGCTTCGCCCCGAGGGCGGGGAGGACAGCCTGATCATCGCCGGGGTGACGCTCGCGTCCCGGCTGTTCATCGGCACCGCCGGCTACCCGACACAGGCGATCATGCGCGACGCCGTCCAGACGAGCGGCGCCGATGTGGTGACGGCCTCCATCCGCCGTGTCTCGCTCCAGGGCCACGGCTCCGACACGGTGACGATCCTGAAGGGCAAGCGCTTCCTGCCCAACACCGCCGGTTGCGAGACCGCCCGGGACGCGATCATGACCGCCGAGCTCGCCCGCGAGGCACTCGACACCAACTGGATCAAGGTCGAGGTGATCGGCGACCGGGAGACACTGTATCCGGATGTCGCCGAACTGATCGAGGCCTGCCGCCACCTCGTGGACGACGGGTTCGTGGTCCTGCCCTACTGCAACGACGATCCGATCGTCTGCCAGCGCCTGGAGGATCTCGGCTGCGCCGCCGTGATGCCCATGGGTTCGCTGATCGGGTCCGGGATGGGGATCGCCAACCCGGCCAATCTCGAGCTGATCTGCCGCCGGGCCAAGGTGCCGGTGGTGGTCGATGCCGGGATCGGGACCGCTTCGGACGCGGTGATCGCCATGGAGCTGGGCGCCTCCGCCTGCCTGATCAACACGGCGGTGGCCAAGGCCGACGATCCGGTGCGCATGGCGCGCGCCATGGGCCGGGCGGTGGCGGCGGGCCGCGACGCGCATCTGGCCGGACGGATCCCGCGCCGCGGCCGGGCCGAGCCGTCGAGCCCGCAGCTCGGCCTCGTCGGGTCGTGAAACCGCTGCCGTCACCGCTCCTGGCGGTGACGGACCGGCACGGGCATCCGCGGCCGCTCGCCGAGACCGTGCGGGCGATCCTGGAGGGCGGCGGTCGGTGGATCTGGTTCCGCGACCGCGATCTCGAGCCGGACGCGCGGCGGCGCCTCGGGGAGGCCGTCGCCGGGTGTGTCCGGGCCGCGGGCGGAATCCTGACGGTGGGTGGCGACGTCGCCCTCGCGCGCGCCCTCGGCGCCGACGGCGTGCATCTCGGCGGCGGGTCGGCGCCGGAGGCGATCGCGGCGGCGCGGGTCGCGCTGAGTCCCGGGGCGCTGATCGGCGTGTCGGCCCACGCGCCGCATGAAGCCGCCCGGGCGGCGGCCGCCGGCGCCGACTACGTGACCCTCAGCCCGATCTTCCCGACCGCGAGCAAGCCGGGCTACGGGCCCGCGCTCGGGTCCGGCGCCATCGCGGCAAGCCGCGGCGCCGGCCTTCCGGTTGTGGCGCTCGGCGGTCTCGAGGCCGGCCGAATCGCGGAATGTCGCGCGGCCGGCGCGGCGGGGATCGCCATTCTGGGCGGGTTGATGCGGGCCGGCGATCCGGCGGGAGCCGCGCGGGCCTTGCTGAAGGCCTGGGAGGAACGAGACTAGCGCAATACAGCTTGCGAGGTCCCCGATGGCGAAGGCTCAGGACCTCGGCATCCCATCCATCCCCCTCAGGATGAGGGGGATGGATGGGATGCCGCGTGCTGCAGCCTCTGCACTCAGCGTGAAGCGTTCCGCCCCGTTACTTGTTGTCCGAAGGCCCGTAGGGCGGCCGCGGAATCGCCCGGTGCGCGGCCCGGAGCGCCGCCGACCAGCGCTCGCGCAGATCGTGGAAATAGCTCTCGCCGGCCTCGATCCGATGGTTCACCTCCGGGTTGAGGGCGTTCCGCCGGGCCACCGCGATGTCGATCGGCAGGCCGACGCCGAGATTCGACCGCATGGTCGAATCCATCGAGACGAGGCTGACCTTCAGGGCATCGTACAGGTCGGTCCGGTAGGTCACCGCCCGGTCGAGGATCGGCTTGCCGTATTTGTGCTCGCCGATCTGAAGGAACGGCGCGTCCATGCTGCACTCGATGAAATTGCCCGCCGAGTAGATCAGGTAGAGCCGCATCTCGCCGGCACCGATCTGGCCGCCGAACAGCAGCGAGATCGAGAAGCGGATATTGGCCGCCTCGAACCCGTCCTGCTCGATCGACCGCACCCGCCGGATCGCCCGGCCGATGAGCTGCGCCGCTTGGAACATGGTCGGCGCCTCGACGAGCCGCTGGGCGGGCTCGTCGCCCTCGCCGGGCACGCCCTCCTGGAGCAGGCTCAGGACCGACTGGGTGATCGACAGGTTGCCGGCGGAGGCCAGCATCATCACCCGCTCGCCCGGAACGTTGAAATGGTGCAGCTTGCGGTAGGTCGAAATGTCGTCGAGCCCCGCATTGGTGCGGGTGTCGGCGACCATCACGAGCCCCTCCTCGACCAGGACACCGACGCAGTAAGTCATCGTCTTCGGGCTCTCGTGCGGCCTTCGGGCCGGTGTCGGACCAATCAGGATTGGGTGGCGGCCCTGCCTTGCTCGACCCGGAGCTTCACGTCCAGTGTCTCGGTGCCACCGCCGGTGCGGCTGCCGCGGATCGGCGCGGCCCCGAGATAGTCGAGCCCGGTGGCGACGCGGATGTAGCGCTCCGATGGACTGACGTCGAAGCACGGGTCGAAGGCCACCCAGCCGAGATCCGGCACCAGCGCCTCCGCCCAGCCGTGCGGGGCCTCGACCGCCGCCTGACCGTCGTCGCGGGCGCGGTAGCCCGCCACGTAGCGGGCCGGGATGCCGACATGGCGCGCGGCGGCGATGAAGACGTGGGCGAGATCCTGGCAGACGCCACGTTCCGCCGCGAAGGCCCGTCCCGCCGGCACGGCGTTGGCGGCCGGACCCGGCTCGTAGGCCACGCCCCGGTGCACGGCGCCCATCAGGCGGTGGAGCAGGGCCAGCGGGGCGGCGTCGCCGTCCGTGGCGACGCGCTCGGCGAAGGCGTGCAGCTCGGGACTCGCCGCGCAGAGATCCGTATCGCGCAGGTAGAACTCGTCGGGCAGGCGCTCCACCGTGCCGCGCACGATCCCCTGGGTGTCGTCGGTATCGACCTCGCCGGTGACCCGGATGGTCAGGGCATCGGACGGCTCGTCCGGGGTGAACCAGTGGACGATGTTGCCGAACCCGTCCTCCCGGGCGGTCAGCCGGCCGTCGACGGTCGTGTCGATCCGCCAGTTCCGGACATACTGACCGTCATGGTCCCGGGGCGTCAGCCGCAGGACCTGCACGAGCCCGCGGGCCGGCTGCTCGTAGGTGTAGATGGTCTCGTGGACCACGCGGATGCGCATGCGCCGTCCTGTCCGTCTCGTTCAGCCGACCAGATACTGCTTGGCGATCGCCTCGCCGACCCTGTTGTTCTCGGCGATGAACGCCTCCACGAACTCATGCAACCCCGAGGCGAAGACCCGGTCGATATCCTCGCCCTCCAGCTTCGCCAGCATGTTGCCGGCCAGCCGCTGGCTCGGTCCCCTGCGGCCATAGGCGTCGGCGATGAGGTCCAGATACTCGACGATGACGCCGTAGCAATTGGCGAAGGAGCGCGGCATCTGCTTGTTCAGCATCAGCAGATCGGCCACCAGCAGCGGCTTGATGCTCTCCCGGTACACCCAGTGATAGGCGTTGAACGCCGAGACTTCACGCAGGATCGTGGTCCACTGGAAGTAGTCCAGGCTGCCGCCCACCGTCTCGTCCTGCGGCAGGAGGATCTGGTATTTCACGTCCAGGATGCGGGCGGTGTTGTCGGCCCGCTCGATCGCCGTGCCGAGCCGGGTGAACCAGAACGCGTCGTTGCGCAGCATGGTCCGGAAGGCCGAGCCGTCGAAGGTCAGCGAGACGGTCTTCACCCAGTCGAGGAAGCGGCCGAACTCGTCGCGGTTGAGGTCCTTGCCGGCATAGTTGCGCAGCTCCAGCCACGCCCCGTTGATCGCGTCCCACATCTCGGTGGTCAGCGCGGTGCGCACCGAGCGGGCATTCTCCCGGGCCGCCTCGATGCAGGAGCGGATCGAGGACGGGTTGTGCGGGCTGAAGGCCAGGAAGTCGCAGACCGTGTCGGCATTCACCGCGCTGTAGTGGGTCCTGAACGCGTCCGGATCGCCTGCCGAGGCGAGGGCCGATTCCCACTCGTTGGTCTCGCCGCCGCCGTAGCTCGTCGGCAGCGAGGCGAGACGGTGCGCCGCATCGAGGATGCGGGCGACGAAATCGGCGCGCTCGACGTAGCGCGAGAGCCAGAAGAGGTTGTCGGCAGTCCTGGAGAGCATGTGTCTTCAGCCAAGTCGTGCGGACCCCGAAGTCCGCGCCGCGGAACGTCCGGACGTCATGAATCTCAGGCGTCGAGTACCCAGGTGTCCTTGGTACCACCGCCCTGGCTCGAATTGACCACCAGGGATCCCTCCTTCAGCGCCACCCGGGTCAGCCCGCCCGGCACGATGCGGATCTGGTCGGCGCCGCAGAGCACGAAGGGCCGCAGATCGACATGCCTCGGCGCGACGCCCGAGGCCACGAAGGTCGGGCAGGTGGAGAGCGACAGGGTCGGCTGGGCGATGAAGCCGTCCGGCGCGTGCTTGAGCTTCCTGGCGAAGTCGTCGATCTCGCGCTTGCTGGCGTGCGGCCCCACGAGCATGCCGTAGCCGCCCGAGCCGTTGACCTCCTTCACCACCAAGTCCGACAGGTTGTCCATCACGTAGGCGAAGGCGTCCTTCTCGCGGCAGCGATAGGTGGGCACGTTGTGCAGGATCGGCTCCTCGCCGGTGAAGAACTTCACGATCTCCGGCATGTAGCTGTAGACCGCCTTGTCATCGGAGATGCCGGTTCCCACCGCGTTGGCGAGGGTGACGGAGCCCCGTTCGTAAGCGTTCATCAGGCCCGGCACGCCGAGGACCGAATCTGGGCGGAAGACCAGCGGGTCGAGGAAGTCGTCGTCGAGGCGCCGGTAGATGACGTCGACCTTCCGCGGCCCCTCGGTGGTGCGCATGTAGACCACGTCGTCCTTGGTGAAGAGGTCGGAGGCCTCCACCAGCTCGACGCCGAGCTTGTCGGCCAGGAACGAGTGTTCGTAGAAGGCCGAGTTGTAGCGGCCAGGGGTCAGCAGCACGACGGTGGGATCCCGTGTCGCCGAGCCCGGGGCGAGGCTGCGCAGGGTGGCGAGCAGCGCGTCCGGGTAGTTCTCGACCGGCGCGACCCGGTGCTTCGAGAACAGGTCCGGGAAGAGGCGCAGCATCACCTCACGGTTCTCCAGCATGTAGGAGACGCCGGACGGGATCCGGGCATTGTCCTCCAGCACGAAGAAGTCGTTCTCGCCGGTCCGGACGATGTCGATGCCGGCGACGTGGACGTAGAGATCGTGGGGCACACGGAACGAGCGCATCTCCATGCGATAATGCGCGTTCCGGTAGACGAGGTCGGCCGGGATGATCCCGGCCTTGATGCATTCCTGGGCCCCGTACACGTCCTTCAGGAACAGGTTGATGGCGGTGACGCGCTGCTTCAGGCCGCGCTCCAGGAAGGCCCATTCCGGCTTGGTGATCACCCGGGGGATGATGTCGAACGGGATCAGGCGCTCGGTCGATTCGTTGTCGCCATAGACCGCGAAGGTGATCCCGATCCGGCGGAACAGCAGCTCGGCCTGGCTGCGGCGGGTGTTGAAGTGCTCCGGCGGCGTCGTCTCAAGCCAGGTCTTGAGCTTGCCGTAGGCATCGCGGACGGCGGCCGGATCGGCGGCACCGACCCCGTTCATCTCGTCGAAGGCCGTCAACGCCATCTCGCTCCTCCCTGTCGCTCCTGCTCTTGAGGCAAGAGGCGCGCCACTCGATCATGGCTATCCGCGCGCTCGACAACGCTCAAGGCGGCGGGAAGATCAGATAAGCTTCAGGCCTTTCAGGCTGGCGTGACCGTTTCGGGCCAGGATCACGTGGTCGTGGACCACGATCTTGAGGGGCGCCAGGACGGCCACGATCTCGCGGGTCATCGCCACGTCGGCGGCCGACGGCGCCGGATCGCCCGAGGGGTGATTGTGGGCCAGGATGATGGCGGTGGCCGAGAGCTCCAGGGCCCGGCGGGCGATCTCGCGGGGATAGACCGGCGTGTGGTCCACGGTGCCGCGCCCCTGCACCTCGTCGGCGATGAGGTGATTGCGCTTGTCGAGGAACAGGACGCGGAATTCCTCGCGCGGCGCGAACGCCATCGTGGTCCGCAGATATTCCTGGAGTGCGCTCCAGGATTCGAGCAGCGGGCGCTCGCGGACGGCGCCCCGGGCGAGCCGCCGGGCAGCGGCCTCGATCACCTTGAGGTCGGAGGCGACCCCGGCGCTCACCCCTTCGACCTCCATGAGGCGGGCCGGCTCGGCGCTCACCACCTCGGCGAAGCTGCCGAACCGCGCGACGAGCGCCTTCGCGAGGGGCTTCACGTCCCGCCGGGGGATCGCCCGAAACAGGACCAGTTCCAGCAATTCGTAGTCGGGCAGGGCGTCTCCGCCGGACGTCGCCAGCTTCGCCCGGAGGCGCTGGCGGTGACCGTGATAATGCGGCGCTCCCTTCACCGAAGCTGACGGGGCAGCGCTGTCGGCAAACAGCCCCGCCTCACCGTCCTCCGGCAGCGGCGTCACGGCCGGTCAGGCCACCGGATTGACGGGCTGGTGCAGCCCCTTGGGCGAGATCGTGAAGATCTCGACCCCGGTCTCGGTCACGCCCACGGTGTGCTCGAACTGGGCTGAGAGGGAACGGTCGCGGGTGACGGCGGTCCAGCCATCGCCCAGGACCTTCACGGCCGGGCGCCCCAGATTGATCATCGGCTCGATGGTGAAGAACTGGCCGGGCCTGAACGGGACGTCGTAGCTCGCCTCGACATAGTGGAGGATCGTGGGCGCGTCGTGATAGGTCCGCCCGAGCCCGTGGCCGCAGAAATCCCGAACCACCGAGCAGCGCTCGCTCTCGGCATAGGTCTGGATCGCCCGGCCGATATCGTTGGTCGAGCCGCCGGGCTTCACCGCCGCGACGCCGCGCATGAGCGCCTCGTAGGTGATCTCGCAGAGGCGCTGCGCCTTGCGGGGGACCTCGCCGACATAGGCCATGCGGCTCGAATCCCCGTGCCAGCCGTCGAGGATCAGGCAGATGTCGAGGTTGACGATGTCGCCCTCGCGCAGGGGCTTGTCGTTCGGGATGCCGTGGCAGACCACGTGGTTGATCGAGGTGCAGATCGACTTCGGGTAGCCGCGATAGAGCAGCGACGCCGGATAGGCGCCGTGATCCAAGGCGAACTCGTAGGCCAGCCGGTCCAGCGCCTCGGTGGTGACGCCGGGTTGCGTCGCCTCCATCAGCAGGTCCAGGGCTTCGGCCGTGAGCCGCCCGGCCCGGCGCATGCCTTCGAAGCCCTCCGGGCCGTGGATCGGCGGCTCCGGGGCGCGGCGCGCACCCTGCGCACTGGCCTGTTCCTGTTGCATCGTCGAGACTTTTCGCGGGAGCGTCAATCGGGCGTCGGACCTATGTACGGTCTGGGAGGCGGCAGGCCAAGCGGCGACCGGGCAGAGTCGCGCGAGGCTTGCGCCGGCCGCGGGGCTGGCGGCATAAGCGGCCGCGAAGCGCCCGGGCGCACGCGGGCAGATTCGCCGCGCGGTCGGCGACGGGGCAGGCGAGGGCCGGATGGCAGGCAAGGCGGTACCGCACTTCCACAACGAGCCGGGCGTGCCGGTGATCACGGTCGGCGTGAAGGAATTCATGTGCATCGGCGCGTTGCCGCCGTTCGACCATCCGCATGTCTTCCTCGACATGGGTGCCGATAACGAGATCATCTGCCAGTACTGCTCGACGCTCTACCGCTACCGGGCCGGCCTGAAGGCCGACGAGGCGGATCCGCAGGCTTGCGTGTGGCAGGACGACGCCAAGCTCGCGGCGGAGTAGGCGGGCGCCCGCAGTGCCCTCGGACAGTCGACCTCCTCTCCGGATCGGGATCGTCGGGGCCGGGATCGGCGGGCTCACGGCGGCGCTGGCGCTGTCGGATGCCGGCCATGCCGTCACGGTGATCGAGCGCCGCACCGGCTTCAGCGAGGTCGGGGCCGGGATCCAGATCTCGCCCAATGCGAGCCGCGTGCTCGCAGCGCTGGGTCTCTCGGCCGCCCTGCGCAGGGCGGCGAGCGAGCCCCCGGGGGTCGAGGTGCGCGCCCTCGACAGCGGCCGGCGCATCGGCGGCGTCGCCCTCGGCGCGCAGGCGCAGAAGCGGTTCGGCGCCCCCTATTACGTGATCCACCGCGCCGACCTTCAGACCTTGCTCCTCGACGCGCTGCGCAGTCGTCCGGCGATCCGCCTGATGATGGGACGGACCGTCACGGGCTTCGCCGAGACCGGATCCGACGTCCGCCTCACCGCGGAGGGCGCCAGCGGCGCGCAGGACCTCGCCTTCGACCTGGTGATCGGGGCCGACGGTCTGCGCTCCCGTCTGCGTGCCCATCTCGACGCCGCCGCGCTCCGGCCGGGCCACGCGGCAGCGTGGCGCGCCCTGGTGCCGATCGAGGCGGTTCCGGAGGCGCTGCGCGGCGCGGCGACCGGTCTCTGGCTCGGACGAGGCCGGCACGTGGTGCATTACCCGGTGCGGGACGGCCAGTTCCTCAACGTCGTGGCGGTCGTCCCCGAAGCCGTGGGCGACGAGGGCTGGGGCCGGCTCGGGGAGCCGGCCGTGCTGCGGGCGCATTTCCGCAGCTGTGCGGGACCGCTGCGCGACCTCCTGGGGGTGCCGGATTCCTGGCTGGTCTGGTCCCTCGCCGACCGGGCTGTGGCGCGCCCGCTCGCCCGCGGCCGGGTCGCGCTGATCGGCGACGCGGCCCATCCGGTCCTGCCCTATCTCGCGCAGGGGGCCGCCCTCGCGATCGAGGATGCCGCCATCCTCACCCGCGCGCTCGCCGACCACGCTGACGTGCCGGCGGCACTGGCCGCCTTCTCGGCCGAGCGGACGGCCCGCGTCCGGCGCGTCCAGCGGGCCGCCCGCGCCAACGGCCGCACCTACCATGCCGGTGGCCTCGTGGCGCTCATCCGCAACGCCGTGATGGCGCGGCTCGGCCCCGACGGCATGCGCGAGCGCTATGCATGGCTCTATGGCTGGACACCGCCGGCTTGATCGCGCCCGCAGCCGCGGTTACCGAGGAGCCCACGCGGACGTGGCGGAACCGGTAGACGCACGAGACTTAAAATCTTGCGGCCGCAAGGCCGTGCGGGTTCGAGTCCCGCCGTCCGCACCACCCTCTGACCCGCACATCGACGGCGACGCATCTGACGTCCGGCACAGCCGGGATCGGATCGGCGCTCATGTCGCGCGATCCCGACGCCGAGCCTCACGGCCTGCCCCGCGCGCTGCGGCGGTGCGCGTCTTTCGAAGATCCTCCGGGGGCGATCATCGCCGCGCGGACCTGCATGGCGCCGAACCCGGTGAACAGGCCAGGCAAGAGGCTCGACGTGCGGCTTCGAGGCGTGTCGTTCACCACGGATGGCAAGTCTGGTGAGCCGGGTGCGTTCGGGTCGCCAGGTCGGGCATCGGACGCCGGCTGATCGAGAGCGCCGGCCCCGCGCCTCCGTCAGCGCGCCCGCCCAGTCGTGGTCGATGCAGCGCCCGTCGATCGCCGCACATCGTCATGACGGCGGGTACGGCGCTCAACAGCCTACCCGTCGCCGCGCCCGCGCGGGATGTCGAGCAGAATGTACGCGCCCGTCCCGCGAACGATGCGTTGCGCCGCGTCCGGCGGCGGACCCTGCAACCGAACATGGGTCCGCGCGACGATCTCCCGGTAACGCATAGCGTCGGTCTCCTGGAACAGCGTGAGCATATTTATCTGTCACGCTCCCGGTCCGCCCCGGGTCAGAGGTGAGACGATGGAGACGCTGATCATCCTGCTCGTCGTGGCGGTCGTGTTCGCGTCGGGCTTGCGCGTCGCCAACCAGTACGAGCGCGCTGTCGTCTTCCGCCTCGGGCGCTATCAGGCGACCCGCGGGCCCGGGCTCTACTGGCTGATCCCACTCGTCGAATGGCAGGCCAAGGTCGATCTGCGTGTCGTGACGGCGGCCGTCGAACAGCAGGAGACGATCACCAAGGACAACGTGCCGATCAAGGTCAACGCCGTGATCTGGTATCGTGTCGTGGATCCGATGCGTGCCCGCCTGGAGGTGCGCGATGTCGGCAACGCGGTCGTTCAGGTCGCGCTGACGACTTTGCGCATCGTGCTCGGGCAGCACACGCTCGACGACGTGCTCAAGGAGCAGGAGACGATCTCGGGTGTGATGCAGGCCAAGATCGACGCGGTGACCGAGCCGTGGGGGGTGAAGGTCGCGCGCGTCGAGATGAAGAACGTCGAGATCCCCGAATCGATGCAACGGGCGATGGCTCAGGAGGCCGAGGCCCTGCGGGAGAAGCGCGCGCGGCTCATCAAGGCGCAGGCCGAGCTCGAGGCGGCCGAGCAGCTTCGCGCGGCCTCGGAGACGATCATGCAGAATCCGGCGGGGCTGGAACTGCGGCGCATGCAGATGATCACCGAAGTCGGCGCTGAGCAGAACACGACGACGATCATCATGATGCCGTCCGAGTTCGTGAACGTCGCCGGTAAGCTGGCCGAGATGCTGGATCGGCGCGCGGGAGAGCGCTCCGACTGAGGGTCGCGCCATCCGGCCATCCCAGATCGTATACTGAGCCCGCGCGGCACCGACGCCCCGGCGTCGGCCGACCGCCGATTCGATCCGTGCTGCCGGATCGGCCGCGGGATCATCGACCGCGATGCGATCGATCGGGCTCAGGACGCGCGCGGACTGGGCGTCGGCGCCCACAATGGGCGCCTCATCGCGAAAGGCGAACTTGGCCTCGCTGTGTCGGACACAGACATGGCGGGCTGCCGACGAACTCGTCAGGCGTGCACGGTCGCGGCACCTGCAGCGTCGGGGTAGTATTGTGGCGCCTCTCTGCGGTCGAACATGCCGTAGTCGCGCACGACGCGGACCCGGCGCAGCCTGCCCATGCCGGGGAGGACCACCGTCGACTCGAACGCTTCGGCAGCCTCGCGGTCGCGCCAGGACAGGAGCAGAACGAAGTCGCCCGGCGTCAGGATCGCCTCGAACACGTCGAAAGCGACGAGACCCTCCGCCTCGGGTCCGGAGCCGACGAGCCATCGAGCAAGCCCGTCTGGGCTCAGCCGTTCTACCTCGTCGCGCGGGCGGCTCGCATCGATCACGCTGACCGTCGTGCCCAACCCGACCTCGGTCTCGTCCAGGCGCTGCTCGGTCAGCGCGTGCCCCGCAGGCACCCGCGTGTCCTCTGTGATCTGCCCGACGCGCAGGTGGTAGTCGTGCAGGATCTCGGATCGACCTGTCGCCTGGGCCTCGTGGTGGCGCATGCGGGTTCGCCAGCGCACCACGGCCTTCTCATCGCGCCAGCTCGAGAGCGAGAGGATCCAGCCCTGGCGGGTGAGGCTGCGGTAGCGGACGTTATCAACGAAGCCGTCGATCCGCTCCAACTCTGGCCGCAGGATTTTGGCGTGCCCGAGATAGGCATCCCACTGCTCGGCCCGGGGATGAGCCTCGAAGATCACGGAGAACACGCGCTCCTCCTTCGCCTGCGATCGATCACATCATTCTGAGGGTGCGGGGCGCTGCTTGTCCTGCCGCGATTACGGCATGCGCGCGCTCGCGGAGATCGGCGCCTTGTCCTGTCGCGGCGATCGGGCCGCGGCCATGAGGCGGGCCTGCACGACGTCTCAGCGGCCATTCAGGCGACAACCAGTCCCGACATCCAAAGGTGGCCATCCCGTCACGCGCGGCCCGACCGACGAGACCCAGGAACGGTCCTGATCGCAGGGACGACGCGATCAATCATCGTCGTCGTCGAGATCGCGCCGTCGTTCCTCACGGCGTATCGCGTCGTGCCGTTCCTCCCGCATCTCCTCGCGCCGCTCCTCACGCCGGATCTCATCGCGCTCGCGCTCACGGGGCGAGCGGGGATCAACCCGCACGCCGCCCGGGCCGATGTCGATGCTCTGCGCTGTGGCGGAGACAAGTGGGACAATGGAAAGGCCGGTCGCGACCAGCGAAAGGGCGAGGATGTGCCTCATGACGAGGTCCTCCGACGTTTCAGCGGTAACGAGTCCTGACAGGCTCGTGTTCCGGCCGCCCGCTTTCTGGCAAGTTCCTACCAGATGGTTGCGCGCCAGAAGCTGACAGATATCAAGGCCCTCGGTCAGCGGCGGCCGATGCGCGGTGGGAGGCACGTGTGAAGATCCGGGTCGGAGAGCGCGGCGAGATGCGCCACGTCCGGATAGAAGGCATCGAGCGCACGAAGGAGAATACCGTCTACCTCACGGGCCTCATGGGCTTCGGCCGCGCCGAACGCGTCGCGATCGAGATCGACGCCGACATTCTGGCCGAGATCGTGAGGGCAGCCCTCCAGGGCGGGCTACGGCCGGAACTCAAGAGCCAGAGCGGCTCTGACTGAGCCCAGCCTGGGATGTGAGCCCGCCTGACGCGATCGCTCTTCCATGCTCAGACCGAGCGGATCGGATCCGATGAGGCGACGCGCGGCTATTCCGGCAGGCCCGCCTTGCGCAGACCTTCCACGATCCGCTCATACTCCCGCAGGAAGGTCGGGTTGTCGGACCATCCCTCGCGTTGCCAGTGGCCGACCGTGTAGCCCGGCTTCAGCTTGAGAAGCGCATCGACGGCGGATTCTGCCTGTTCTTGCCGCCCGAGCCACGCGTTGGAGGCGGCCAGATCAACGTAGTTGAGCCAGTAGGGCACCGCCGAGGCGGCCAGCGATCGGTGACACCACTCCACGGCCTCTTCGTCACGCGCCAGATGCGTGTAGGCGTGGCATTTCACGTACAGCCAGAAGCTCAGCAGCGGATCGCGCGGACTCAGGCGCACGGCGTGATCGATCTCCGGGATCGCATCGGCGGACCGGCCGGCCCGGAGCAGCGCACTGGCCATGGCGCCATAGGCGGGTGCGAAATTCCGGTTGAGCGCGATGGCCGTTCGGTAGGCCGCGATAGCCGCGTCGAAGTGCTTGCGGCCCCTCAAGATGTCGGCCCGGACGAACTGCGCCATGGCGTCGTCCGGATAGGCCGAGAGCACATCCTCGTTCAGTCGCTCCGCACGCAGCAGGTCGGCCTCTTGCGAATCCGACATTCGGGCGTTGACCTTGGCGGCCAAGGTCCGAGCGAGCCCGACCCGCGCATGCATGAGGTGCGGATCCAGCTTCAGCGACTGCTCGAACAGGGCTTGGGCCTCGGTCAACTGCTTCGGCGAGATCGGCCGGTTGAGGACGGACCAACCGCGCATCGCGAGGTCGCTCGCATCGAGGCTGCCGGACGGTTCCTTCTGCGCGCGCCGGCTCTCAGCCTCCGTCAGTTCGAGATCGAGCGTGCGGGCAAGGCGCGCGACCACATCGTCCTGCAGATCCGCGAAGGTGCCGCGGTCACCCTCGAAGCGGTCGGACCAGACCTGTGCCGCGGTTGCCGTGTCGGCGAGCTGGGCATTGACCCGGACCTTGTCGCCCACACGGCGCACGTTGCCGAGCAGGGCGTAGCGCACGCCGAGGTCACGTCCGATCTGCCGGAGATCGAGCGCCTTCCCCTTGTAGGACAACGCCGTCCCGCTCGCGATGACGAAGCTCTCGCGGATCCGCGACAGATCGGTGGTGAGATCCGCGGTGATGCTCTCGGCGAGGTAATCCTGTCCGGGATCGTCACTCATGTTGGTGAACGGCAGGACCACGATCGAGAGCCGCGGCGCGTTCACGTCGTGTGGTGCCTTCTCGGTCAGGTCGGGGCCACCGACAGGCGTTACGGCAGGCGGGGACGAGACAGCGGGCGGGTTGATCGGCCGCAGCGCATACCAAGTCCCGCCTGCGGCGAGGCAGGCCGCCAGGGCAGCAGCGGTGGCGAGAAGCGGTCGACGCGCGTCCCGGACCTGGACGAGGTCCTCCATCGGCAGCGCGGCGATCGTGTCGGGTGTGACGGCGAAGACGCGCACCGGGCGCGCGATGTTCTTGAGCGAGCGGTCGCCCCAATCCTCGAAGGCCAGCGTGATCCGATCCCGGATCTGGTCGCGAACGGTGCGCGAGAAGCACAGGCCGCCGCACGGTGAGAGCGATTCCAGGCGTGCCGCGAGGTTGACACTGTCGCCGTAGATGTCCCCGTCGCGCTCGATCATCACCTCGCCCGCGTTGATGCCGATCCGGAAGCAGATCTGCTTGTCTTCCGGAAGGTCGGCGTTGCGGGCGATCATCGCCTGCTGGAGATCGAGCGCGCAGCGGACCGCTTCGACCGCGCTGGCGAACTCGGCGAGGACACCGTCACCCGTTGATTTCACGACGCGGCCTTCATGCCGCCGGATCGCCGGATCGATCAGCCCGGACCGCAAGCTCCGGAAGCGCCGCAAGGTCCCCTCCTCATCGGTGCCCATGAGGCGTGAATACCCGACGATGTCGGCGATCAGGATCGCGGAGAGGCGGCGCTCCGTAGCTGATCTGTTCATTCCTCGGCTCTTGTCCGACAACGCCGATCGCCAATGCGGCGCGAGAGTAGCATATCGCGATACGACAGCGCGTCATCTCACTGGAACCGAGTATTCGAGCGCCGAGCAGACATGATCGAGCGGCGGAGCGGGCCCACCCGCGCCCGATTGTCACGCACGAGCGGTCCGCCACGAGGAGAACGAACGGCAAGCCGCCGAGTGCGGCCGGTGCGTCGGGCCGATCAGTATCGTTGACCGATATCTCTATCGACCCGAGACAGGGCGGCTGATCACCGAGACCATTCCATACGGATGCTTCTCTTCGGAATACGTGTCCGAGTCGCGGCCTCGGCTCACCATCCGCGCCCGAGGCCGAGTCTCACTGTTTTGGGTATCCGACATAGTAGATCCCGATGACGCCCTTGCTTGCATCGCGGATCGGCTCGTAGCCGGTGGTATAAGGGTGGCCCAGGATATCGGCCTCGCCGAAATAGGCTTCACCCTTGTTGATCGCCGCGATGGCCTTGCCCTTCGGATCCAGAATGGTCCCGACGGCGCGCGAGCCGTCATCCTTCTTCACGTTCGTTGAGACGCGCACGAATTCGCCACCGCTCTTGACGAACAGGGTCTCTGTCCCGCCCACTTCCTTCTGTACGCCATCGACCAGAGAGAAGTCACCGTTGATCTTGGTCTGCCCGAAGTAGAGAACCGGGACGGTTTTTCCGGCGACGGTGTCTTCGCCCCTCACGTTCGGGGCTCCGAGAGTGGCGGCCTTCGACTTCAGGCGCTGCAGGGCGGCCTGCACGTCCGCGGCCGGATCAGCGTGGACCCCGGTCGCCATCGGGACGCCGGCGCTGGCCAGGAAAGCGATGACTGATGCGATACGCAGAGGCGTTTTCATGATCATCTCCCTTGCTGCTGGCGCAACGTCTTCGTAGCGAGGTTGAGAGAGCTTTCCTGTGCTGTGCTGATGGACCGCGAACGTGCCACTGGCCCGATCATGGCCTGAGCGGTAGCAGGGCGTGCCCCCGCTGGGAGGCTCGGCAGAAGCTGGGTCGGAGGCTACCCGAAGCTGCGGAGCAGATGCACGCCACCGACAATGACGACGAAGAGCACGGCGGAGAAGCCAAGCCAAAACGCGTCGCGTCCGGTGATGTGATCGGTTGTCTGCCTCCGGTCGTTGAACATGGCGCTTCCGAGGCCGCCTCTGATCTGGCCGTCCGCCGAAAGGACGCCTCGCTCGCCCGAAGGCCTGCGAGGCGTAGTTGCTGCTTCTAAAACCTCGCAGGTTCCGCGTCGTGAAACTGCGAAGCTGTCAGGTCACAGGAGTCGAAGACCTGACAGATCGTTCTTAACGTGCGTCGCGCCGAAAAGAATCGATCCTGCTCAAAGCGGAACGCGCGCAACCGAGCATCGAAGTCTACGCTTCGCGGGGATGGACGCGTATCCGCGCTCCGGGCTGCTTCGCTCACGCGGTCCTGACGCTGTCCAGAAAGCTGCCGACCTCGCTGCCAAAGCGCTGGGTGTGCCGCGCCAGTTCCTGTGCTGCGCTCAAGACCTGGCTTGCCGCCGTACTCGTGCCGCCCGCGCCCTCCCGCACGCCCGCGATATTCTGCGTCACCTGCTCGGTGCCCTGAGCGGCCTGCTGCACGTTGCGCGTGATCTCCTGCGTCGCCGCACCTTGCTCCTCCATCGCTGCCGCGATCGAACCGGAATAGGTCGAGATCTCCGCGATGACGCGGTTCATCTGCGTGATGTCGCCCACCACCATCCGCGTGACCTCCTGCACGTCGGCGATCTGATGGCTGATCTCACCCGTCGCCCGCGCCGTCTGCGCGGCCAAGAGCTTGACCTCCGCGGCGACGACCGCGAACCCCTTACCTGCTGCGCCTGCGCGGGCCGCCTCGATGGTCGCATTGAGCGCCAGCAGGTTCGTCTGCCCTGCGATCTCGGCGATCGTCGAGATGACCGTGCTGATCTTCTCGGCCGCGCCGGCAAGGTGCTGGACGTGACCATCTGTCCGCCGCATCCGCTCAGCCGCCTGCCCAGCCATCTGCGCGGATTGCGCAACTTGCTGCACGATCTCGCGAACCGAGGCTGACATTTGCTCACTGGCCGCCGCGACGGTCTGGACGTTGGCTGAGGTCTGCTGCGCGGCGCCCGCCACGGTCATGGCCTGCTGCGTCGTCTCGTCCGCGGTCGCGGTCATCGCACGGGCTGTTGCCTCCATCTCACGGGAGGCGTTCGCCAGCGACCCTGTCAGGGCCGCGACGTTGGCTTCGAAGCGCCGGGTCAGCGCATCGAGCGCCTGCGCGCGACGGACCGCAACCTCCGTCTCGGCGGCGGCGCGCGCATCGGCGTCGCGCTTGGCCGTGAGCGCCTCCTTGAAGACCTCGACCGTCCGCGCCATCGCGCCGATCTCGTCGTGACGCTCCTGGGCAGGCACCACCAGATCGAGATGACCCCGCGCCAGGTCGGTCATCGCGCCCGTCAGGGCGCGCAACGGCTTCGCCAAGCCGCTGCCGACGAGCCATCCCCCAGCGACTGTCTCTTATACACATCTGACGCTGCCGACGAAGAGGATAGTGT
>CAXDNE010000135.1:0-18791 GCA_963990595.1 uncultured Methylobacterium sp.
CGGCGCGGGCGCATCGGCCGGTCCCGTGCGACAGCGGTCGCGTCATCCGCGATCGGCTTCCCACTGCTCCGGAGCGGCCGCGCGCCGCAGCGTGCCGGCCCGCTCGATGGGGTCGGACAGGTGCGACCGCGTCGTCGGTTCACGCCGCCGCGTCGCCGTCGCGGCAGGCGGCGGTGCCGGGCGGCGCGTGGGCCCGGAAGAAGGCGGCGAGGTTCGCCAGCCCGGCCGCGCGGGGATCGCTCGCCCGCCAGACCAGCGCGACGGTCCGCCCCGGCCCGTCGACGTCGAAGGCCCGGGTCACCGTCAGGCCGCTCGGATCGGGACCGGCAGGCACGGCGAGGGCCGGGAGCAGCGTGTAGCCGGCGCCGGCCGCCACCATCGAGCGCAGGGTCTCCAGGCTCGTGGCATGACGGCCGACCGAGGTGCCGGCGCCGCAGGCGGCGATCGTCTGGTCGCGCAGGCAATTGCCCTCGTCGAGGAGCAGCAGGTCCGGTCCCGCGATCTCGGTCGCCGACAGGGCGCCGCCGCGGGCCAGGGCGTGCTCGGCCGGGCAGGCGAGCCAGAACGGCTCGATGAAGAGCGGCGACACCGTGAGCCCGTGCCGGGGGACGGGAAGGGAGACCAGCGCCGCGTCGATGCGGCCGTCACGCAGGCCCTCGACGATCTCGGAAGTCCGCGATTCCGAGAGCGAGAGCATCAGCAGGGGGTATTGCTCGCGCAACGGCCGGAGCACGAGCGGGAAGAAATAGGGACCCAGGGTCTGGATCGCCGCGAGGACGAGGCGCCCGGTCAGCGGCGAGCCGCGGCCCTCGCTGGCGAGCGCCAGCAGCCGCTGGGCCTCGGCCAGGACGACGCGGGACTGCCGCACGATGGCCTGTCCCGCCTCGGTCAGGAGAATCCGGCGATTCGAGCGCTCGAACAATGTGAGGCCGAGGGCCGTTTCCAACTTACGGACCTGCACGCTCAGAGTCGGCTGGCTGACGTTACAGCGCTCGGCCGCCCGGCCGAAATGCCCTTCATCCGCGACGGCGACGACATATTCGAGGTCGCGCAGGGAGAGGCCGGCCAGATTCATAGGCTGCGTCTATCACGACCTTTGCGACGATGCATTTGCCTCGGGGTCATGCCGGGGTCATAACCTTTCACCAGAACGGTTCCAGGTAGGGCTCGTTGTCCACCGAGAGCCTTCGCAGCACGGAGAGACCGTACGCATGAGCGATCAACGCCCGATCCTGACCACCCGCCAGGGCCATCCGGTCCGCGACAACCAGAGCACCCGCACGGTCGGTGAGCGCGGGCCCGCGACGCTCGAGAACTACCAGTTCATCGAGAAGATCACCCACTTCGATCGCGAGCGCATTCCGGAGCGCGTCGTGCACGCTCGCGGCGCCGGCGCCCACGGCTGGTTCGAGGCCTACGGCAAGATCGGCGACGAGCCGGCCTCCAAGTACACCCGCGCCCGCGTGCTGAACGAGACCGGCGTGAAGACGCCGATGTTCGTGCGCTTCTCCACCGTGGCCGGCGCCAAGGAGAGCCCGGAGACCGAGCGCGACCCGCGCGGCTTCGCGGTGAAGTTCAAGACCGTCGACGGCAATTGGGACCTCGTGGGCAACAACCTCAAGGTCTTCTTCATCCGCGACGCGATCAAGTTCCCCGACATGATCCACGCGTTCAAGCCGGATCCGGTGACGAACCGCCAAGAGGCGTGGCGCTTCTTCGACTTCGTGGCCCAGCACCCCGAGTCGATCCACATGGTGACGCATCTGAAGTCGCCCTGGGGCATCCCGGCCAATTACCGCGAGATGGAAGGCTCGGGCGTCAACACCTACAAGCTGGTCAACGACCAGGGCGAGGCGGTGCTCTGCAAGTTTCACTGGATCCCGAAGCAGGGCGTCCGGAACCTGACCTCGCAGCAGGCGTCCGAGATCCAGGCCAAGGATGTCGGCCACGCGACCCGCGACCTGTACGACAACATCAAGGCCGGCAATTTCCCCGAATGGGAATTCGCCGTGCAGATCATGCCGGACGGCCCGAACGATCACCTGTCGTTCGACCCGCTGGACGACACGAAGCTGTGGCCGGTGGACCAGTTCCCGCTGCTGCCCTGCGGCCGGATGGTGCTCGACCGCGTGCCGGACAACTTCTTCGCTGAAGTCGAGCAGTCGGCCTTCGGGACCGGCGTGCTCGTCGACGGCATCGACTTCTCGGACGACAAGATGCTGCAGGGGCGGACGCTGTCCTACTCGGACACGCAGCGCTACCGCGTCGGCGCCAACTACCTCCAACTGCCGATCAATGCGCCGCAGCCCGGCGTGAAGGTCTACTCGAACCAGCGCGACGGTCAGATGGCCTACACGGTCGACGGCACCGGCCCGAACAAGCACATCAACTACGAGCCCTCGACCCTGTCCGAGGGCCTGCGCGAGGCGCCGAAGCCCGCGAAGGACTACCACCAGCCGGTGGAGGGCCGCCTCGGCCGCTACCAGACCTCGCGGACCGAGGACGACTACACCCAGGCCGGCGTGCGCTACCGCTCCTTCGAGGATTGGGAGCGCGAGGACCTGATCGCCAACCTCGTGGCCGACATGAAGCAGTGCCCGGAGCCGATCCAGCTGCGGATGGTCTGGCACTTCTGGCACGCCGACGAGGATTACGGCCGCCGCGTCGCCGAGGGCGCCGGGATCGACCTGGAGAAGGCCAAGGCCCTGCCGCCGCTGCCGGGCCGCGCCGCCCCGGGCAAGCGCCTGCAGGCCGGGACCTACACGGACGGGTCGCAGGCCCACAAGGTCGCCGCGGAGTAACCGTCGCGGTCTCGACCGAAACCGACACCCCGCGCGGCGACCCGGCCGCGCGGGGTTCTTGTTTGGAGATCGGGCGGAGGCGGCGATGGCGAGTGTCGTGCACCACGGTCTCAGCCCGAACGCCGTCATCGGCGGGATGCGGGTCTTCTATCTGGCACGCAGCGACGAGACGGCCGATGGCCTCGGCATCTACCGGGTCGACATGGATCCGCGGACGCCGGGCGCAGGGCTGCATCGCCACAGCCGGCTGACCGAGACGTTCTCGGTGGAGGCGGGCCGGCTCGCCCTCCACGTTGACGGAGCGGATCACGACCTCGGCCCCGGGGATTTCGCGCTGATTCCGCCCGGCGTCGCGCATGCCTTCGCCAATCGCGGCGACATACCTGTTCGCTTCACGCTGAGCTTCGCGCCGGCCCTCGGCCGCGAGGGCTTCTTCGAGGGCTTGGCCCGGCTGGCCGCCGAGGGGCGCCTGTCGGATCAGGCGGCGATGACCGAGCTGATGGCCCGCTACGATCAGGAGCCGCTGGCGGGGCTCGCGGGCTGGAGCGCGGTCAGCGGCTGAGCGGCCGCCCCGCGCGGCTCGGGTCCGACCGCGCTGACCTTGCGGTCGCGGCCGGCAGCGAGGCCGATCAGGATCGCCACGGTGGCGATGCTCACGAAGAGCGCACTGGGTAACCCCCAGCCGCCCGTCGCCTCATGGGTGAGGCCGAAGACCAGCGGCCCCAGGCAGGCGCCCGAATAGCCGATCCCCTGCGCCATGGCCGAGAGGCCGGCCGCGCTCGCCGCGTCGGCCGCGCGGAGCACGATCAGCGTGAGCCCCAGCCCGAAACAGCCGCCGATCCCGAAACCCAGCACGCAGGCGGCGGGAACGCGCAGGGCGTCCGCCCCGAAGGCGAGGACCAGGAAGGCGGCGGCGGTCAGGCCCGGGATCGCGACGATCCAGGCGCGCTGATCGCGCGCCCGGGCCGCCAGCGTGGCGACCAGGAGCGCGCCCGGTGCCTGAACCAGAGTCGCCAGAGAGGCGTAGAGGCCGGCATTCAGAGGGGTGAGGCCGCGCCCCTGCAGCAGCAGCGGCAGCCAGCCGAACAGGATGTAGGCGAGCGAGGATTGCAGGCCCATGAAGCCGGTGACCCACCAAGCCAGCGGATTGCGCAGCAAGCGCCCGGGCGACGGCGCAGCCGTGGAGGCCGTCCGGCGGGCGAACGGGATCCACGCGAAGGCGGCGACGAGGGCGGGGAGCGACCAGATCGCCAGGGCCGAGGGCCATCCACCCCCCAGAGCCTGCTCCACCGGAACCGAGGCCCCCGCGCCCGCGGCGGCGCCGAGGCAGAGCGTCATGGTGTAGAGCCCGGTCATCAGACCGCTGCTGCCGGCGAAGTCGCGCTTGACCAGGGCTGGCAGGAGGACGTTGTCGAGCCCGATGCCGATGGCGGCCAGCGCCGTCCCGGCGAAGAGCGGGACGAGTCCGCCGAGGCCGCGCAGGGTCAGGCCGGCCGCCAGGATCGTGGAGCCGGCGAGCACCGCGAGATCGGGCCCGATCCGCCGGATCAGCGGCGCCGCCAGCGCGCAGGCGATACCCAAGCACAGGACCGGCAGGGTCGTGAGGATCGCGGCCCCGCCCGCGCTGAGGCCGGTGCCGTCGCGGATCGTCGCCAGCAGGGGGCCGACCGTGCTGAGCGCCGGCCGCAGGTTGAACGCGACCAGCATCAGCGCGAGGCCGAGCAGCACCCGGCTCGGGGCGGCGCGGTCAGGCCTCATCGCCGGGGCCTGGCGGTCACGGCGGCACCGAGACAGGCGGCGAGCATCAGCGCGAAGGCGGCATCGCCGAAGCGGCTGTACAGCGTGCCGCCCTCGAGACGGGCGGGCAGATCGGCGTCGAGCCAGGTCTCCTCGTCGAGCGGTGTCTGCGCGACGATGCGCCCGTGCGGATCGATGATTGCGGAGATCCCGGTATTGGCGTCGCGGACCAGCGGCAATCCCTCCTCGACGGCGCGCAGGCGCGCCTGCGCGAGATGCTGGCGCGGGCCTGGCGTGTCGCCGAACCACGCGTCGTTGGTCACGTTCAGGATCAGCCCCGGCGGCTCCGACGACGGCGCGGCGTGGCCGGCCGGCAGGATCGCGTGCGGGAAGATCGCCTCGTAGCAGATCGTCGCCGCCACCGGCGGCAGGCCGGGGACCGCCAGGATCCGCTGCGCCGCGAGCGCGCCTGCCGAGAATCCGCCCGGGATCGCCACGAACTGGCGCAGGCCCAGCGCCCGCAGGGCGGCATCGAGGGGCGCCGGCAGGTACTCGCCGAACGGGACGAGGTGGACCTTGTCGTAGGTGTCGGAGATCCTGCCGTCGGGCCCGATCACCATCACGGCGTTGAAGTAGCGCAGGCGCTCGCCGGGCAGCGGCTCCTCGGCGCGGGCCGCGCCGGTGATCAGGTGCTGGCCGGGCCCGAGGCCGGCCGCCACCTTGGCGAGGGCGTCGGGGTCGCGCTGGATCAGGAACGGGAAGGCGGATTCCGGCCAGACGATGTGGGTCGGCTCGGGCTCGCCGGCCCGCACCGGCCGCTGGCTCAGCTCGATGTAGCGGTCGACGATGTCGGCCCGGTTCTCGGGCCTGAACTTGGCGTCCTGCGGCAGGTTCGGCTGGACGAGGCGCAACCGCACGCCGGGCACGGCCGGGTCCGCGGTGCCGAGGCGCCCGGCGCCGTAAAGCGCCATGCCGACGAGCACCAGGAGAGCGGCCGCGACCGGTCCGAACCGGCCGAGCCGGCTGGCGCCGGTGGCGAGGGTCGCGGGCGCCGCGCAGACGAGAGCCGCCAGCAGCGTGAGGCCGTAGAGGCCGATCACCGCGGCCGCCTGCATCAGCCAGAGATTCTGGGCGAGCGCCATGCCCAGGGTGTTCCACGGAAATCCCGTGAACAGATGACCGCGCAGCCACTCGGCGGCGCCGATTCCGACGGCAAGGGCGGCGATCCGCGCGGGTCCCCGAACCCACAGCAGGCCCGCGGTGCCGAAGCCCGCCCCGTAGAACAGGCCGAGCCCGAACGGCAGGCCGATCACGCCGAGGGGGAGCGCCCAGAGGAACTCGTCAGCCTCCACCAGGAAGGCCTGTCCGAGCCACCACAGACCGGCCGTGAGATAGCCGAAGCCCCAGGCCCAGCCGACCAGGAAACAGGGCCCGAACCGCCGCAGGGCGGTCCGCTCGGACGCGGCCCCGTCCTGAAGCCAGACCGCGACCGCGAGGGAGACCGCCAGAGCCGGCAGGATGCCGAAGGGCGGCATCGCCAGGGCCCCGAGCGCGCCGGCGAGCCCGGCCCGCCCCTGCCGCCCCCAGCCGGCCACACGCATGAGCGCCAGCACGGCGCGGGGACCGGGGGGGCGCGGGGGCACGCCCGGTGCCGCGGCAGCCCGGGCATGCCCCTCCGCCAAGCTCGTCACGCGGGACCCGTCACGGGTGCGGTGTCTCGGCGGCCGGGGAATTGGGCGGCGGAAGGGCGAGCGGCACCACGGTGCCGATGCGCGCCGCGCCCTTGTGGAAGCGCAGCCGCTTCAGCCGGCGCGGATCGGCGTCGAGCACCTCGAATTCAAGGTCGCCCGGACCGGCGATCAGCTCGCCGCGGGAGGGCACGCGGCCGGCCAGCGTCACGATCATGCCGCCGAGCGTGTCGATCTCCTCGGCCATCTCGCCGACCGCCGCGGCGAGATCGACGCCCGTCGCCTCGGACACTTCCGCGAGCGGCGTGCGCGCGTCGGCCACGAAGACTTCACCCTCGCCGTCGACGCGCTGGACATGCTTGTCCTCGGCGACGTCGTGCTCGTCCTCAATGTCGCCCACCACGACCTCGATCAGGTCCTCGATGGAGATCAGCCCGTCGGTGCCGCCATACTCGTCGATGACCAGCGCCATGTGGGTGCGGGTCGCCTGCATCCGCACGAGCAGGTCGATCGCCGGCATGGAGGGCGGCACGAACAGAACCGGGCGCTGGATGCGCGCCGCCGCCAGCGTCGTGGTGAGATCGACCTTGCCGAGGTCGAGTCCGCGCGGGACGCGCGTCACCGGGCGGCGCACCCGCGGGGCCACGGCGGCCTCCGGCTCACCCTCGACGGCCGGGGCGGCAGGCTTGACGGCCGCGGCGGCGCTGCGCCGGGTCGGCTCGGCCTTGGCGGCGATATGGTCGACGAGGTCGCGGATGTGGACCATGCCGCGCGGGTCGTCGAGGGTCTCGCCGTAGACCGGGAGGCGGGAATGGCCCGCCGTCCGGAACAGCTTGAGCAGATCGCTGAGGCTCGTCTCGTTCGAGACCGCCACGATATCGGCCCGGGGAACCATGACGTCGTCGACCCGCACCTTGTGCAGGCCCAGGACGTTCTTGAGCATCACGCGCTCGAGCGGCGTGAGGCCGCTCTCGCCGGCATCCGGCTCGGCCAGCGCCTCCTCAAGCCCCTCGCGCAGCGAATCGCGCGGCTTGAGATGGAGCGCCTGGAGCAGGCGATCGTACCAGGGCTCCCGGGTCTGGGATTCGCCCTCGGCGGAACTGGGCGCGGCCAGGGCCGCGCCGCGACTTCGATCGTTGGTCATGTCTCTCGGATCTGGGAGCGTTCGGGCGTCGCGCGCTCAGGCGTAGGGGTCCGGGATGCCGAGGGTCGCGAGCGCCGCGACCTCGAGGGCTTCCATGGCATCGGCCTCGGCCTCGCCGATCTCGTGGTCCTGACCGAGACAATGCAGGGTGCCATGGACGAGGAGGTGGGTGAGGTGATTCTGGAGCGGCTTCGACTGCTCCGCACTCTCGCGCACCAGGGTCTCGTAGGCAAGGACCACGTCGCCGAGCGGTGTCGCGGCGCCGGCATGCCGAGGCTGCGGGGCGGCCGGGAAGGACAGGACGTTGGTGGGCTTGTCCTTGCCGCGCCACGTCCGGTTGAGCTCCTGCACGGCGGCGTCATCCGTCAGCAGGACGCTGACCTCGACGGGACCATCCGGCGTCTCGGGCGCGATGGCGAGGCCGGCCTCCACGGCGCGCGTGACGAGGGCTTCGAGGCCGGGGATCGCGGTCTCCCAACGCGCGTCCTCGACGGCGAGATCGATCTCGTGCGGCATGATCACGCCAGCGGCCGGCGCCGGGGATTCGGGTTGCGGTCGCCGTCGCCCTCGCCGTGGGCGGCGCGCTCGTAGGCGGTGACGATCCGGCGCACGAGGTCGTGGCGCACCACGTCGACGTCCTTGAACGTCACCCGCCCGATCCCCTCGACGCCATCCAGCACGTTCACGGCCTCAACGAGGCCGGATTTCTGCCCCGGCGGCAGGTCGATTTGGCTCGGATCGCCCGTGATGATCATGCGCGAGCCCTCGCCCAGGCGGGTGAGGAACATCTTCATCTGCATGGAGGTCGTGTTCTGCGCCTCGTCGAGCAGCACCACCGCGTTGGTCAGGGTGCGCCCGCGCATGAACGCGAGCGGCGCGATCTCGATCGTGCCGGTCTGCAGGCCGCGGTCGACGTGGCGCGCCTCCATGAAGTCGTACAGGGCGTCGTAGATCGGCCGCAGGTACGGATCGACCTTCTCGCGCATGTCGCCCGGCAGGAAGCCCAGGCGCTCGCCGGCCTCCACCGCCGGCCGCGACAGGATCAGGCGCTCGGCATGGCCCTGCTCCAGCAGCGACACGGCGTGACCGACGGCGAGCCAGGTCTTGCCGGTCCCGGCCGGCCCCTCGGCGAAGACGAGTTCGTTGGTGCGCAGCAGCTTGATGTAGCTGTCCTGCGCCGGGTTGCGCGCCCGCACGGCGCCGCGCTTGCGGGTGGCGATCTGCTCGAAATGCGGCGTGTCGGCCTCGGCCGTGATCGCCTCGGCCGGGAACAGGGTCGCCTGGGCCGTCGCCTCGCGGATGGCGCCGTCCACGTCCCCGAGCGTCAGCGTGCTGCCGCCGGTCCGCACGCGGGCGTAGAGCTTCTGGAACACCCGCCGGGCCTTCTCGGCCGCGTCGGCCGGCCCCTTGATGACGAGGTGATTGCCGAGTGCCGTGGCGGTGACCTCCAGGCGGCGCTCGATATGGGCGACGTTCTGGTCGTACTGGCCGAAGACGAGGCTCGCGAGGCGGTTGTCGTCGAACGTCAGGGGCACCTCGACCGCTTCCTCCGATCCGGCCGGCCGCGCCGCCGGTCCGCGACCCCGCAGGGCGCTGCGCGCGCCCGCCCCGTCCGAAGCACTCAAGCCGTCATCCCCGTCATCATCCGCACTGCCCATCGCTCACGCCGCCGCAGCCTCCGGGGCGTGTTCCCCGAACAAGCTGTTGGCGCCGGCCTCGGTGATCCGCACCGGCACGATCGTCCCGATATGGTGGGGCGCGGCGTCGAACTGCACGGCGAGCAGGTGCGGCGTCTTGCCCGCGACCTGACCCGGGTGCCGCCCGGGCTTCTCCACCAGAACGTCGAAGACCCGGCCCACGGCCGCGCGCTGATAGGCGTGGCGCTGGCTGTCGAGGAGCGTCTGCAGCTCGGCGAGCCGCGCCGCCATCACGGGTTCCGGCACCTGGTCGGTGCGGTCCGCGGCCGGCGTGCCGGGGCGGGGGCTATACTTGAACGAGAAGGCGCTCTCGAAGCCGACATCGCGCACGAGGCGCAGGGTCTCGGCGAAATCGGCTTCGGTCTCGCCCGGGAATCCGACGATGAAGTCGGAGGAGAGGGCGATATCGGGCCGCGCCGCGCGCACGCGGTCGATCAGGCGCCGGTACTGGTCGCCGGTGTGCTTGCGGTTCATGGCGGCGAGGATCCGGTCCGAGCCCGACTGCACCGGCAGGTGCAGGTAGGGCATCAGGGCCGGCACCTCGGCATGGGCCCGGATCAGCGCGTCGTCGAAGTCGTTCGGATGGCTCGTCGTGTAGCGGATCCGCGTGATGCCCGGGATCTTCGCCACGGCGCGCACCAGCTCGGCCAGGCCGGCCGGCGCGCCGTCCGCGCCGTCGCCGTGATAGGCGTTGACGTTCTGGCCGATGAGGGTGACCTCGCGCACGCCCCCCTCGGCGAGCTTCTCCGCCTCGGCGAGGATCGCCGCCACGGACCGCGAGACCTCGGCGCCGCGGGTGTAGGGCACCACGCAGAAGGCGCAGAACTTGTCGCAGCCCTCCTGCACGGTCAGGAAGGCGGAGGCGCCGAGCGTCCGGCGCCGGGGCAGATGGTCGAACTTGTCCTCGACCGGGAATTCCGTGTCGACGACCCGCCGCTCGCGGGAGCGGGCCAGCAGATCCGGCAGGCGGTGATAGCTCTGCGGCCCGACCACGACGTCGACGGCGGGCTGGCGCGCCTGGATCTCGGCGCCCTCGGCCTGGGCGACGCAGCCGGCCACGACGATGCGCGTGTCGAGCCCCTGCGCCTTCCGCTCGCCCTTGAGCACGCGCAAACGGCCGAGCTCGGAATAGACCTTCTCGGCGGCCTTCTCGCGGATGTGGCAGGTGTTGAGGACGACCACATCGGCATCCTCGACCGAGTCGGTCGCCGTGTAGCCTTCAGCGCCCAGCACGTCGGCCATGCGGGCCGCGTCGTAGGCGTTCATCTGGCAACCGTAGGATTTGACGTAGGCCTTCTTCAACGCAAGCTGTCCCGAACCGATCCGCTTGAACCCGCGCGCCCGCCCCTGTGGGACAGGCCGGCGCGAGGCCTGTAGCACGGATCGCGCGGGCCGTCGCGGCGCCTGCCGGCCGCCCGTGGGCGGCCGGCCTGCGGGATGGCGGGGAACCCGCCGCCCGCCTCAATGGGCGGCCGGGGCCGCGGCCGGGAGGTCGATGACCATGTGGTGGAAGAACGGCACGTAGGCCTGGAGCATGACCAGGATGCCGACCAGACAGGCGAGCGCGATCGAGTGCCAGAACACGAAGCGCAGGATCTTGCCTTCCTGCCCGAAATAGCCGGTGGCCGTGGAGGCCACGACGATCGACTGGGCGTCGATCATCTTGCCCATCACGCCACCCGACGAGTTCGCCGCCGCCATCAGGATCCCGGGCAGCCCGAGCTGCTCGGAGGTGATGCGCTGTAGGCCGCCGAACAGGACGTTCGAGGCCGTGTCCGACCCGGTGAGCGCCACGCCGAGCCAGCCGAGCAGCGTCCCGAAGAACGGGTAGAGGATGCCGGTGCCCGCGAAGGCGAGACCCAGCGTGGCGTCGACGCCGGCGTAGCGGGTGAGGACGCCGAGCGCGAGCATCGCCGAGATGGTGATGAGCGAGTAGCGCAGCGCCCAGATGGTCTCGAAATACGCCGTCACGAGGCGCACCGGCGAGAACCGCATGATCAGGCCGGAGATGATCGCCGCGATCAGCACGCCGGTCCCGGTGAACGACATGTAGGTGAACAGGAACACCGCGCCCTCGGGGGCGGGCTTCGGCACCACAGGCGGCACCTTCATGATCATGTTGTGCAGGCCCGGCACCTCGTACTTCCAGGTGAAGAGCGGGTTCACGATGCCCTTGAACCAGCCGGTGCCCCAGATCGCAACGACCACCGACAGGATGATCCACGGCACCCAGGCCATCAGGATCTCGCCCTGCGAGGCGGTGCGCGCACCGACATGGACCGGGGGCGTGCCGGGAACGCCGGCGCCCAGCGCCACCGGGCGCGGACCGGCCACGGCGAGCGACGGGTCATGCCCGCGCAGGGCCGGCGACGACCAGACCTCGCTCGGCTGCCAGACCTTCAGGAACAGGACGAGGGCGAGCATCGAGGCCAGGGAGGCGCCGATATCGACGATCCAGGGATTGACGTAGTTCGAGATCAGGAACTGGGCGATCGCGAAGGAGGCACCGCAGACCAGGATCGGCGGCCACACCCGGATCATGCCGCGGAAGCCCGCGAAGACCCAGATCAGCCAGAACGGCACGATCAGCGAGAACAGCGGCAGCTGCCGGCCGATCATCGCGCCGAGGATCTCGGGCGGGTAGCCGGTGACCGAGGCGAGGCCCTGGATCGGTGCGCCGAGCGCCCCGAAGGCGACGGGCGCGGTGTTGGCGATCAGCGACAGGCCGGAGGCGGCGAGCGGCGAGAAGCCGAGGCCGATCAGGATGGCGCCGGTCACGGCCACCGGCGTGCCGAAGCCGCCCGCACCCTCGAAGAAGGCGCCGAACGCGAAGGCCACCAGGAGGAGCTGCAGGCGCCGGTCGGCGGTGATCCCGGCGACCGATTGCTGCAGGATGGCGAACCAGCCCTTCTCCACCGTGAGCCGGTAGAGGAAGATGACGTTGAGGATGATCCAGCCGATCGGGAAGAAGCCCGTGACCATTCCGAGGATCGCCGCCCGGGCGGCGAGCCCGGTGGGCATGCCGAAGCCGACGATGGCGACCAGCAAGGCGAGGCCGAGCGCGATGACGGCCGCGATATGGGCCTTCACCCGACCGCTTGCGATCATGGCGAGCAGTGCGATGACCGGCACTGAGGCGGCGAGCGTCGAGAGCCAAGCGCTCCCGAACGGATCGTAAACCTGATTCCAGGTTTCCAACGGGCGTCCTCCAGAAAGTCCCGACTGATACGGGTTGCGGCCTAGCTAGCAGAGAGGTTGGGCCCGCTCAATGCGGTGCATCATGTATTCCGATGGTCCTTTCTACGGATCATCTTGCGCTCGATTCCGGACGGGCCGTGACAATGCGTCTCGGATGGCCGAGGGGGCGCCGGGTCGACCGGATTGGGTCAGACGGCCGCGATCTCGGGGCCGCGCAGCCCCATGCCGGGCGAGGCCGGCCGCCTGTCGGCAGCGGGGGTGGACGTGCCGCGTCCCGTGACGATACCGCGCAGGGCCGCGCGGACCTCGGCCTCCGCGGCCGCCGTGGCGGCCTTCCGGTCGGTGCTCGCCTCGAAGGCGATCGGCGCCCCCCAGACCACGTGCACGTCGACCGGTCCGCCCTGCGCGAAGGCGGCGAGGTGCGGCGCCAGCTCCATGTCGCCGTACCAGGCGATCTCGGCGCGTTCGGCACGCGTCGCCGGCAGGCCGTTGCGGCGGGGATAGGCGATCGCCAGCGGCTGGAGGCGCACCCGCCCGCGCCCGGCCTCGGCCTGCAGCGCGGTCCGGGCCGCGCCGACCAGCGCGGATCGGAACGGGAGGAGCCGGGTCCCGTCCCCGGTCGTTCCCTCGGCGAACAGCACCACCAGTTCCCCCTCGGCCAAGCGGTGCCCCATCGCGGCGCTGACCACGGCGGTCGCCCCCCGCCGCTGCCGGTCGATGTAGAGCGTGCGCTGCAGCGCCGCGAGCGAGCTGATCACCGGCCAGCCGGCGATCTCGGATTTCGCCACGAAGGAGAGCGGCCGCAACGAGCCGATCGCGATGATGTCGAGCCAGGAGACGTGATTGGCCAGGACCAGGGCCGCCTCGCCGGGCGCCGGCGGCGTCCCGCTCTGCGTCACCCGGACCGAGAACAGGCGCAGGAAGACGCGGTGGAACAGGACGGGCGCGAGGCCGGCGCGGCGCCCGAGCAGCCGCAGCGCCACCCAGTGCGGCGGCCCCAGCACCGCGAAGGCGAGGGCGAGGGCCGCGACCCGCCAGGCGATGCCGAGGCGGCTCACGGCGTCACAGGTCGGCGCTCATCGTCAGCGCGGTCGCCCGGCTGCCGTCGGCCTTGAGGTAGTAGCCGGTGCGCGCACCCACCTGCCGGAAGCCGTGGCGCGCGTAGAGCCGAAGGGCGGGCGCGTTGCCCTCATCGACCTCCAGATGTACCCGCTTGATGCCGGCGAGCGCCAGGCTCGACAGGTGGTCGCGCAGGAGCTTGCGACTGTGCCCGCCACCGCGCAGGGCCGGGGACAGCACCACCGTCAGGATCTCGGCCTCGTCGGCGGCCCGCCGCGAGAGCACGAAGCCCTGGAGCGTGCCCGCACGCCAGAGGCCATGCGCCTGCGTCGAGCGCTCGCAGAGCAGGCGCTCGAACTCGTGCGCCTCCCAGGGCCGGGCGAAGGCGGTGGCGTGCAGGCGGGCGAGGGCCGGGGCCTGCGACGCGTCGGTGAGCGGCGCGACGTAGGGCTCCGGGGTCAGCGCGTCCCACCACGCGAACCACCAGTCGAAGGGCCAGAAGGGCAGGGGACGCGTCATCGGCGCGCGATCCGCGCATGGTCCTGGGGCCGCGCATCCGGGCCGCGCAGGTAGAGGGGGCGCGCGAGCGCCTGGGCCGGGTCGGCCACGAGGCCGAGGGAGGCTACGGCGGCGATGTCGGGCGCGCCGACACCGGCGACCCGGGCCTTCACGCCGCGCTCGGCCAGCGCCGCCGCCAGCAACGGCGCTCCGGAGCCGATCAGGACCACCGGACCGGTCCCGAGACGCTCGGCGGCCTCTTCGACCGTCAGATGCGCCGGGGCGAGGCCGTCGCCCAGACCCAGAGCCTGCACATAGACCGCGCCGTGCCGGGCATCGATCGCCGCCGCGATCGTGCCCTCGACGGTCTCGGCCAGCAGCGGCGCGAGCAGAGCCGACAGCGTGCCGACGCCGACGACCGGCTTGCCGGTGGAGAGCCCGATGGCCCGGGCCGCCGACAGGCCGACCCGGAGCCCGGTATAGCTCCCCGGCCCGACCGTGACGGCGACGCGGTCGATCGCCTCGAAACCGCCCTCGACGCGGGCGATGACCCGCTCGATCAGCGGCAGCAGGGATTCGGCATGGCCGCGCGCCATCGGGAGCGACTCTGCGGAGAGCGGCGCCTCGGCATCGTCCGCCGCGACGCAGGCGGCGCAATGGTCCAGCGCCGTGTCGATGGCAAGAATACGCACGCCCACTCCCGCATTCCGGTCCGAACCGGCCGCCTCCCTGCAGCCCCGCAGGGCGCGAAGAGTCCCAAGCGTTAGAGCAAAATGGCCGTTTCGTCAGCGCCGGGGCGTCGGCAACGGCCTCATCGGCCGTGGAGTGTTGCCTGCTTGCGCCGGTGCGCGGGTGCGCCGCGCCGATCGAGCGCCGGCGCATTCCCGCGTCAGGGCCCGGCGGAGCGACTGCCCCCCGGTTTCCTCAGGCCGGAACCGCCTCCGCGGCGCGGACCGGCGTCGGCCCGGCCCGATAGGCCGCCGAGGCCTCCTCGGCTCGCCAGCAGGCGACGCGATGGCCGGGGGCGATCTCGGCGACCGGCGGCATCTCCCGGCGGCAGCGCTCCTCCGAGAGGAAGCAGCGCGGCGCGAAGGGGCAGCCCGGCGGGCGATTGGCGAGGTCCGGAGTGCTGCCCGGGATGGTCTCGAGCCGGGAGCCCTTGGCCAGCGCGCCCTCCGCCCGGCTGCGCAGCAGACCGATCGTGTAGGGGTGGTGCGGGTTCAGGACCACCTGATGGGCGGTGCCGGTCTCCACGATCTTGCCCGCGTACATCACGGCGATCCGGTCGGCGACCTCCACGGCGGCGCCGAGATCGTGCGTGACGATGATGATCGACAGGCCGAGATCGCGCTGCAGCTCGCGCAGGAGCAGCAGGACCTGGATCTGCACCGTCGCGTCGAGCGCGGTGGTCGGCTCGTCGGCGAGCAGCACCTGCGGCCGGCAGGCGAGCGCCAGCGCGATCATGGCGCGCTGGCGCATGCCGCCCGACATCTCGTGCGGATAATTGTCGAGCCGCCGTTCCGGGCTCGGGATCCGGACGCGCTCGAACAGGGCCAGCGCGCGCCTGCGGGCCTCATCCTTCGAGATCTTTTCGTGACGCAGGATCGCCTCGGTGATCTGCCGGCCCACCGTGTAGACCGGGTCGAAGGCCAGGAGCGGCTCCTGGAAGATCATCGAGACGTCGCCGCCGCGGAAATCGGCGAGCTGACGCTTGGTCAGCGCCTGCACGTCCTTGCCGGCGGCCAGGATCCGGCCCTCGATGCGGCTGCGCCCTTCCGGGAACAGACGGAGGATCGAGCGGAGCGTGACGCTCTTGCCCGAGCCGGATTCGCCGATGAGCGCCATCGCCTGCCCGCGCGCGAGAGTCAGGTCGACGCCGTCGACGACCTGCACCTTGCCGAAGGCGACCCGCAGGTCCTCGAGCGCGACGGCGGGTTCTGAGGGAGACATCGGCGTGCTCATGCGGCGAGCGCCTCCGCGGGGGCCGCCGAATGGCCGGAGCCGGGCTGGCGCGCGAGGCAGGCGACCCGGTGCTGCGGCTGGATCGCGTCGAGCGGCGGCTCCTTCCGGCTGCAGATATCCTCGGCGAGGCTGCAGCGCGGGTGGAAGCGGCAGCCCGAAGGCGGGTCGATCGGGTTCGGCGGGTCGCCCGCGAGCAGCGCGGCCTGGGTGCGGTTGTCGGGATCGAGCGACGGCATCGAGGCGAGCAGCGCCTCGGTGTAGGGGTGGGCCGGCGCGTCGAGCACCGTGTCGGACGGCCCGATCTCGGAGACCCGGCCGAGATACATCACCATCACCCGGTCGGAGATGAAGCGCACGACGTTCAGGTCGTGGCTGATGAAGATGTAGGTCAGGCCGAACTCGGCCTTGAGATCGAGGAGAAGATTCAGCACCTGCGCCTCGACCGACTTGTCGAGGGCCGAGACCGCCTCGTCGAGGAGCACCAGACGCGGCTCCAGGGCGAGCGAGCGGGCGATGTTGACCCGCTGGCGCTGGCCGCCGGAGATCTCGTGCGGATAGCGCCCGGCGAAGCGCTTCGGCTCCAGCCCGACCCGGGCGAGCAGCGCGCGGGCGCGCTCGACGGCCTCGCGGCCCGGCACGCCGTTCACCTTCGGACCGAAGGCGATCGACTGCTCTACGGTCATGCGCGGGTTCAGCGAGGCGTAGCTGTCCTGGAACACCATCTGGACCTGGCGCCGGTAGGACCGCCAGGGCATGGCGCGTTCGCCGATCGCCTGGCCGTCGTACAGCATCGCGCCGGAATCGCGTTCGATCAGGCCCATGAGCAGCTTGGCGGTGGTCGACTTCCCGCAGCCCGACTCGCCGACGATGCCGAGCGTCTCGCCCTTCAGGACCTCGAAATCGACGCCGTCGACGGCGCGCACGACTTGGCGTTTCCCCCCGGCCTTGCGGACCGGGAAATGCTTGACGAGGCCCGAGACCGACAGGAGCGGCTGGGCGGGTCCGCCGCGGTCGCGGGCGAACGGATCGGGGGCTTCCGGGATCACGCTCACTGGCGAATCTCCATGGCGGCGCGCAGGCCGTCCGAGAACAGGTTGAAGGCGATCGAGACGATGAAGATGCACACGCCCGGCAGGGCGGCGACGACCGGGTTCACGTAGATCGCGGTGCGCAGGGTGTTGAGCATCAGGCCCCATTCGGGCTCCGGCGGGCGCACCCCGAGGCCGAGGAACGAGAGGCCCGAGGCCAGGATCATCGAGACCGAGATCAGGCTCGTGGAATAGACGAAGATCGGTCCGACGACGTTGCCGAGCACCTGCACGCGCATGATCGTCAGGGCCGAGGCCCCCGACAGCTTGGCGGCGTCGATGTAGTCGCGCTTTCGGATGCCCGTGGTGACGCTCTCGGCGACCCGCGCGATCTGGGGCACGAACACGCAGGTCAGGGACACGATCGAGTTGAAGATGCCGGCGCCGAGCGCCCCCGAGAGGGCGATGGCCAGCAGCACCGACGGGAAGGCGAAGAACACGTCGATGGTGCGCATCAGGATCGTGTTGGTCCAGCCGCCGACATAGCCCGCCAGGATCCCGATGCCCGAGCCGATCACGAAGGCGATCAGCACCGGCGTGACGCCGATGAACAGCGACAGCCGCGAGCCCAGCATCAGCCGGCTGATCATGTCGCGGCCAAGCTCGTCGGAGCCGAGCCAGTAGGTGGCGTCGCCGACATGCTTTAGGCGGCGCAGCATGGAGCCCTTGTAGGGGTCCATCGGGGTGATCCAGGGCGACAGGACCGCGATGATCACGACCAGCAGGATCACGGCGCCGGCGCCCATGGCGACGGGGTCGCGCACCAGCCGGTGGCCGACATGGCCCCAGAAGCCGCGCGACGGGACGAAGGTGGCCTCGGGGCCATGGGCGGCATCCTCGGCGGCGAGCACGCCGCCGTCGAGGGCGACAGAGGCCGCGGTGACGGGAGCAGTCATCATCAAGCTCCGGCTCAGGCGCGCTCGATGCGCGGGTCGAGGGCGGTCTGCATGACATCCACCAGCAGGTTGAGGACCACGAAGAACATCGCCAGCACGAGGATCGAGCCCTGGAGCAGGGGCAGGTCGCGCTGGAAGATCGCGGCGTTGAGGAGGAAGCCGGTGCCCGGCCACGCGAACACGGTCTCGACCAGGATCGAGCCGCCCAGCAGGTAGCCGAGCTGCAGGCCCATGATGGCGAGCGCCGTCGGCGCGGCGTTGCGGACCACGTGCCGGAACACGCCGCGCTCATCCATGCCCTTGGCGCGCAGGGCCTCGACGAAATCCTGGGACAGGATGTCGGCGACGAGCGCCCGGACCGTGCGGGCGATGATGCCCATCGGGATCACCGACATCGTGACCGCCGGCAGGATCAGGTAGCGCAGGTGGTCGAAATCCGGCCGCCAGTTGCCGGAGCCGTCGGGCCCGGCGCCGGTGGGCGGCAGCCAGCCGAGGGTGGCCGAGAACACGATCACCAGCACCATGCCGAGCCAGTAATGCGGCACGCTCACGCCGAAGACCGAGAGCGCGGAGGCCGCCCGGTCGGCGAGCGAGTTCCGGTGGTAGCCCGCCACGAAGCCGAACAGGGTGCCGAAGGTGAAGCCGATCACGGTGGCCACGGAGGCCAGGATCAGCGAGTTCACCACCGCGCGGCTGACCTCGCCGAGAACCGGACGGCCCGTGGCGATGGAGATGCCGAGATCCCCGTGCAGCACGTGCCAGAGCCAGATGAGGTACTGGACCGGCAGCGGCTTATCGAAGCCGTAGGCCGCCCGCATCTCGTCGATGGTGGCCTGGGTGGCGTCGGCGGGCAGGACTGCGCTCAGGGGATCGCCCGGCGCGAGGTGGACGAGGAGGAAGCAGACCACGCTGACCCCGAACGCCACGGGCGTCACGTAGACCAGCCGTTTGAGGATGTAGATCAGCATTCAAAGACCTGTCTCTTATACACATCTCCGAGCCCACGAGACAAGAGGCAAGCTC
>CAXDNE010000136.1:0-18766 GCA_963990595.1 uncultured Methylobacterium sp.
GAGATCTACACTATCCACTTCGTCGGCAGCGTCAGATGTGTATAAGAGACAGCCCAGAGCCCGGTTGAGGGAAGCAGCTGGCCCATCGAGGGGTCGTCGATCTGCGCGCCACCTTCGAGCGCCTTCGACACCGGACCGAGGCGTAGCACGCCGAGGCCGACGGCACGTCGCGCATCCCGGCGGGATCGCCGCCAGCCCCTCGTGGCCGGCTGCAAGCTGGCGCGGCCGGACGCGCCTTCGGCGACGCGGCTTGAACCCCGCGCAGCGGACGCAGCCTGCGCTGTGGCGGAGGTGATCCGCTGGAACCAGAAGCAGGTTGGCCATCTTAGTTTACAGGTCTGAAAGCGTTCCCGGGAGGGAGAGCTATGTTAGTGTTCGCCCTTCTCTTTGCCGCCTTGGCCGTTGTCGGCGCGCTCGTGGGCGTCGGACAACTCGGCCACCCGATCTACGCTCAGTCGCTCCAAAGTTATGGCTGGGGCCTGACCGTGAACGCCCTGGCACTGGCGGTCTTCTTCATGCTCGTGGGCTTGGGACGGCTGCGTCACTGACGCGCGATCTCGGCCTGCACGCCGGACCGAGGCCTCGCCGTCGCCGGCTTGTCCGAGGGGACCCTGCGCCTCAGAGCCAGAGGTGGAGCGTGTCTCGATCTGCCCCGCGCATTGGGAATCGGCGGCTTGCCGTCAGTTCCTACGCCGGGTGAAATGCGATTGCCCGATGGCGGTCCCTGCCGTGACGGTGAGCAGGATCGCCATCCGCCGCGCACCGCCGTACCTTTCGAGGCGCCGGCCATCCGCATGGCGATCCCCTCGTCGATGGCCATCCGCGCCCCGACACCCAGCGCCGCAACGCCCCTATGATGGCATCGTCACCTGAGCCGCCACACTCTCGGGTTCGTGGCGACCACCGCGAGAACATAGAAGGCGACGCCGAGCGGTGTGCCATAGGCGATCACGAGGACGCCGATCCCGATCCAGGCAGTCAGCAACGCGGCCATGAGGGCGAGCGCGACGAGGTTCATGACAGCCTCCTCAGCGCTTCTTCCATAGCCCTTCGGGCAGTTTGGGAACGGGTCGGCTTCCCGCTTCAAGGGCCTTCAGCGGCACGCCCGTCCTGAACCGGTCGTACTGGCGGCCGATGTCGTCAAGCTCGTCCCCGGTTGCAACCAACACATAGGGACGGATCTCCTCGCTGACGACGTGGAACAGGCGCTCCCTGAACAGCGCATCCGGCTCCGGATCACTCATGTTTCACCTATGACTACTTTGCCTTCAAAGCCTCTCCAACAAGGCGACATGTGGCTGCGAGAGCTGAGCCGCGTCACCGCGAGCAGCGTCGTCGTCTTTTGCGCAGTTCACCACCGGCGCCGTGGTGCTGGCCTCCTGAACAACCGCTGGACAGCGCACATCGTTCTCGCAGAGAAGCCAAGCTGCTTTCCCCGAGACCGCGAGCCGCCTGTTGATAAGCTGGCCGACAGTGTCTCCGAGCCGGGCCTCTGACCGGCGAGCATCGCCGGCAGGCTGCGGATCCCGTCCAGCTTCGGCTTCGGAGCGTCGTCATCGCCGACTCATAGCCCTTCGCCTCCAAGCGCCCGTTGAGAAGCATCAAGTCGCTTTGCAGGAACAGACCCCGACGACAGTGCTCGCACCGGCTGTTCAGATCAACGGCCGCGGAACGGACAGCGGAGACAGACCGAAATGCACGAACCAGGCAGGTCAGCACGACGGGGCTGCCCGGCCATCGCGCGACGCGGCCCTACGAAGTGCGGACTCTGTCTCGGAAGACGATCGCCAGGATGGATGTCCTGCCTGGAACTCGGCCTAGGTTACCGTTCGCGCAAAGCCCGGAAGAGGCCGATGCGCTGGAGGAAACCCATGGTCTCATACCCCGCCCGCACGGTTGCCTTATGTCTGGCTCTGATTGGCACACCGGCTCTGGCGCAGACGACCGAACCTCCGAAGCCCGCAGGCCCGCCGCAGGCGCCGGCCGGTGGAACGCCGGAAAAGATCCCGTTCGGCCTGCCTTATGGAGCGCCGATCACCTACGAGCAGGCCAAAACAATTCTGGCGGCCGCAGAAGCCGAAGCTAAGAAGCGCGGTTGGCCGATGAATATCTCGGTTGTGGATACACACGGTGAGCTCGTTCACTTCGCTCGCCTCGACGGCGCACAGCTCGCGTCGATCCGCATCTCCCAGAACAAGGCGCGCACGGCGGCACGTTGGCGCCGCGAGAGCCGGGTCTTCTTCAACTTCTATGCCGCAGGTTCGACCTATTACGGCACCCTCGATCCAGATCTGGCCGCCTCGCCCGGTGGCATACCGCTGGTTGCGGACGGCAAAGTGATCGGCGCGATCGGCTGCTCGGGCGGCACCGGAGATCAGGACGCGCTGATTTGTCAGACAGGCGCCGACGCGTTGAAGTAGGCTCGACCTGAGCACTGGGATGCCCCGGCATCGGTCACTGGGCGCACCGCGAGGGCGGTCGCCCAGCTGATCGCGATGCGCCGTCAGTCGGGGGCGGACGCGTCTTATTTGGTGATGCGTACCGAGACAGGGTCGCTGCCAGGGAAGCTCTCTTCCAGCGCGTCGTCGACCCGCTGATCCATCCGGTCGGGACGGTTCTCGGGGAGGTGACGATCCGTCACCACCACAGCCGACCTCGCGGGGACGAGTTCCAGACGCCGCCGTTCCGCGGCCGCGCGGAAAGCTTCGTAAACAAGCAAGCCCAAGCCGGTCGCGATCAGGAGAGCCGGCACGGGATCGGCTCGCACATCGTCGATCAGGCGCTCCACGGTCTCGGTCGCAGCCTGCCCGGACCGCCTCAGGTCGGCGAGGTCGCGCGGCATGCCAGGTCGGTTCATGCGGGCCTGCAGGTCGGCCAGCGTGCGGTCCAGCCGCCCGCGGCTCGCCTCAACGTCACGCTCCAGCTTCTCCGGCGAGTCATTCATGTGTCGATGCGCTCCGTGAGAACCTGGGCGTCCTGTTTGACCTGCCGCCCGGTCCGAGTCGGCTCCAACGTAGCAAGCGACGTCTTGCTGCGCCCGAACAATCCGAGGCCCAGCGCGAGCAGCAGAAAGACGCTCCCCACGATCAGGGCGGCAAGGGCGTCGGACTGCAGCAGGACGGCAAGGCCCTTCACCAGGGCGAGAAGCAGTGTGAACAGCCCGGCGACGGCGAACACAGCGGCCACGATCAGCAGGCTGAGGCCGAGGGACAGGCGATGGGCGCCCTGCGCCATCTCGGCCCGGAACAGGGCGATCTCATTGGCGAAGAGGTCCCGCATCTCGCGGACCGCATCGCTGACGAGAGTGGGGATGCTCCGTAGCCCTGGCTCGGCCATGGCGCCCTCCTAGAGATCCGGCGTCGGCAGAACGTCGACCGGGACCACGGCATGCGAGCGTGGGATCGGCCGAATTCTGGAGGCGTTCATGGCGCGGAAGAGCGCGAAGCCGGCCAGAACGGCGGCCGCGGTTGCGAGAGCAGGGCGACGCCGGATAGCTGCGTGGACTTCGTCGTACATCTCACCGAAGGAGCGGCGCGCGATGTCGTCAGCCAACTCGTCGACGCCAAGCGCCGCCTGATCGAAGAACGCCTTCAGCTGCGGCAACCCGTCGAAGTTGGTGCCCGTGCCTCGGATCGCTTCGCCGACATCCGACACCACCCGAGCCGCGTCCGCCTTGCGTCTCTCCACATAGCCCTGTGTCTGACCTCGAAGCGCATCGGCGAAGCTTTGCGCTTGGCCAAGACCCGGATCGGCGGCGCCTGACCGACGATCCTGAGCACCATTCGGCATCGACAGTTCCTCTGCACACGCTCGCGTATGAGGAACCGTAAGCGCCCCATACAGTTCCGCTGTGCTTCCCGTGGTGCAGGATCTGCAGTCGAGACGATGGGCGCCGATCACGCGCTGCTGGCGCACGGAAGCTGAGCCAGCATGGAACCGCATGCTGGTTCCACCAGCGTGCGGTGCGCCTCGTCGCGGCGTGCGGACGCGGTGCCAACCCTCACACCCCACGCTGGTCCTGACGGATCGCGCCGCGCTCTGCTGGACGGATGGCGGCTCATGGTGCGCGCCACCTTGGGACGCACACAGCCTCCCTGGCCGCAGCGCGCGTCGACGGGAGGCTCGGAAACCGCGGATCGCGTCACGCGGATGCCCGATTTCCGCTCGCCGGCCAGCGTTTTCTGTATTCGGTTTTCCAAATTTAGTCTTAGTGCTATAATGCCTCGCGCAATGGAATAATCGGAGGCAATCGTGCACTCCAATACAGGGGAAATGCACCTATTCCGGCATTTTCGTGGCGATCTGCCAGACATCCCGCACGCGCTCGGAGATCTGCGCGTCAAAGACAAACTGGGGCGAGCGCTGCACGGTTTAGCCTATCATGGCCGGCACGATTTGTACGATCTCGCGCCACCGGAAGTGCGCGAGCATTACGGTCGTCTCGCGATCTCGCTAACGCCAGACGTATTGCGAGCCGCCGAACTTGTTCTGGAAGCAGAGCGGCGTTCAACATCACGTCGGGCCATCGGCAGGCTCCGGCAGTGGCTGTCTGCAGGTTGGGAACAACTGCTTCGGCGGCGTCATGCGCCAGAGATTCGTCAGCGCAGGATCGGCTTTCGGTCCGAAATCAGGACCTCACCCATCGAGTGAAGCGCGGAAGGATCGTCGGCAAGGCCAGCCGGCGCGCATAAAAGGGCCCCGCGCGGCGGCTGCCGGCGGGGCTGAAGGTGGGTCTGCGTCGGGGGATGCAGTGGCGGTTGCTTAGCCAGCTTGCCTGCCGTCGCGCCATTCCGTCCCCGACATGCCGGCCGCGCGCCTCCTGGTGGTGACGACGGCGTGACGCTTGCATGTCCTGAAGCCGCCCTGAACCCTGCCGCGAACAGCCACCGGTCGCAGGGATCCTCAGGCATGTCGGCCCAGGAACCGGCTCCGTCGCAGGGACCGGACGCCGCGCCACACCGGCGGATTTCGAAAGTTCTCAGCGTGGCTTTGCCCCGAAGCTCCGCACAACCGGCGGCTCGTCCACGGTCATGCAGCCGGCCACCGCACTACGCGTCCGCGGCATGCGCCGCGACAGCCCCATGAGCCGCCATCGCGATCGCGAGGCGCGATGAGCTGACCGCCACCCGTTGCGGTTCTCGGGGCCACCCGTTTCCGGGCCGTTCAGCGCGGTGAGACTTCGTGTGACGCGGGCAGCCAAGAGGGCTCGCAGCGCGCGCTACCGTGCGACCGTGACCTCAGGCTTCGCGCGCCCTCCGAGATACGCCGACCGGATCTCGTCGTTGGCCCAGAGCGCCTGCGGCTCGCCTTCCAGGACGAGCCGGCCGGTTTCCAGCACGTAGCCGCGGTCGGCCACCGAGAGACCCATCCGGGCGTTCTGCTCGACCAGCAGCACCGTGGTCCCGCGGCGGCGCACCTCGGCGATGATCGCGAACACCGCTTGGACGATCACCGGGGCCAGGCCCAGCGAGGGCTCGTCGAGGAGCAGGATGCGGGGCTTGGCCATCAGGCCGCGGGCGAGCGCCACCATCTGGAGCTGCCCCCCCGACAGCGTCCAGCCCAGCGCGTCGCCGAAGCGGCGGATGTCGGGGAACAGGTCGAACATCGCCTCGACCTCGTCGCGCAGGTCCCGCTTGGCGAGGCCCGACCGGTTGGAGGCTCCCAGCACGATGTTCTCGCGGACCGTCAGGCCCGGGAAGATCCGCCGCCCCTCCGGCACGTGGGCCACGCCCAGGCGCACGATCGCCTCGGGCTTGAGGCCCTCCAGCGGTCGCCCCTCCAGCAGGATCGTGCCGGCGGCGGGCCGCACCAGCCCCGAGATCGCCTTGAGGGTCGTCGACTTGCCGGCGCCGTTGGAGCCGAGCAGGGTCACGACCTCCCCGGCGCCGACGGAGAAGGAGAGGCCGCGCACGGCCTCGATCTCCCCGTAGCGGACCACGAGGTCGCGGATCTCCAGGAGCGGCGTCGCGGGCGCTGGTGCGGGAATCGTCATGGCGGGGTCACACCGGAGCGAGGTCGGTCTTGAGGCTCGCGGCCGGGCCCGCCGAGACGTCTTCGCCGAGATAGGCCTCGATCACCGCCGGCTCGCGCAGCACGCCCGCGGTGACGCCGTCAGCGATGCGGCGGCCGAAGTTCAGCACCGTGACGTGGCTCGCCACGTCGCTCACCAGCGTCATGTCGTGGTCGATGATCAGGATGGTCAGGCCCTTGGCCGCCATCCGCCGCAGCAGCCCCGTAAGGGCGATCTTCTCGCTCGAATTGAGCCCCGCGGCCGGCTCGTCGAGCAGCAGCAGCACGGGATTGCCGGCGAGGGCTCGGGCGATCTCGATCAGGCGCTGGTGGCCGTACGAGAAGCCGGAGATCGGCTCCAGCGCCCGGCCCTCCAGCCCCACGAAGGCCAGGGCTGCCCGCGCCCGGGCCTCCAGGGTCGCGCGGTCGCGGGCGGCCAGCGGGTTGTTCGGTCGCTCGGCCCCGATGATGACGTTCTCCAGGGCGCTCATGGAGCGGAACAGGCGGATGTTCTGGAACGTGCGGCCGATCCCTGCCGCCGCCCGCCGGTGCGGGGGCAGTCGCGTGACATCCCGCCCGGCCAGGCGCACGGTGCCGCCCGTCGGACTGTAGAGGCCCGAGAGGACGTTGAGCGTCGTGGTCTTGCCCGAGCCGTTCGGGCCGATCAGCGCGTGGATGCCGCCCCGCGCCACCGTGAAGCTCACCGCGTCCACGGCTTTGAGGCCGCCGAAATGCTTGGCGAGCCCCGATACCTCCAGCATCGGCGCGGCGGAGGCCTCATCCTGGACCAGCGTCAGCTCCGCCGCGGGCAGCGGAGCCGGGCGCCTGCGGCGCAGGCGTCGAACCTGGTCGCCCAGGAAGCCCCAGATCCCGTCGGGCATGAACACGACGATCAGGATCACGGCGAGCCCGTAGATCGCGAGATAGAGCCCCGGGATCTCCTTGAGGAAGCGGAGCCATTCCGGGATCAGGATCAAGAGGGCCGTGCCGATCACGGCGCCGACCGGCGAGCCGACGCCGCCGAGGAGCGCCATGGTGAGGAAGACGATCGACTCGGCGAAGGAGAACTGGTCGGGGCTGATATAGGTGAAGCTGCCGGCGAACAGGCCGCCGCCCAGGCCCGCGAGGAGCGCCCCCAGGGCGAAGGCCGCGACCTTCGTGCGGTAGATGTCGATGCCCGAGACCCCCGCGGCGAGCTCGTTGTCGCGCACCGCCCGCATGGCGCGTCCGAGCCGGGTCCGCGGCATGTGCCAGACGAGCCAGCCGACCACGGCCAGCACGACCACGCAGAGGGCGAGGTAGCTCTGCCCATCCGCGAACAGGGCCGGGCGGCGGATGCTGGGTACGCCGTCCGGCCCGTGCGTGACCGGGATCCAGTTGGTGAGCACCAGCGTCAGGATTTGCTGGAACGAGATCGTCACCATGGCGAGGTAGTGGCCGCCGAGCCGCAGGGTCGAGGCGCCGAGCGCCGCCCCGAGCACCACCGCGAGTCCGAGGCCGACGACCAGGCAGATCCAGAAGTTCAGGCCGCCATCCACCGTGCCGAGGCCGACCGCGTAGGCGCCGATCCCGAAGAAGGCGGCCTGGGCGAGGTTGATCTGCCCGCACAGGCCGAGCACCACGGTGAGCCCGATCACCGCGATGGCGTAGGTCGTCGCCTGCATCAGGATGTTCAGGGCATAACCGCTGAGCGGCGTCGTCGCGGCAAGCGCCACCAGGGCGACCGCCAGGACCGCGTAGGCGAGGCTTCCGAGCGGAAGGCGGCGGCGCGCCGCAGGGGTGGGCGCCTGGGCTGCGTCGGCCGGCTCGGCGATCGGAGACGGGGTGCCGCTCATGCCTTCTCCGCCACGCGCTCGCCGAACAGGCCCTGCGGGCGCACGACGAGGAAGGCCACGAGGACCAGGAACGCGAAGGCGTCCTTGTAGGGCACCGAGATGTAGGCCGCCCCGAAGGTCTCGATGATTCCGAGCGCCAGACCGCCGATGATCGCCCCGGTCACGTCGCCGAAGCCGCCGATGATGGTCGCCGCGAAGGCTTTGAGGGCGATCGTGGCGCCCATCTGGATCGACACGAACAGCACCGGCGCCACGAGGATGCCGGCGATCCCGCCGAGCACCGCGCTGTAGACGAAGGTCAGCATGATCATCCCGGCCACCGGGATGCCGAGGAGTGCGGCCATCTCCTTGTCCTGCGAGGTCGCCTGCAGCTTCTTGCCGACCAGCGTGTGCTCGAAGAACCAGTACTGGAACGCCACCAGCGCCGCCGTCACGGCGATGATCAGCAGGTACTGGCTGTCGAGGAAGACCGGACCGAGCAGGAATCCTTGCGTCTCGAAGACGGGCGGCAGCACCTGCGGCTGCGGCCCGTAGAGGGCCAGCGTGGTGTTGGCCAGGAAGATCGACGCGCCGATGGTCGAGATGATCACCGGCAGGTAACTGCGGTGCCGCAGCGGATAATAGACGCCCAGGTTGAATAGCGCGCCGAGCAGCGCCATCCCACCGAGGGTGAGCAGGAGCGACAGCCAGTAGGGCCACTGAAGGTCGACGGCGAAGACCACCATCAGGAAGGCCGCCACCATCGAGAACTCGCCCTGCGCGAAGTTCACCACGTTGGTGGCCCGGAAGATCAGCACGAAGCCGAGCGCCACCAGGGCGTAGACAGAGCCGATGCCGATCCCGGTAAAGAGGAGTTGCAGGATCAGGTCCATGCGGTCCGCACTCTCACGTCCCCTTCGGAGGTTGTTCCCGCGTCCGGGTAGCTTAGCCCTGGTAGAAATCGATCCGGCGGTCGAAGGTGATGTTGCCCTTGTCGTTGCGCACGACGTTGTATCCGTGCAGGCCGTCGCCGTTCTTGTCGAAGTTGTAGGTGCCCTCGGCACCCTCGTGGCCGCGCACCGCCAGGAGCGCGTCCCGGATCGCGCCGGGCTCCGTCTTGCCCGCCGTGTTGATCGCCTTGGCGAGCACCGTGACCGCGTCGAAGGTCCAGGACGACTGGTTGTCGGGCGCGATCTTCGTCGCCGCCCGGTAGGCCTTGCCGAAGGCGCGCGCGGCGTCGCTCGATTCCTCGGCGTAGTCGGCCACGCCGTAGGTGCCGTAAAGCGACGGCCCGGCGAGCTTCAGGGCCGTCACGTTGGTGATCGACGGGGAACCGACCCAGGGCGCGGTGACGCCGAGCTGGCGCAGTTGCCGCGCGAAGATGCCGATGTCGTTCTCGAAGGTGAAGTACGAGCCGATCACGTCGGCCCCCGACTGGCGGATCGCCAGCACGACCGGCGTGAAGTCCTGGCTCTGATTGGTGTAGCCCTGGTCGAGGGCGACCGTGGCGCCGCTCTTGGCGAGGCTCTCGGCCAGCGCCTTGGCGCCGCTCGTGCCGAAGGCATCGGTGGAGTGGATGATCGCCCACTTCTTCTTGCCCAGCCCGTTGACGCCGTGCTCGGCGATCACGCGGGCCGAAAAGCTGTCGTTGGGGCGGAAGCGGAAGAGCCAGGGATTGCCGAGCTGGGTCAGCACCGGGTCCGTGCCGCCGAAGCAGACGGGCTTGGCCGTCTTCAGGATGTCGGGGGCCATGGCGTGGTTCTGGGTCGAGCGGATCGAGCCCAGGAAGCCGACGAGGTCGCTCTGCGAGGCGAGCTTGGAGAAGGCGAAGACCGCACCGGGATTGGTGGTCTGGTCATCCTCGGTGACGATCTCGAGCGGCTTGCCGAGCACCCCGCCGGCCTTGTTGACCGCCTCCAGGGCGATCTTGGCGCCAGCGAGCGCGTAGCGGCCCGCGTCCGCGCCCGGCCCCGTCACCGGCAGCACCATGCCGATCCGGATCGTCGAGCCGGCGCCCTGGGCGCAGGCCGAGCGGATCACTCCGGGTGCCAGACCGCCCGCGACTGCGGATGCGGCACCCGTCAAGAAAACGCGACGCGTCGTCCTCATTGGCGTATCCGTCCCATCGCCGGTGCTGAGGCCCGGCGTTGGTGCCAATGCTCCATACTCCGCGCGCCGATGTCTATCCCGCAGCGCGTTCGATGATCAGCTGAAATGAGAGGAAGGCTTAAGATCGTCACTCGACAGCGTCCCGCGACGCGCGACAGACAGGCGAAGCGATCGCTACGAAAAACTGCCACCAGACAAGTTGTCTTGATGTGTGGCCAACGCGCTTAAGGCAGACTAGGCGCGCAGCAGAACGTATGAGTAAGGGACCAGACAATGCCGGCTCAGGGCTGAGTCGAGGCTGAAGATCTTCGTCGTGCCGGTGGCCGCACCGGGGATGTTGGCAGCCTCCGTCGAGCGGCGGCAATGCCGCCGTTCTCGACATCTGTCGACGCCGCGCGGAACGCCCGATGATCCGCGGCTTGCGCCTCGCGGCGGACGGCCTGTATCGGCTAAAGGTCGCCGGGCGTCTGCCGGCAGACGCCCGAGCGTCTTGAAGAACGCCGTGGGCTTCGCGTCACCCCGCTACCGTCGCACATCCGGCCGAGGATCCGGGATGAAGCCGTCGCGGTTCGGCATGCGGATCGCCGCCATCGATGAGGCGTCGAGCGTCGCGCCGTCCGCGACAATGCCGTTCAGGTTCAGGATGTAAGCCGATACGGCGTAGACATCGTCGTTGCTGAGCGATTGGGGCGCGTTCATCGGCATCGCACGCCGGATGTAGTCGAAGAGCGTCGACGCGTAGGGCCAGAAGCTGCCCACCGTCTTGACGGGTTTGCCCGAGGCCAAGGTTCCCTGTCCGCCGACCAGCTTGTCACCGATCCCGCCTTCACCGCGGGCGCCATGGCACGAGGCGCACTGCGTCTCGAACACCTCCCGGCCCTGGGCGACGCTGCCGCTTCCCGGCGGCAGCTTCCGGCCCTCGCGGTCGATATCGATGTTCCAGCCCGCAATCTCCGCGGCGGTGGCCGGCCGGCCGATCCCGTAGCGCTCGGCGGCGCAGGACGGGCCGGCCGATCCGAGGAGGATCGCGATCCCCAGAAGGGCCGACCTAGGCGTAGCCATTGGACACCTCGCCGCTCGCCGCGACACGCCACGGCACGATCGCGTTGTTGTGGTAGAAGGACTTAAGACCACGCACAGCCGTCAGTTCGGCGAAGCTCGGCTGGACATAGCCGGTCTCATCGACGGCGCGGCTCATGATCACGGTCGGCTGTCCGCTCCAGGTCCAGGGCAGGCGGAAGCGGGTGAGAGCCCGGGTCAGGACCGGATCCTGCAGCTTCGCCTCCTGCCAGGTCCTGCCCTCATCGTCCGAGACCTCGACCTTCTGGATCCGGCCGCGCCCGCTCCAGGCGATGCCGGTGATCTCGTTGTATCCCGGGACGATCCGCTGCGTGCCCGAGGGACGGGTGATGATCGACTTGGCCTCCATGACGAAAGTGAACTGCCGCGCCGTACCGTCGGGCATGGAATCGGTGTACTTGGAGGTCTCCTCACGCGAGTAGGTCGGTTCCGTCGTCACGTTCAGACGTCGCAGCCATTTCACGTTCATGTTGCCCTCGAAGCCGGGCAGGATGAGCCGGAGCGGATAGCCCTGTTGCGGGCGCAACCGCTCGCCGTTCTGGCTGTAGACGAGGAGCGCGTCGTCGAGGCACTTCTCGATCGGGATGCTGCGCGTCAGGGCTGCGGCATCCGCGCCCTCGGCCACGATCCACTTCGCCTCCGACTTCAAGCCGGCTTCCCGCAGGATTGTCGCGAGCCGTACGCCGGTCCACTCTGCGCAGCTGACGAGGCCGACGAGGTCGGACGCGGTCCGGCCCTTGATCGCCTCAAAGCCTGGATTGCCCGAGCATTCCAGGAAGTAGATGTGCGACTCCGCCGGGAAACGGCGGATGTCCTCCATCGTCAGAACGAGCGGCGCCTCGACCAGACCGTGGATCATCAGGCGGTGCTGGGCCGGGTCGATGTCGGGAATGCCGCCGTGGTGACGCTCGTAGAAGAGCCCGTTCGGGGTGATGATGCCGTCGAGGTCCTGCAAGGGCGTGCGGCTTGACGCGGACGTGTACTGTTTGAGGCCTTTCGGGACGTTGCGAATGACGCCGCTCTCGAAGTGCGAGGGCATTCCGTAGGTCTGGCTGCCGACATCGGCGCCCGGCACCTTCATCCACTCGGGAACGTTCGGCGGCGTCGCATCGGCCGCTCGGGCCCGTGCGGGACTGCCGCTGCCGGCCAGCGTGCCGACCGCCGCGGCCGCTCCGTGAACGAGAAAGCGCCGCCGCCCTGACGGACCGTCACCGTTTCGGCGCATCGCATCGCGCTCCTGGCACTCGCACGGGCCACGGCTTAGCACACCCCTCCAGCGCGCGCGCCTGGTTCGTTCACCGGGGCTGCCGGGCGGGATCCCCGTTCGGGACACAGCCCGGCCCGTCCTGGCGAGGGGCGAGCGATGTCACGGATCTCTCGTCGGGAACAAGCCGGTATCCGCAAGTCCCAGAGCCGGTCATCCCACGGATGCGTTTTCTTTCGGCCGCTTCGCGAACATGGCTGCCGCACGCGCCATCATCGCGCGAGGCCGGCACGGCGCGGCAGGTCGATCCAGCGCGAGAGACACCACGCGATGCTGAAACTTGCCACGCTCGACCCGAGGATCATCGCCGTACGGACCGGGAAGAGTTCGCCGTCCATCGAGGCGTAAGTGCTGGCTATGTAGATGATCGGCATGTGCACGATGTAGAGGGGATAGGACAAGCGACCGAGCGCGCGGCACCAGCGGGCCATCGCCGGGGCCGGACGGATCAGGATCGCCGCGGCCACGATCGTCGGGCTTACGACCAGGATCGCCGCGAGGTCCGACTACAGCGGCAGCGCGTCAGTCGGGATCCCGTAGATTCCCACGGCGAAGGCCAGCAGGACCGGCAGCCGAATCGACCCGAGCGGCGTGGCACGGATCTGATCCTGATACGCCGCCAGAAGCAGTCCGGCGCTGAAGCCGAAGGCGGCGCGCGTCAGATCGAGCCAGAGCGTTGCCGTCTGACCGCCCTGCAGGAGCGGGAGGCCGGCCTTCCACGCGCCACCGAGACCGAGCGCGGCCGTGAGCGCGACGGCCAGGAGACGGCAATGCGATAACCGGCGCAGGACGCTCGCATAGAGCGCGTTCACCACGATCTCTGCCATCAACGACCACGAGGGTCCGTTGAGCGGGAAGACCGGCTTGCTGCCGTCCCGTGGGATCGGGATGAACAGCGCTGCGCAGGCGACCAGCCCCAGAACCGCCAGAGACGCAGACAGGTCGGCGTGCGGGCCGAGCCTCAGCGCGACGCAGAGAACGCCGAGGAGGATCCCGAATGCATAGAGCGGATAGAGGCGCCTGAGGCGCGCAGCGGCGAATGCCCGGAGCGACCAACCACTCCTCAACTTCGCGCCGTAAGCCCGCTCCATCACGAAGCCGCTCATGACGAAGAACACGTCGACGGCCAGCGCCCCGTGCCCCATGATGGCAGGGTTGTCGAGATGGGTGCCGCAGTGGAACAGGACGACGGCCATCGCCGAGAGGCCGCGTAGGGCGTCGAGCGCCACGTACCGATCCGTTTCCGTAGCCATCTCAGGACAGTAGGAGGCAAAGGCAAAGAGCCGGTTGCGGCCTGACCAGATATCGATGGCGGGCAAGCCGGCAGTCCCCCTTCGTGGGCCGAATCCGACGCTTGTCACCGGCGGTGAGGGGTGAAGGGCGGGCGCGCTTCGCGCGCGCCACGCGGACCGCACCGTCCTCGCCCGGGCCCGGGGTAGCACTTCCTCGGACCGCTAGAACGGCCACGCCTCTTCCTGCGTCTCCGGCGCCGTCCGCTCACCCGGCGCCACAAGCTCCACGATCTCATCGAGCGGCTGCGTCACCCGGATGGTGCGCCCGGCCGCCGTGATGAAGGTCTCGTTGTGCATCAGGTCCGTATCGCTCAGCGCCTGGACGCTGGTCACGCGCAGCAGGTGCCGGCAACCGTCGCCGTCGTGCACCTGCAGGAAGTTCCCGACCCGCCGAACGGCCGACATCTCGCCTCTCCCGCCTCGCTGATGATCGCTGCGCTAAGCGCCCTGCAGGCTCTCGGCGAAGTCGTCCGGGACCTCGCCCCATTGGCCGAGGATCGTGATGCCCTCCAGCTCACCGGTCTCGTCATCCGCCACGACCTTCAGCGCCGCCGTGCCGGGGACGCGCTTGGCCAGGTTCTCGGCCTTCTTGATCGCCCCGCTCTCGGTCTGCGCCGGCTCCTGCCGAGCCGGCCGGAGCCGCTTCCGGTGCACCTCGAACGGCTGCACCACGAACGCCGTCTTCATCGCCATCGCCGTCTCTCGTTCATCCTGGCCTGCCGCGGGTTCTCCACCGACCGGCGCGAGCCGCCGAAGGCCGCACCGCGATCCGAGTTCTCGGGCCGCCCTCACCGTCATCCGCCGGCGCGCAACCTCCTGCCCGCCGATTGAACCGACCCGGCCCCCGGGATCTGTTCTGTTTTCGTTCTAGCACGGCGAAACCGGGGGCGCACCTCGGACGTATCGACGAGGGGCCGGTCCCTCGTCCCGACGCCGTCCCCCTGCCGCCGATCGGACAGGCGCGAATGCAGTCCTGAGCGCGTGGACATGATCCGACGGCGATCCGGTTTCTTGCCGGCCGTCCACCTGCATGCAATGGTCGCTATCTCGGACGCCCGATCGGACGATGACGCACAATCGTCTCATCCCGCGCCCCTGCTTTCGGTCAGAATCTCGACCCGTGGCGGGAGGTTGCTATGGCTGTCTCAGTCGATCCAGCATCGTCACCGGAAAACCATGACCGTAGCGGTCCGCGCGTGCGCATCGCCTGCGATGATCCGGCCCGGCGCGACGTGCTCTGCGGCGGCGGGGCTGCAGCCCTGAGCGTGCTTCTGGCGAGCCTCTTGGGCGATGCGCGCCCCGCGCTGGCCGAGGCCGTGACCAGGCCGGTGCCGGAGCTCGACTCGGTCGCGGTGCACGTCGTCACCGACAACTATCAATTCGCGGTGGCTCCGAGCCGCAAGTTCGAAGGGCTCGCTGTCGAGCATTTCGGCTGGGGCATCGCGCCCGACCATCCGCCCGGCGCGACGCTCGCCAGCGAGTTCGGCCTCTCGCTGCACGTCACCTCGCGGCGGGGCGAGGACACCCGCCGGACCTTGGTGGATTTCGGCTTCACGCCAGAGGCCCTCAACAACAACCTGAAGCTTCTCGGGCTGCGGCCCTCCGAGATCGATGCCCTCGTACTGAGCCACGGCCATTACGACCATTTCGGCGGCTTGGCCGGCTTCCTCGGCCAGAACCAGGTGCAGCTCAAGCCAGGCCTCCCGTTCCATGTCGGCGGCGAGGATTGCTTCTGCGCCCGGGAATGGACCGCGCCTCCGGTGAAGGGGGATTTCGGCGTCATCGACCGCCCAGCCCTCGACGCCGCCAAGCTCACCGTGACCGCGACGGAGCGGCCGGCGCTCGTGGCGGGCCACGGCTTCACCTCGGGCCAGATCGATCAGGGCAGTTTCGAGAAGCTCCTGTCGCCCAGCGCGATGAAGCTCGGGGTCACGCACGGTTCGGGCTGCTACCCAGACCGCCTCTCGCAGGCCGACCAAGGCCAAGGTCTGATCCCGGATCAATTCAGGCACGAGATCGCCACCGCGTTCAACGTGAAGGGACGCGGCCTCGTCGTCCTCACCTCCTGCAGCCACCGCGGCGTCGTCAACGCGGTTCGGCAGGCGCAGGCCGTCTCCGGCATCCAGAAGGTGCATGCCTTGATCGGCGGCTTCCACCTCGCGCCGTATCCGTCCGACTACGTCCGGCAGACGATCATGGCCCTGAAGGAGATCGGGCCCGAGTTCGTCGTTCCGCTTCACTGCACGGGCGAGGCCTTCTACGAAATCGCCGGATCCGAGATGCCGACCAAGCTGGTTCGCGCCTATACGGGCACCCGTTTGGTCTTCAGCGGTTCGGCCAGCTGACGCGGGACCCGCCGCCGGCACGCCGCGCTGCCTCAGGAAGGGCGCACCGCGTTGCCCGGCGAGGCGCCGAGCAGCTCGCTCAGCGAGCGCACCAGTTCCGGGGCGATGATCGGCTTCTCCAGCCGCGGTCGATCGGCGTAGCCCGAGTTGTTTCGGCGCCGGACATCACCGGTGGCGAACAGGAAGGGCACGCCCAGAGCGGCCAGACGGTCCGCGACCGGGCCGACCGTCTCACCCGCACCGAGATTGATGTCCAGCACGGCCACGTCGGGCGCACCGTCATCCTCGATCAGGTCGAGCGCCTGTTCCACTCCCGCCACGGGTCCGACGACGTCCGCGCCGGCCTCCTGCAGCCAACGCTTCAGCTCGATGGCGATGAGGTACTCGTCCTCGACCACGAGGACACGACGGCCGACGAGCGGCCCGACGGCTTCAGGCACGGGGCCTCTCATGCGTCCGCGAGGTCGGCCAACCTCGCAGATCGCCCGAGACCCCGCTCTCACACAGATCAGGTCAGCGGCATCTCGATCCGGCAGCGCACGCCATCCTCGCCCAGACCGTACTCGGTCCTGGCGCGCAACGCGTAGACCAGCGCGTTCTCGATCAACTCGCGCCCGTAGCCGCGCCGGGTGACGCCCTCGGGCGGCACATCGACGCCGCTCTCGATCCAACTGAGGCGCAGTCTGGGGCGGTCGCGCTTGTCCCGCATCACCACCCAGGTAATGAACAGCCGCCCCGCACCGTCCCTCAGCGCGCCGTACTTCACCGCGTTCGTGGACAGCTCGTGAAGGGCCAGGGAGAAGTTCTGCACCTGCCGCGCGGTGATCTTCGCTTTCGGCCCCGTGATCGTCACCTTCGGCGGCCGGATCTCCGTGTGCGCCGCCAATTCCATGCGCACCAGCGCACCGACCTCAACCGTGTCGCTGCCGAAGGCGCTCAGCAGCCCCTGCGCGCGGCTGAGCGCCTTCAGGCGTGTCTCGAAGTCGGGCACCGTCCCGCCCGCACCGAGCGTCCGGTTGGCGACGGCGGTGATCACCCCGAGCAGGTTGCGTGACCGGTGTTGCAACTCGTTGATCAACACCTCCTGCCGCTCCTGGCTCGTCTTGGCGTCGGTGATGTCCGCCGCGATGCCGCCGACGCGCTGAACCCGGCCTGCCGCGTCGAAGAGCGGGAAATCGGTGTTCCTGATCCAGCGCTCTTCGCCGTCCGTCGGCCGCCGGATGCGGAACTCGTAGGTGGCCGCCTCGCCCGCCCGCACCGCGCGGACGGCCTCCAGCACGCGGCGGCGATCCTCCGGCAGGATCTGCCTGAGCCAGCCATGCATGCTGTCGCCATCGTGAACTTGGCCGACCGGCACACCGTAGGTCCGCTCGAAGGCGGGCCCGACATACTCGAAGCGCAGGGTCTCGGCATTCCGGATCCAGAGCACGTCCGAGGACGCGTCGGCGAACTGCCGGAAGCGCGCTTCGCTCTCGCGGAGCGCCGCCTCGGTCTCGCGCCGCGCGGTGACGTTCTGGCCGATCTTCAGGAAGCACCGCACGGTGCCGCGCTCGTCGTGCAGGGCCGTGGTCGAGCCCGCGATGAAGACGCGCGCGCCATCCTTGCGGATGTGCCAGCGTACATTCGGTGCTGAACCCTCCCGGCGGGCCTCGCCCAGTTCCTTCTCGTCGGCGTGGCAGCTCCGATCCTCCGGCGTGAACAGGATGCTGCCGGGACGGCCGACAACCTCTGCGGCGGTCCATCCGAACACGGCCTCCGCTCCGGGCAGCCAGTCGGTGATGCGATCCTGCGGGTCCGTGACGAAAATGGCGTAGTCGAGCGCCCGCTCCACGACGAGGCGGAAGCGATCCTCGCTCGCGCGCAGCTCGCGCATCTTGTGCAGCCGGTCGATCACCGGGCCCAGGATGATGGTGTAGGTGCGCAGGAACTCGGTGTCCGCGTCGCTGAAGTCGCGCGGCTCGGTCGCGTCCACCTGGAGGAGGCCGTAGGGCTTCTTGCCGGGCAGGAAGATCGGCGCGTTGACCAGCGCAACCACCCCGGCCTTCCTCATGAACTCGGGAACCGTGAAACGCGTCTCCTGGCCGATGTCCTGCGTGATGACGGGCCTGCCCGCGTCGATGGAAAAGCTCTCCGAGGAGTGCTCGCTCATGGGCAGGCGCACCTGTCCCACGACGTCCGAAGCCCAGCCGACGCCGGCGCGCACGAACAGGCTTTGGCCCCCGTGCTGAATCTCCAGGATCTTGGATCGGCCGGTGCCGAGCACATCGGCGACGAGGCGGCAAGCCTCGTTGAGCACTTGGTCGAGGTCCTGACATTCCAGGGCGAACTCGCCGAAATCGGCGAGCACCCGCTGCCGCTTCAGAAGGGACTCGTTCCGCGCGTGGTCTGCCATCGGCACCCGCTGTCTGAGTGCCCCCCTGTGAGCGCGAAACCGCGCCGCGATCGACCCGCGGCCTCGCGCCGGTTCGTCGATCCTGCAAACGCGATCCCGGTGCACGCTCGTTCCGAGGGGGCCGGCGCCTGTTCTACCATGCGCGCGGCGTCAGGTCGGGATCGCGTCCGGCAGCAGCCATTCGTCCGTCGTTCCCCGAGGCGCTGCCCTGAGCCGGGAGCGAGAACACCGCCGCGTCCGGTTCCCCCGGGATTTGACTCGGATCGTGACGTCGCGCCCCGTGCACGGCGCGCGCCCGGCCCCGGATCCCGACGCGCCCGCCGTCGCTGGTGGCGGATCCGGACTCGGTCGACAGCGCGGCCGAAGGGGCGCAGGCGGAGTCCGGGCGCGGCCGCGCGCCCGGGGAAACCCCGCCGCAGCCTTCTCAGATCATCTGGAAGGCGCCGGTCGCCCGCCAGCGC
>CAXDNE010000137.1:0-18740 GCA_963990595.1 uncultured Methylobacterium sp.
GGGGGGGGGCGGCGGGGCGGGGCCCCACCGGGGGGGGGGGGGGCCGGGGCGGCGGCGCCCCCCGGCTGCCCGGGGGGGGGGGGCGGGGGCTGGCGGGCGAGCGCGGGCGCGCTCGCCACGCCGCAGGACAGCATCTCGGCCGTCGTATGCAGGTCGCCCGGCACCCGCACCGGCCGCTCCGCCGCGAAGGCTGCGGCAAGGCAGGCCGCCGTCTCGGGTTCGACCGCCACGATCGCCCCGGGCGCTGCCAGCCAGCCTCCCAGACCGTCGGCCATCGCGGCGGCCAGGCCGCCGACGCCGGCCTGGACGAAGAGGTGCGTCGGGCGGGCCTGGCCCGCATCATCGACCTGCCGGCGGATCTCCGCCGCCATGACCCCGTAGCCGGCGATCACGTCTCCCACGACAGGGTCCTGCGGATCGTCGCTGGTGTCGGCCACGAGGATCCCCCCGCCGTCCTGCGCCCGGGCCGCCGCGGCATCCACCGCGTCGTCGTACGTCCCTGTCACCCAGACGATCTCGCCGCCCAGATCGGCGATGCGCCGCGCCCGAGCCTCCGGCACCCCGGCATGGAGGTAGACCCGGGCTCGAGCGCCGGCAAACCGCGCGGCTGCCGCCACCGCGAGACCGTGATTGCCGTCGCTGGCACAGATCAGCGTCGGTTGGCCCGCGGGACGCGCCGCGACGAGACCGGCGACCTCTGTCCCGGCCGCGCGGGCCAGCGCCTTCAGGCCGGCATACGTACCCCCGAGGGATTTGAAGCTGCCGAGCATGCGGCGGCTCTCGTCTTTGGCGAGCACCTGCGCGACGCCCAGATGCGCCGCCAAGCCCGGGAGGTTCACCAGGGGCGTGGGGGCATAGGCAGGATCGAGGCCGCGCAGCTCCGCGGCGATCACGTCGGCGATGGGGAGAGAGCGATCGGTCATGCCCCGAGATTGCCAGATCGCGGCGGCGAAAGGCGCCGAATCCGTGCTAAGGCCTGCCTGTTTCCGTCACGCGCCGCCCATTCATGCCGGAAAACGTCAACCTCGACCGCTTCGACAAGGCTCTGCTGGCCGAGCTGCAACGGGACAATCAGGTGCCGGCCCGGATCCTGGCGCAGCGCGTCGGCCTGTCGGAGAGCGCGGTGCTGCGTCGATTGCGGCGCCTGCGCGCGGACCGGGTCATCATCGCCGACGTGGCGGTGGTTCACCCGGCCGTGCTCGGCACCCCGCTCACGGTCCACGTGCTCGTCTCGCTGGAGCGCGAATCGCCCGACCTCCTCGACGCCTTCGTGCGGCGCCTGCGGGCCCGGCCTGAGGTGAGGGCGGCGTGGTACGTCACGGGCGAGGTCGATTTCATCGTGCATCTCGAGCTCGCGGGGATGGGCGCCTACGAGGTCTTCGCGCGCGAGATGTTCCACGCTGACCCGAACGTGCGCGGATTCCGGACCATCATCGCCATGCGGCAGGTGGCCGGCATACCGGCCTTCGCCCACCCGATCGGACCTGCCCGCGCGTCTTGAGGCGGCCGGTCCGAGACCCCCGCTTCCGCGTCGTCGGCTCCCGATGGCGGCCCTACCGGAACCGCGGCATCAGCCGCCCGAGGAGATCCCGGCCCGGGAACCGGGCCGGCGGCATCCGCAGCGTGGGCTGGGGCTCCCGCCCCGGGATCGGGCCTTCGGTGAAGCGCGCCCCGAACGACCAGAAGCTGTCCCGGTCGGTGCCGATCAGGCCGAGTCCGACGGGTTCGCGCCCCGCCTCGGGGCGCAGCCGCCCCGAGGCCCAGACGCGCTGCCAGCAGCCGCGTCGCGACAGGTCGGCGTCGCGCCAGCCCAGCCGCGCGTAGCCGGCGGCCGCGAAAACGCGCTCCCCGCCGAAATCCTCCGGGATCCACACCCAGCTCGAGAAGGCGTAGACCGTGTCGTCGCGGAAGCCGGTCGGGTCGATCGCCCGCGTATAGGCGCTGAGCGCCTTCTCCCGGTGGCGCCCGACATGGCGGCGCAGCTTGCCCGGCAGGTGCAGCGCGTCCGGAAAGGCGTCCGCGCCGAGGCGGGTCGGCGCCTCGCCCCGCTCCAGCGCGTAGGCGCTGTCCACGAGGTGGATCCAGGGCTCCAGGTCGACGTCCCAGGCCTGCTCGGCCGGCGCGAACCGGCGCACCCGCCCCTCGATCAGGCGGTCGGCGACGCGCCGCGCGGGCTCCGGGCTCCAGTCCGGACCGGCCTCACGCACGCGCAGAAGCGTCGAGGGCCCGTGCGCCCAGACCGCTTCGGCGAGCCGCGCGAAGTCGGAATCCGGCTCGTCGCGGCCGACCTTGCGCACCAGGATCTTCGATCCGTCGGCGAGGTGGTCCAGCATCTTGCGCTTCAGGTGGGCGAGGCGGCCGTATTCCCGCTCCAGCAGGAGCTCCGGGGCGATCGAACCGGCCGGATGCCCGGTATTCGCCCAGATGTTGTAGGCCACGCTGTGGCAGTAATAGGTGCCGCCCGCGCTCACGGAGAGGCGCAGGTCGCCCGGCACGCCGAAATCCGCGAACCCGCAGTGCAGGCCGCGGATCAGGTCCTCGATGGGCGTGTAGGAGAAACGCAGCAGACCGGACGGCTCCACGCCGCCGTAGCGCTGCACGAACCCGAACTCGCAATTGTCGCCCAGGCTCCGAAAGCCGTGGAGCCGCTGCGCGAGCGTCGCGGCCGCCGTATTCCTGATCCCGGTCACTGCATCCGCTCAATCTCGCCCAGCCCGCCGCGCAGAGCGCGGCGGCACGGGTCCTTTGTCCAGCTTCGGCCGGTGCCGGGCAAGCCGCCCCGGGGCAGGGGTGCCCCGAAGGCCCCTGCCCTCACACGGTCAGCGGCACCTCCAGCCGGAAGCAGGCGCCCCGCGCCCGCGATGGCGTCGTCAGGCTGCCCCCCAGCTGGCGCGTGAGGCTTCCGACGACGCGCATGCCGAGGCTCTTCGAGGTACGCCCGATCTCGAAATCCGCCGGCAGCCCGACCCCGTCATCGGCCACCTCGACCACGAGTCCGTCGTGATGGCGCTCGGCCCGGACCCGGATCTCGCCCCCCTCCGGATGCGTCCCGGGCGGGTAGGCGTATTTGAGCGCGTTGGTGACGAGCTCGTTCACCAGGAGGCCGATCGGGATCGCCCGGTCGGCCGAGATCCGCTGCGGGCAGGCCGTGCAGGCGAGCCGCTGGCCCGGCGCCCCGCTGGCGAGGTTGGCCACCAGCTTCTCCAGGAAGGGCGCGAGGTCGAGCTCGCCCGGGACCCCCTCCCCGTCATCGGCGGCCTTGTCACCCTGCCGCCAGAGCTGGTCGTGGACGCCCGCGATCGCCTCGACGCGGCTGCGCGCATCCGACAGGGCCGTCTGCACGGCGGGCTCTTCGGCGGCGCGGGCCTGGAGGGCGAGCAGGCTCGCCACGATGGCGAGGCTGTTCTTGACCCGGTGGCTCATCTCGCGGGCCAGCAGGTCCTGGCGGGCCAGAGCGGCGCGCAACAGGCTCTCGGTGCGCTGGCGCTCGATGGCTCCGCCGAGCAGGTTGGCGAATCCCTGCATGAAGGCGATGTCGGCCTCCGCGAACATGCCCTCGCGGGTGTCGTCCACCTCCAGCACCCCGAAGGCCCCGTCCCGGTTCTCGATGAGCACGTTGATCGCCCGGCGGATGCCGTGCTCGGCCATGAGCTGCGGCGTCCGGAACCGGGTCTCCGCGGCGAGGTGGTTCGAGATCACCGGCCGGCCGGTCTTGAGGGCGAATCCCGCCGGGGAGGCGAGGTCGGCCCCGATCCGGGCCTTCCCGATCACGTCGGGCCCCCAGCCGACGCCGGCCCGCACCAGCAGCGTGTCGGCGCCGCGCCGGTATTCCAGCGCCTTGCAGAACTCGGCGCCCATGCCTTTCGCGCACAGCTCGGCGGCCCGCTGCAGCAGGTGATCGACATCGGTGCCGCGCAGGGCCTCGACGCCGAACTCGGACAGGATCGCCTGCTGGCGCAGGCGATAGTCGAGATCGGGCGGCGTGGAGCCCCGATGGACGTCCGGGCTGGGTTCCACTTCGGTCTGATCGATAGGTGCAGTCATGGAGCGCGGCAGATTAGCAGGAAGCTGGACCCGACGCGACGCGGGTTCGACGCGAGCGCCGCACCTGTCGTCGCACCCCCGGCGGCGTCCGGAGCCGTCGGCGCCGCCCGGCGTTCGTCCGTCGAACCCGACGCGCAGATTGCACGCAAGGACGCCCGCATGGCCGACGATGTGAACGGACTCTCCGACAAGGCCCTCTCGATCTTCGCCTTCGCGGCCTATCACCGCCTCGTCAGCGGCGAGACGGTCACCTCGGTGATCCGCCGGGACGGGGCCGGCCACGAGGCCGACCCGGAGGGGGTGAAGGAGCTGGAGACCCGCGGCCTCGTCACCGCCGGCGCCACCGACATCGACCTGGGCGAGACCGCGCAGCGGACGGTCGAGGCGATGGTGGCGGCCCTGCGCCGGGAGGTCGGCCGCTGAGCCTGTCCGGCCGCGGCGGCGTCGCCGGCCCGTGGGAGACGGGCGCGGTCGCGGGGGCGTGGGCCGAGGCCCAGACCCGGGAGGTCGGGATGACGATCCCGGGCCGCACGGTCAAGCGCCGGCCTCGAAGGACGGGCCGGCCGTCGAGATCGCGGCCGCCCAGGGCAGGACGGCGCTGACACCGGCCTCCGCGGTCGCGGTCAAGTCAGCATAACCGCGCAACCTGCGCGTGCCGTGAGCTTGCGCACATCGCTTCCCCTCAAGGTCTCGCCGGGGGCAGGGCGGCGGCTATCTGTAACGGTTCCAGCCTTCACAAGCCGGGACCCCCCGCATGACCATCCCCCTCAGGCTCACCCTGAACGGACAGCCGCGCGAGATCGCCCTCGACGATCCGCGGGTGACCCTCCTCGACCTCCTGCGCGAGCGCCTCGGTTTGACGGGCGCCAAGAAGGGCTGCGATCGCGGCCAGTGCGGCGCCTGCACGGTGCTGGTGGACGGGCGGCGGATCAACAGCTGCCTGACCCTCGCCGCGAGCCTCGACGGGGCCGAGATCCTGACCATCGAGGGATTGGCCGAGGGCGACCGGCTGCATCCGGTCCAGGCAGCCTTCATCGCCCATGACGGGTTCCAGTGCGGCTTCTGCACCCCCGGGCAGATCATGAGCGCGGTCGGGCTGATCCGCGAGGGCCAGGCCGGCACCGATCCCGAGCGCATCCGCGAGGGCATGAGCGGCAATCTCTGCCGCTGCGGCGCCTATGCGGGCATCCTGGAGGCCGTCAAGGACGCCGCCGGCCAGCTGGAGCACCGGGAGGACGCGGCGTGAGGAATTTCGACTACATCCGCCCGGCGAGCGTGCCGGAGGCCGTGGCGGCCGGGCAGCGTCCGGGCACCGCCTACCTCGCCGCCGGCACCAACCTGATCGACCTGATGAAGGGCGGCGTCGCGACGCCGGAGCGGGTCGTCGACATCAGCCGCCTGCCGGGCCTCTCCGCCATCGAGATCCTGCCGGACGGGGCCGCCCGGATCGGCGCCCTGGTGCGCAACAGCGACCTCGCCCACGACCCGGCCTTCGCCAAGACCTATCCGATGGTGGCCGAGGCCCTGCTGGCCGGCGCCTCGGCGCAGCTGCGCAACGCCGCCACCGTGGGCGGCAACCTGATGCAGCGCACCCGCTGCCAGTATTTCACCGACGCCGTCTCGCCCTGCAACAAGCGCGCGCCCGGCTCCGGCTGCGCGGCTCTGGGGCACGCCACCCGCATCCACGCGGTCCAGGGCTGGAGCGAGCACTGCATCGCCACCCACCCGTCCGATTTCTGCGTGCCGCTCGCCGCCCTCGACGCCGTGGTGGAGATCGCCGGGCCGGACGGTGCCCGGGAGGTGCCGCTCGCCGCGTTCCACCTTTTGCCCGGCGACCATCCGGAGCGGGAGACCGACCTGCGGGCCGGCGAGCTGATCACCGCCCTGCGCCTGCCCCCCGAGGCGGCCGCGTTCCGGGGCCATGCTCGCTACCTCAAGGTCCGCGACCGCACCTCCTACGCCTTCGCGGTGGTCTCGGCCGCCGCCGCCCTCACCCTGGAGGCCGGCGGCAGGATCGGCCGGGCCCGGCTCGCCTTCGGCGGGCTGGCGCTCAAGCCCTGGCGGGTGCTGGAGGCCGAGGCGGCGCTCGCCGGCCAGGCGCCCTCCCCCGCGGCCTACGCGCAGGCCGCCGAGGTCGCGCTCGCCGGCGCCACGCCCACCGGCGAAGCCAACGCCTTCAAGATCGAGCTCGCCCGCCGGGTGGCGATCCGCGCGCTGACCCAGGCCGCCGCGGGCACGCCCGCCCGGATCCCGGCGCTCCCCGCCTCCCCGTTCGGCATCGTCTGAGGAGACCCGCATGACCGCGACCTCCAGGCCTTCGAACCGCCCCGCCGGCGCGATCCGGCACGGCTCCAGCATCGGCCAGCCGCTGACCCGGCGCGACGGCCCCCTCAAGGTGACGGGCCAAGCCCGCTTCTCCGCCGACAACCTGCCCCCCGGCACGCTCCACGCGGCGCTCTGCGTCGCCCGGATCGCGAAGGGCCGCGTCACCGGCCTCGACGTGGCCGCCGCCCGGGCGCATCCCGGCGTCGTCGCGGTGATGACCCCGGAGAACGCCCCGAAGCTCGCCAAGGACCCCGACGCCAAGGACGGACCCTTCACGTTCCGCCTCGACCTCCTGCAGAACGATCAGGTCCGCTACGCCAACCAGCCCATCGCCGTGGTGATCGCCGAGACCCTGGAGGCGGCCACCGAGGGCGCCCGGCTGCTCGCCCCGACCTACGCGGCCGAGACGCCGCGGATCGGCCTCGACGCGGGCGCGGTCTTCACCCCGCCCTCCGTGGGCGTCGGCGCGCCCCCGTCCGAGGGCGACGGCGACGTCGAGGCCGGGCTCGCCTCCGCGTCGAAGTCCATCGCGGCGACCTACGAGACGCCGGCCCAGTACCACAACGCCATGGAGCCGCACGCGGCCGTGGCGCGCTGGGACGGGAACCGGCTGACGCTCCTCATGCCGACCCAGGCGCTCGCCATGTCGCAGACAAGGCTCGCCGGGCTGTTCGGCGTCAGCCCGGACGACATCCACATCGAGAGCCCCTATCTCGGCGGCGGCTTCGGCTCGAAGGGCGTCCCCGCGGGGCCGCAGGTCCTCGCCTGCATGGCGGCCAAGCTCGTGGGCCGGCCGGTGAAGCTCGTGCCGACCCGGACCCAGATGTACGGCCCGATGGGCCATCGCGGCCCGACCCGGCAGACGCTGCGCCTCGGCACCGACGCCGCGGGCAAGCTCACGGCGCTCGACCACCACATCCTCACCGCCTCGTCGAGCTTCGACGATTTCTTCGAGCCGGCGGGGCGGGCGACCAGCACCCTCTACGCGAGCCAAGCCATCGCCATCCGCCACGAGGCGGTGCGCCTCGACACCGGCACGCCGCTGTTCATGCGCGCGCCCGGCGAGGCCACCGGCAGCGTCGCCCTGGAGAGCGCGCTGGACGAGATGGCGCACGAACTCGGCATGGATCCGCTGGATTTCCGGCTCGCCAACTACGCCGAGGTCGAGCCGATCACCGGCAAGCCCTTCTCCTCCAAGGCCCTGCGGGAATGCTACCGGCGCGGCGCCGAGGCCTTCGGCTGGGCCGGGCGCCCGCTTCAGCCCCGCCAGACCCGCGACAGGGACGGGTTCCTGGTCGGCACCGGCATGGGCACCGCCACCTTCCCGGCGCTGATCTTCGAGGGGATGGCCCGGGCCGAGATCCGCGCCGACGGCACCGGCACGGTGGAGCTCGGGGCGATCGACATGGGCCAGGGCGCGTGGACGGCGCTGGCCCAGATCGCCGCCGACGGGCTCGGGATCGGGATGGACGCCCTCACCTTCCGGATGGGCTCCTCCGATCTGCCCAATGCCGGCATCGCGGGCGGCTCGGGCCACACGGCCACGGCCGGGGGCGCGATCCACGCCGCCGCCGCCGACGTGATCCGGCAGCTCTCCGATCTCGCCACCAGCGACCCCGCCTCCCCGCTCTACGGCGCGGGCAATGCCGGCGTGACCGCCGCCGACGGCCGGCTCACCCGGCGCGACGACCCGGGCCGCGGCGAGTCCTTCACCGATATCCTCAAGCGGGCCGGCCGGGCGCGCATCGAGGGCCAGGGCAAGGCCGGGGCCGATCCGGCCGCGCAGGCCTCCTACGCCATGCACGCCCACGGGGCGGTCTTCGCCGAGGTGAAGGTCGATCCCGATCTCGGCCAGATCCGGGTGAGCCGCCTCGTCGGCGCCTTCGCGGCCGGGCGGGTGATCAACCCGCGCCTCGTTGAGAGCCAGTATTACGGCGGGATGATCTGGGGCCTGTCCTTCGCCCTGCACGAGCGGGCCGAGATGGATCCGCGCACCGGCCGCTTCCTCAACGACAACCTCGCCGAGTACCACGTGCCGGTGAACGCCGACGTGCCCACCATGGCGGCGATCCTGGTCCACGAGGACGACGCGGTGGTGAACGCCCTCGGCGTGAAGGGGGTCGGCGAGATCGGCATCACCGGCACGGTGGGCGCCATCGCCAACGCGGTCTGGCACGCCACCGGCGTGCGGGTGCGCGACATGCCGATCACCCTCGACAAGCTGCTGGCCTGATCGAAACCCGCGCTGATCCCGGGCGTGTCGCGGCGCCCGGGATTTTCCAGTATGGGGCATGCCACCGGCGGCCGGCAGCCGCCGCAGCATCGAGGAGACCGGCATGCCCCTCACCAGCGATATCGGCGGCGTCGTGCCGATCGCCCCGACGCCGTTCCACCCGGACGGCCGGATCGACGAGACCTCCCTCGACCGGATGACCGACTTCTTCGGCGCCGCGGGGGTCGACGGCCTGACGATCCTCGGCCAGCTCGGCGAGGCCGGCAAGCTCGACCACGCGGAGGGCATCGCGGTGGCCCGGCGCGTCCTGGGGCGCACGCGGCTGCCGGTGATCGTCGGCGTCACGGCGCCGGGCTTCGCGGCCATGCGGGCGCTCGCCCGGGAGGTGATGGAGCTGGGCGCGGCCGGCGTGATGATCGCCCCGCCCAACACCCTGCGCACCGACGACCAGGTGGTCGGCTATTACCGCAACGCCGTCGAGGCGATCGGGCCGGACGTGCCGTTCGTGCTGCAGGATTATCCCCTCACCTTCTCGGTCCAGATGACCCCGGGGGTGATCCGCCGGATCGTGACCGAGAATCCCTCCTGCGTGATGCTCAAGCACGAGGATTGGCCGGGGCTGGAGAAGATCTCGACGCTGCGCGGCTTCGAGCGCGACGGATCCATGCGCCACATCTCCATCCTCGTGGGCAATGGCGGCCTGTTCCTCGACTTCGAGACCGAGCGCGGCGCCGACGGGGCCAATACCGGCTACGCCTTCCCGGAGATGCTGGTCGACGTGGTCCGCCTCGGCCGGGCCGGCGAGCGCGACGCCGCCCACGACCTGTTCGACGCCCACCTCCCCTATCTCCGCTACGAGCAGCAGCAGGGCCCGCTGGGGCTCGCGGTGCGCAAATACGTGTTCATGCGCCGGGGAATCTTCGCCTCCGACGCGCAGCGCAAGCCCTCGCAGGCGCTCACCGGCCAGGCGAAGGCCGAGGTCGAGTACCTGCTGGCGCGCCTCGCCCGCACCGACACGCGGGCGCGGCTGGAGGGATAGGACGGTCCCGCGCCGGTCGGCGGCCGGCATCGTCTCCACGGGGCCGGACCGGCGGGACGCGCAGGCACCGCGTCCCGCCGCCCGCGCGACCGCTCAATCGAGCCTGAAGGCGATGACCGAGTCGCCCGGCGTGGTCCCGAGCGCGCCGTGGCCGCCGGCGGCGATCACCACGTATTGCCGGCCGTCCTTGCCCCGGTAGGTCATCGGGGTGGCTTGGCCACCGGCCGGCAGCGCCATGGTCCAGAGGACCTCCCCGGTCTGCATGTCGTAGCCGCGGATGCGATCGTCGAGCGCGGCGCCCGTGAACGCGACGCCGCCGGCCGTGGTCAGGGTGCCGCCATGGGCCAGCATGCCCATCTCGAACGGGATCGGCACCGCGAGACCGCCGATCCTCTGCCCCGCGACGGTGCCGTTGCGGTGCTTCCAGGCGGTGCTGCCATCCGCGAGGTTGACGCCCACCCGCACGCCCCAGGGCGGCGCGTTGCACGGGACGCCGAGGGCGGAGCGCATATGCGCGATGGACACCGCGTAGGGGCCGCCGAGATTCTCATTGCCCGGGCTGGCCTCCGGATCCGCTGTGACGAGGCGCCGGTCGGGCTCGTCCGGCGGGCGCGAAATCAGGCGGTAGATGTAGGGCAGGTATTGCGGCGTCGCGATCATCCAGTGATTGACCGGATCGACGGCGACCGAGCCCCAGTTGAACACCCCGATATTGCCGGGCCAGATGATCGCGCCGCCCGACGTCTGGGGCGGCGTGAACGGGTTGCCGTCGTAGCGGTTCGACCGGAAGGCGAGGCGGCACTGGATCTGGTCGAAGGGCGTGACGCCCCACATGTCGGCCTCGGTCAGCGCCGCGGGCGCGAAGCTGAGCGCCGACATCGGCTGGGTCGGCGCCGGGGTCTCCCCCGGGATGTCGGTCCGGGTCGAGACCGGTACCTGGGAGACCGGCAGGATCGGGGCGCCCGTGCGGCGATCGAGAACCCAGACGTTGCCGACCTTGGTGGGAACCAGGATCGCCGGAACCGTCCCGTCGCCCCGCGGCAGGGTGAGGAGGACCGGCTGGGACGGATTATCGCGGTCCCACAGGTCGTGATACGTGGTCCGGAACGCCCAGGTCAGCTTCCCGGTCTCCAGGTCCAGCGCCGCCAGGGCGTCGATGAGGGCCTCGTCCGCCTTCGACCGGGACAGGCCGACCTGGTCGGGCGCCCTGTTGCCGAACGGCACGTAGACGAGCCCCAGCGCCTCGTCGGCCGCGAACTGCGTCCAGGCCACCGCCGAGTTGGGGGCGTAGACGTCGCCGGGCCGCAGCGGCGCGGTCGCGTCGGGCTTGCCGGCGTCGAACTTCCAGACGATCGCGCCGGTGCGCACGTCGAAGGCGCGGATCACGCCCGACGGATTGGCGGCGTAGTAATTGTCGGCGATCGCGCTGCCGAGAACGATGAGGTTCCGGGTCACCAGCGGCGCCGAGGTCTGCTGATAGGCGGCCCGCCTGAGATTGGGCATCTGCGCCGTCAGATCGACGAAGCCCTCCGCACCGAAGGTCTTGCACAGGGCGCCGGTCTCGGCGTTGAGCGCGTAGAGGCGCGCATCGACCGAGGACGCGATGATCCGGCGCGGGCACTCGGCGATGGCGGCCGCGATGGCGCCGGCCCTCGCCGGATCGGTGTCGGCCGGCGGCGCGTAGCCGGCCGAGTCGTTGTAGGACACGCCGCGGCAGGTCTGGTGCTGGTAATGGCCGTCCCGCGCCATCTGCGGGTCGAAGGCCCAGACCAGCGCGCCGGTCTCGGGCGCCAGGGCCTGAACGATGTTGTGCGGGGTGCAGAGATAGAGCAGCCCGTTCACCTTGATCGGCGTCGCCTCGAACGTGAACTCCTTCGGATCCGTCCGGCCGTCGCCGCGCAGGTCGCCCGTGTGGTGCTCCCAGGCCACCTTGAGGCCCCGGACATTGCCGGTGGTGATGTCCCGGAGCGCCGAGTAGCGCTGGCCGAGATTGGTGCCGCCGTAGGCGACCCAGTCGTCGGCCGGATAGGGAACGCCGCTCGGATCGACCGCCGCGGGGCCGGCCTCCGCCACTCTCGGCAGGCTGCCGCGGATCGCGACCGGGTCGACGAACCAGACCCCGGCGCTCAGGGCTCCGATGAGCAGGACGACGGCGCGCAGGGCGAGCGGGCCGTTCCCGGGGCTGGGCGCCCAGAGCCCCTCGGGTGCGTCCCGCAGGCGCCTGACGACGGCGGGCAGGCAGAGGACCAGCCCGACGAGGAGGATCAGGGCCCCGCGCGGGATCCATTGCCACTTGTCGAGCCCCACCTCGCCGACCGTCCAGACGAAGGACGCCGCCAGAACCAGGGCATAGATCCAGAGACCGCTCTGGCGGCGCCGGGCCAGCTGAACGCCGGAGGCCAGCAGACCCAGGCCCAGGGCGATGTAGAACGGAGAGCCCCCCGCGAGGGCCAATTTCAGCCCGAAGAGCGCGAGGCTCAGGCCAAGCAGCGCGAGCGCGAGCGCTATCGTTCCGAGTGCCACGGCGATCGTACCCGCGTCCTGAGCCAGCCGGTGACGACGGCGCCCGGGGGACGGCCCCACGGCGAGCGCCGCATGTCCGGCCGCTTATCGCCGGCGTAGCTGTCCCAGAGCTGGTCAGGACCCTCCGCGGCGGCGGCTGCGATCCGTCCGGCACCCCGTCCGCTTCGGTCGGAGCGCGCCTGTCTCGGCGCTGCCGCTCACGCCCCCGCCCTGCCCTCCGGCCGCAGGGTGACCCGGTCGCCGTCGCGCAGGGAGGCGGGCGGTCCCACGACGACGCGCTCGCCGCCATTCAGGCCGGTGCGCAGCTCCAGGACCGACCGGGTCTGACGGAAGATCGTGACCGGGCGCATCCGCACCACGCCGCTCCCGTCCCCGGAGGTCTCGACCACCGCCACATGGGTCCCGTTCTGGTCGAAGATCAGGGCGTCGCTCGGCACCGTTACGGCGGGCGAGACCCGCGGGATCTCGAGCGTCAGGGTGATGTAGAGGCCGGCCTGCAACGCGCCGTCCGGATTGGGGATGTCGACCTGCGTCACCAGCGTGCGCGCGGCGGAGAGCAGCGTCGTCGACGAGCGCGAGACCTTGCCGGGGAAGATCCGGCCGGGGAGCTGGGCCACCTCGACCTTGGCGTCGAGCCCGTCGCGGACGCCGTCGGCGGCGTAGAGCGGCACGTTCACCGCCATGCGCAGCACGTCGTCCCGCGCCAGCGTCAGGAGCGGCGCGCCCGTGTTCGTGTCCGCCGTGACCGCGTCGCCGACATCGTTGTTGCGGGTCGTCACCACCCCGTCGAAGGGGGCGCGGATCTCCTCGAAGCCGGTCAGGACCTTGAGCCGGGCGACCTGGGCCTCCTGCGCGGCGATGTTGGCCTCGGCGACCTTCACGGCCGCCTTGGCGGCGTCGACATTGGCGGTCTGCGCCAGCACCCCGGCCTGCGACGTGTCGGCGTTCTGCCGGGTCTCGGCACCCGTGCCGGCCAGCGTCGAGGTCCGCCGGTTGGTCACGTCCGCGAGGTGACGGTTGGCCTCGGCCTGATCGACCAGCGCCCGCGCCTGGATCAGCGCCGCCTGGAGCTGCAGCACCTGCGACTGCGCCTGGACGAGCTGCTGGTCGAGATCGGGCGCGCTGATCCGGAACAGCAGGTCGCCCTTCTTCACGTGCGAGCCGATATCGACCTTGCGCTCGACGATGTAGCCCGTCGCCCGCGGATAGAGGCTCGCCGTGTCGAAGGCCTGGGTGGTGCCGGTCTGGGTCAGGCTCATCGTGCCGGAGGCCCGCGCGGCCGAGGCGACCCGCACGGCCGGCGGCTTCGCCTCGGCCGCCTGCGGCGGGGTCGCCGCCCGGGACGGGTCCGGCCAGGAGCGGTATCCGAGGACGCCCGCCCCGGCCAGCGCCAGCAGGGCGAGCCACAGGCGACCGTGAGAGGCGGGGCTGCCGGGCTCACCCGCGGCTGAACTGTCCCGGTCCGCCATTCTCGCCCTCGGTCGCGCTGCGGATCACGCACCGCACTGGCGTCGGCCGACCGGCCGGGACGCGTCGGATCCTGTCCGCCACTACATAGACCACGGCCCGGCTCCGGGCGAGATGCCGCAGTGCAGGATCGGCCCCGGGGGCGGATCCGCGCGTCCCCCGTCCGGTTACCCTGCCACATGTCAGGGACCGAGACGCGATGACCGAGATCTCCAGGCGCGCCATCATCGCCGCAGGCGGCGCCATGATGGCGGCCCCCGCCGCGGCGCAATCTTCCGGACCGGCGGCGCCCCGGCCCGAGCGCGGCGGCAAGGGCGCCGACATCCTCGGGCCCCGCAACCAGCCCCGGGCCGCCGAGGAGCCCTTCACGCTGGCGCCGCCCGCCACCGACCACGGCACGATGCCGAACCTGAAATGGTCGTTCAGTGACAGCCACATGCGGCTGGAGGACGGGGGCTGGGCGCGCCAGACCACGACCCGCGAACTGCCGGTCTCCAAGGCCATGGCGGGGGTCAACATGCGGCTCAAGGCCGGCGTGGTCCGCGAGATGCACTGGCACAAGGAGGCCGAGTGGGCCTACATGATCAAGGGCAAGGCCCGGATCACCGCCATCGACCAGGACGGGCGCACCTTCGCGGACGATGTCGGCGAGGGCGACCTCTGGTACTTCCCGGGGGGCATCCCGCACTCGATCCAGGGGCTGGCGGCCGACGGGGTCGACGGCTGCGAGTTCCTGCTCGTCTTCGACGACGGCGGCTTCTCGGAGGATTCCACCTTCCTGCTGACCGACTGGCTGGCGCATACGCCCAGGGACGTGCTCGCCAAGAATTTCGGCCTGCCCGAGAGCGCCTTCGCCAACATCCCCGAGAAGGAGCTCTACATCTTCCCGGGCCCGAAGCCCGGCCCACTCGCGGCCGACAGGATGGGGGGCTCCGGTCCGGTCCCGCGGACCTTCAGCCACCGGATGCTGGCGCAGGAACCGATCCGCACGAAGAGCGGCAGCGTGCGCATCACCGATTCCACGGTGTTCCCCGCCTCGGTCACGATCGCCGCGGCTTTGGTCGAGGTCGAGCCCGGGGGCCTGCGCGAGCTGCACTGGCACCCCAACGGCGACGAGTGGCAGTATTACCTCTCGGGCCAGGGCCGGATGACCGTGTTCGGCTCGGAATCGAAGGCCCGCACCTTCGACTACCAGGCCGGCGACGTGGGCTACGTGCCCTTCGCCATGGGTCACTACATCGAGAATACCGGCGACACGACCCTGACCTTCCTGGAGATGTTCAAGAGCCCGCGCTACGCCGACATCTCGCTGACGCAGTGGCTGGCGCTCACCCCGCATCCCCTGGTGCAGGCCCATACCGGGATGGATCCCAAGCTGGTCGAGGCCCTGCCGGAGACGAAATCACCGGTTGTGCCGGGTTGACGCGCCCCGGAACCGGGCCCGATCCTGACGCGTCGACCTCGGCAGACGGTCCGGCCCATTTCACGGAGGCATCCATGCGCGCCGTTTCCCGCGCGCTCCTCGCCCTGGCGCTCGCCCTCCCGGCGGGCACCGCCTGGGCCCAGGTGCAGCAGAACGATCCGAACGCGGCCAACGCCTCGTTCGCCCTCCAGAGCCAGATCCGGACCCTCAACCAGCAGCGGGTCACGGATTTCAACACGCTGAACCAGACCCTCCAGCGCAACGTCCAGTACCAGCCCTACGGTCCCTACCTGCCCGACCGGGGCGTCCATGGGGGTCGCCACAGCGGCCGCCACGGGGGCATCCGGCGCGGCGGCGGTGTCAATACGAGCGTGTGCATCGGCTGCTGAGCGGCCCGGAGACCTGCGCGGAACGGGGAAAGCCCGAAAAAAACCTTTTCCCGCGGGCAGGCTTGGCCGAGAAGCTGAGCCCATGATGGCGTGCGCATGAACATTCTGCTGATCGGTTCCGGCGGCCGCGAGCACGCGTTGGCGTGGCGACTGGCCCAGAGCCCCCTCTGCACCCGCCTGTTCACGGCGCCCGGCAATCCCGGCACCGCCCGTCACGGCACCAACCGGCCGGACCTCAAGGTCACCGACCACGCCGCCGTGGCCGCCTTCTGCGCCGTGGAATCGATCGGCCTCGTGGTGGTCGGCCCCGAGGCGCCGCTGGTCGCCGGGCTCGTCGACGACCTGAAGGCCGCCGGGATCCGCGCCTTCGGGCCGACCCGCGACGCTGCCCGGCTCGAGGGCTCGAAGGGCTTCACCAAGGATCTCTGCGCCGCCTGCGGCATCCCGACCGCCGCCTTCGCGCGCTTCACCGCTCTCGAGCCGGCGCTGGACTACGTCCGGCAGCAGGGCGCCCCGATCGTCGTGAAGGCCGACGGGCTCGCCGCCGGCAAGGGCGTCACCGTCGCCGAGACCCTGGACCAGGCCGAGGACGCGCTGACCGCCCTGTTCGCCGAGCCCGGCGCCGAGGTGGTGGTCGAGGAGTGCCTGTTCGGCGAGGAGGCGAGCTTCTTCGCGCTGTGCGACGGCACGCGGGCGATTCCGCTCGGCACCGCGCAGGACCACAAGCGGGTGTTCGACGGCGACCGCGGCCCCAACACCGGCGGCATGGGCGCCTATTCCCCGGCCCGGGTCGTCACCCCGGAGATCGAGGCCCGGGTCATGGCCGAGATCATCGCGCCGACGCTGGCCGGCATGCGGGCGCGGGGCTGCCCGTTCACCGGCATCCTCTATGCCGGCCTGATGCTGACCGAGGACGGCCCGAAGCTGATCGAGTACAACACCCGCTTCGGCGATCCCGAGGCGCAGGTGCTGATGCCGCGCCTCGCCTCCGACCTCGTGCCGGCCCTGCTCTCGGCCTGCGAGGGCGACCTCTCGGGGGTCGCGCTGGAATTCGACGCCCATCGGGCCGCCCTCACCGTCGTCATGGCGGCGGCCGGCTATCCCGGGGCGGTGGTCCGGGGATCCGTCATCCGCGGCGTCGACGCCGCCGAGGGCGACGGCGTCTACGTGTTCCAGGCCGGCACCCGGGCCGAGGACGGTCAGCTGCTCGCCGATGGCGGCCGGGTCCTGGCGGTCACGGCGCTCGGCGACAGCGTCACGGACGCCCAGGCCCGCGCCTACGCGGCGGTGGCCCGGATCGACTGGCCGGAAGGGTTCTGCCGGCGCGACATCGGGTTCCGCGCGGTGGCCCGGGAGGCCCGACAGGGCTGAGCGTCGGGATCTGCGGCGCTCCCCGCGCCCGGGAGAGGGGCCCCTACTCCCCCACCGCCGCGCCCGCCGGCCGGCGGTTGTCGTTGGCGCCGTAGAGCAGGTCCGGCCGCATCCGCCCCGTGCGCGAGGCATCGTTTCCGGAGGACGCCGCCTCCGGCAGGGCTGGCGCGGCGGCGCGCACCGCGATGAGTTCCTGCGCCCCCCAGGGGGTCTGCTCGACGATCGTGTGGCCCATGCCCCGCAGGAGTCCTTGCGTGTCCGCCGAGAGCGCGAAGGGCTCGGCGTAGACCGTATCGGGCAGCCACTGGTGGTGGATGCGCGGGGCGTCCACCGCCTCCTGCGGCGCCATGCCGAAATCCAGCATGTTGATGATCGTCTGCGCGTTGATCGTGATGATCCGCGAGCCCCCCGGCGAGCCCGCCACCAGGGCGACCTTGCCGTCGCGCAGCACGATCGTGGGGGCCATGGACGAGAGCGGGCGCTTGCCCGGCTGAATCGCGTTCTTCGCCCCCTGCACGAGGCCGAACAGGTTCGGCACCCCGGTCTTGACGGTGAAGTCGTCCATCTCGTCGTTCAGGAAGAACCCCGTCTCGGCGGCGATCACCCCGGCGCCGAAATAGCCGTTGATCGTGTAGGTCAGCGCGACCGCGTTCCCGGCCCTGTCCATCACCGAGATGTGGGTGGTCTCGGCCCGCTCCCGCGTCTCCAGCCCCGGATCCGGGCGGATCTCCGCCGAGGGGATCGCCCGGTCCGGCCGGATCGAGGCCCGGAGCCGCTCCGCGTAGGCCGGCGACAGGAGCCGGGCGACCGGGTTGTCCACGAAGGCCGGGTCGCCCAGCAGCAGGTTGCGGTCGGCATAGGCGCGCCGCATCGCCTCGACCATCAGGTGCACGCTCCGGGCGGAGTTGAACCCGGCCGCCCGCAGGTCGTAGCCGTCGAGGATGCCGAGGATCTCGCAGAGCGTGGTGCCGCCGGACGAGGGCGGGGGCGCCGACAGGATGGTCGCGCCCCGGTAGCGGCAGGTCAGCGGCTCGGATTGCGTGACCGTGTAGGCGGCGAAATCGGCCGCCGTGAGCAGGCCGCCGCCCGCCCGGGAGGCCGCCTCCACGGCGTCCGGGATCGCCCCCTTGTAGAACGCGTCCGCGCCGTGGTCGGCGATGGCCTGGAGGGTCCGGGCGAGATCGGCCTGGACCAGCCGGTCCCCGGGCCGCCAGGGACTGCCGTCCGGCCGCAGGAAGATCCGGGCGACGTTCGCCTGCCCGGCGAACAGCTTCGTGCCGGATTCGAGGATGTCGGTGTCGCCTCGGGTCAGCACGAACCCGTCCCGGGCGAGCGCGATCGCCGGCGCCATCACCTGCGCCAGCGGCAGGGTCCCGTAGGCGGCGAGCGCGGTGTTGAGGCCGAGCACGGTCCCCGGCACGCCGGCGGCCTTCCAGCCGCGCAGGCTCGCGCCCTTCACGACGTTGCCGGCGGCGTCGAGATACATGTCCCGGGTGGCGGCCGCCGGGGCGGTCTCGCGGAAATTCACGAAGCGGCTGCGCCCGTCGGCGCTGTGGAGCACCAGGAAGCCGCCGCCCCCGAGATTGCCGCAGCAGGGGTTCACCACCGCCTCGGCATAGGCCACCGCCACCGCGGCGTCGACGGCGTTGCCGCCGGCCTTCAGGATGTCGGCCCCCACCTGCGAGGCGAGGCGCTGGGACGAGACCACCATCCCGTTCTCGGCCTCCACGGCCGGCCCCGAGGCGGCCCGGGCCGTAGGGCCACCGAGGGCGAGCAGGGCGGCCAGGAGCAGCGCGCGTGCCGGTGCGATCATCCCTGCCCTCTCCGGTGCGGATCCCGCGCCGCCATATAGGGGACCCCGCGCCAGAGTCGCTGCCCCCTGTCTCTTATACACATCTCCGAGCCCACGAGACAAGAGGCAATCTC